>JANMUI010000898.1:0-8559 GCA_031391405.1 Betaproteobacteria bacterium
GGCCGCGATTCGGGTCAGCCGCTTACGGCCAATCTGGGCGAGTACCTTCTGCCGGTTGCGACCGGGATGCCGCGGATCAATGTCGAGCACATGGAATCGCCATCGCCCGTCAATCCACTCGGTGTGAAGGGCGCGGGCGAAGGTGGAACGATTCCCGGGATCGCCTGCATCGTGTCGGCCGTAGAAGACGCGCTCAAGCCGCTTGGCGTAAAGGTCAACGACTATCCGATCAGTCCTGATCGACTGCTTGCGCTGATCGATGCAAAGCGGCGTGAATAGCCATCGCCCGTCGCGCAAGCCGCGGGGTATTGCCGTCTCAAGCTGATTGGCATGGCCACGCCAATGGTTGCGAACGGTGCAAGCACCGGCTTCATTGCGCTGATCGCGGCGCTGACAATGCTTTCGCCCTTTGCAACCGACACCTACGTGCCCGCGCTGAACGCGATGCGCGAGTCGTTGGGGGCAAGTCTTGTCCAAGCGCAGCAGACCCTGTCGGCCTATATGCTCGGCTTGGCCATCATGGCCCTATGGCATGGTGCGATCTCCGATGCGATCGGACGCAGGCCGGTCATGCTGGCCGGCTTGGTTGTCTACACTGCCGGGGCCCTCGGCTGCGCGCTCGCGACGACCGTCGAGTCGCTCATCGTGTTCCGGTTTATTGCCGGGCTGGCCGGCGGCGTCGGCATGGTCCTCAGCCGCGCGATCGTGCGTGACATCTTGGAGGGGGCTGCCGCGCAGCGTCTGCTGTCGAACATCATGGTGGTCTTCGGATTGGCACCCGCGATCGCGCCCATTATTGGCGGCTGGCTGTTCGAATGGCTGGGATGGCGCAGTATTTTCTGGTTCTTGTTTGCAGGCGGTCTTGTTCTGACGGTCTGGGCGTTCGTGGCACTGCCGGAAACGCATCCCAATGCAAAGCGGCAGTCCTTGCATCCGATCGCCCTCGCCCGCGGCTATCTCGAGATCCTCCTCTCGCCGACGTTCTATGCGCTGGCCGGAATTTCAGCGTTCAGCCTGCAGATGTTCATGCAGTACATCGGCGCCGCGCATCCATTTCTAGTCGATCAACTCGGCCTGGATGAAACGCAGTTCGGCTATCTGTTCATCCCCGTTGTGGTCGGATTCATGCTCGGCTCATTCATCTCGGGGCGGATCGCCGGGAAATGGTCGCATCGCAAGACGATCTGGACCGCCCTCGTGCTGATGATCGCGCCCGCCGCATTCAATGTCATCTGGCATGCGGTATACGAAGCGAATCTTGTCGCGAGCATCGGACCATTGCTGTTTGCGACCACCGGCATCGCGATGGCGGCACCGGTCATGCAGGTCCTGATCATGGAGCTCATGCCTGCACGACGTGGTCTGGCCGCATCATGTCAGGCCTTCTTCCAGCTGCTTGCGTGTGCGGTGTCGCTCGGATTCGTGTCGATCGCATTGTCGGGCTCAACGCTCCATCTCGCGCTTGGTCAATTGGGATGGGCATTGCTCAGCCTCGCCTGTTGGCTTGCGTATCTTGCGATTCACCGGGCCGAACCGCGCCGGCGCCACTGACGGCGCCGGCGCATCAACCGGCGTTCATCGCCCTAGCGCATTCTTCTTCCAAAGCTCCCATGGGCGCTCGATTGCCGCGAGATTGGTGAGGTTGGCTTTTTCACCTTCTTCGCGCGACAGATAGGTCGGCGTACCGCCCAGCGCCCGCACTTGCTGCTGCAATCGCGCGTTGATCTCGGTATAGATCGCGCGATAGACGGCACCGGGCACCGATGGCCCGACGACGACGTTGCCATGTCCGCGCATGAGTGCCACCGGCGCATCGCCCAAAATGTCCGCCAGCTCACTCCCGTGCTCCTTGTTGCGGACGAGCAGGTCGGTCATCCCGAACTTCGTGCGGATATCGAACACCGGAATGCCGCAGCAAAGAAATCCCGCCATGTGATACACGGCTTGCAACGGGACACCGGCAACACCAAACGGCACGATGGACGGGGAATGGCTGTGCACGATGGCCATCACGTCCGGGCGGCGTTTGTAGATCTCGCCATGGATGAACCGCTCGGTGTAGAGCGTGAGTCCGCGCTTATTGTCGAGTGCGTTGGAATCGAGATCGAACTCGAGGATATCGTCGGCCTTGACGATCTCCGGGGCGCGCGAACAGGAAATCAGGTAGCGGTTCGGATCCTTGTCGTGCCGGGCACTGATATGCCCGAACGCATCGACGACACCATATTGGGCAAGCACACGATTGCCGGCGACGAGGTCATCGATCAGCGCCGTGCTCGCCCTCGACGGTTGCAGCTTGCTCGTCCCGCGGGCTGATGGCTTGCCCGATTTCGTTGCGGCCTTCTTTATCGGGGCTTTCTTGGTGGCCATGTCTTCTCCCTTGTGATTGGATGAAATTCATTATACGAATTGCGGGTGGTGTCGATCGGACGACGGAATCCCCGCCCTCCGCGGCGTCCTTTCACAAGGGGGAAAGTTCGCGCTGCATCGCAACTGGAATCCGCGCGGCCCTCTGGCTAACGCGTTTATCGGCCAACTTGGGCGCTCCGGTGCGATCGTGCATTAGTTCCGCATGTCCGAAGACTGACGGTTTTGTCGAGCCGACCACTGGAGCGGTCTAACCAACGGATATGCGTCACCATCGCCTTTGGCACTCGCATTTGCGCCATGTTGCGCACCCTTCCCAACAAATACGGCAAGGCTTCGATGCACCTCCTCGCGCGTCTCCGGCGAGGGTCGCCACCAAGTCTTTGCCCGCGACGGATCATCAATATGGCCCTCACTGTCTACGTCGTCTGCTTCACGATCGCGTGGCTTTGCAATAAGGCAGGGATGCTGGCGTTGGAGCCCATCCTCTATGCGTTACCGATCGCCATCGCCTTCAATCTGGCCTTCTATGGCGCCTTGGTCTCCGGCGTCAACCTGCGATTCCGTGATCCGAGCCTTACTTTGCTGCAGCTTGCGGCCGCCACCGCATTCATCATGTATGGTGCGTATCACGCTGATGAAGCGCGCCCGATTTTTCTGCTTCTCTATACCGTGCCGTTCCTGTTCGGCGCGTTTCGACTGCCGCGCGTCCAGCATCTGCTCGCCGCAGCGTTCGCGATGGCATGCCATGCGCTGGTGATCCACATGGCGATGCAGGCGCGGCCCGATGCCATCAATCTCGTCCACGAAGTCATGCAGTGGGTGACCCAAGCCGTGGTGCTGCTGTGGATCGTGGCGATCGGGCACTCGCTGCAACGAATCCGCCGGCAGGCCAGCACCGACCAACTGACCGGCGTCTTGAATCGGCATCAGATCGTCGCGAATCTGCAACGTGAGCAGCAACGGTGCAATCGGGGCGGTCCGGCCTTCAGCGTGTGCTTTCTCGACGTCGATCATCTCAAGGCGGTCAATGACCGTTTCGGCCACGGACTTGGCGACCAACTGCTCCGCCGGATGGCGAGCGAGATCGCTTCGCACCTGCGCGGCATGGATGATTTCGGGCGGTTCGGCGGCGACGAATTCGTCATTGCACTACCCGACACGAAGCTCGAGAGCGCGCTCAAGATATGCGCCCGCGTGCAAGAGCAGATCGGCGCGCTCTCGTTCGGGGATCTGGGCATCCCGACGCGGGTAACGGTATCGATCGGCGTCGCCGAGTCTCAACCTGGCGAGATGATCGAGGCGCTCCTTGCGCGTGCGGATCAGGCACTCTACCGCGCCAAACATGCCGGGCGGGACTGCGTAGCCTCGATCGGCAATGCCGGGACGTCGCATCCCGCGCGGGCCAAATCCAATGCCGCGCTGGCGGCGTGACGGTCCTCTGAATAATCGATCCCTGGATTGCTTTTGAACCACGGAGGACGCAGAGGACACAGGGGACACACGGGAAGGGCGACGGGGCGACGGGTGAAGGCGATTGGCGTCTCCCTTTTCCCGTCTCCCGTCTCCCGTTTCTCGTTTCCCCGCTTCTCTGTCCTCCGCTTCCTCCGTGGTGAGTTTCTGAGGCGCTAGGATTCAGCGGTTCCCGATTTTCCGGGCCTGCGCTACCATAGCCGCCGCCCGCGCCCATCGACACGCATTGCAAGTACAGGTCCCACGCGGGCGCTCATCCAGAGGAGGTTCCGCGTGAAGGCGCCCAAGTTCGCGTATGCAAAGCCGACAACGCTCGCCGCGGCGCTCGCACTGCTCGAGCTGCATGGCGATGACGCCAAGCTGCTGGCGGGTGGTCAGAGCCTGATCGCCACGCTCAACATGCGGCTCTCGTCGCCGTCCATCCTCATCGATATCACCGGCATCAATGCTTTGGCGGGCATCACGAACGCCAATGGCCGGCTGCGGATTGGCGCGCTCACCTGCCATCGCGAGATCGAGCGCTCGCCCGTTATCGCCCGGGACGCGCCGCTGCTCGCCAAGGCCGTGTCGCATATTGCGCATGCCGCCATTCGCAACGCCGGCACGATCGGCGGCTCGATCGCATTCGCCGATCCGGCCGCCGAATGGCCGGCATGCATCCTCGCACTGGATGCGGAGCTCGTGATCGCCGGAAAGGCAGGTGAGCGCCGCGTGAAGGCCCGCGAATTCTTCAAAGGGCTCTATACCACCGCGCTTCAGTCAAAGGAGATCCTCGTTGCAATCGAGCTCCCCGCGATCGGACCCGATTACCGCAGCGCGTTTCTCGAATTGGCCCGTCGCCATGGCGACTACGCAATTGCCGGCGTCGCGGCGATCGCCAAGCTTGAGAGCGGCAAATTTCGCGATGTGCGGCTCGCGTATCTGGGCGCCGGTGCGACGCCGATCCTTGCAAAAGGCGCGATGGCCGCGGTTGAAGGTCAAGCATTCACACCGGCGGTGGTGGCCGCGACACAACAAGCGCTTGCAGCGGATCTCGACCCGATCGGCGATCTCTACTCGGCACCCGCGACCAAGATTCATCTCGCACGCGTACTGACCGGTCGCGCGCTGGCGGCGCTAGGAATTTCCGCGGTGGACCGCGCAAATTCCTGATGGAAGACGCAAATGCTCGTAACGAACCAAAAAACAGCAACCGTTCAACGCCAATGGGCAGCACGTTCCATGGACGAGGCATCGATCAACTGAACATTTGTTTCAACTCATAGGATTCTGCGTGCTCTACAACGCAGAATCCTGCCTGAACGGAGTCGACAATGGACTACGAGCTCGAAACAACGATGACATTGAACGGCACGCAAGTCACGCGCCGGATCGCGGCGCGCACGCATCTGGTCGATTTTCTGCGTGAGGAGATGGGCCTCACCGGATCGCACGCGGGATGTGAGCATGGCGTCTGCGGCGCGTGCACCTTGCGTGTGAACGGCGAGATCGTGCGCGGATGCCTCACGCTCGCGGTTGCATGCAACGGCAAGACGATCGATACGATCGAAGGCGTGTCCGATTCCGGCGAAGCCGCGGAAATGCAGAATGCGTTCTACGAGCGCAATGCCTTGCAATGCGGATTCTGCACCCCGGGCATGATCATGTGCGCCATCGATCTGGTGAAGAACAAGCCCGACGCCAATCGCGAAGAGATTCGCGAATACATCTCAGGCAATTACTGCCGCTGCACCGGCTATCACGCAATCGTCGATGCGATCGAAGCGGTGCTGATCTCCAAGCAACGGCTCGGAGGAAAATCGTGAGCGATGAAATTTCCAGCAGCACGACGACACCGGTCATCGATCGCCCGGTGCAGGCGCCGGGTACGCGCGTGCAGACCGGCTACATCGGCAAGAGCGAGCCGCGCGCGAATGCCAAGCGATTGCTGCAAGGACGCGGCGCCTACACCGACGATCTGCGCTTTCCGCGCCTTGCGCAGGTGGTGTATTTCCGCAGCCCGCATGCGCACGCCAAGATCAAGAAGCTCGATTTTTCCAAGGCACGCGCCGCGCCCGGCGTGATCGCGGTCGTTGACGGCTATGCGGTCCGCGAAATCTGTTCGCCATGGATCGGGGTGCTGACGCATCTCAAAGGGATTCGCTCGCCGCAGCAGTTTCCGCTCGCCATCGAACGCGCCTGTTGGCAGGGCGAACCGGTCGCGGCGGTGGTGGCCGAGACGCGCGCGCAAGCCGAGGATGCGCGCGATCTCATCGAGGCCGATTGGGAAGAGTTGCCCGTCGTGGTGGACATGCGGGACGCGCTTGCCGGCAAGACGGTCATCCATCCTGAACTGGGCGACAACATCTGCTTTCATCGCGAGCTTGACACGGGCGAAGTCGATGCGGCGTTTGCTCAAGCAGACTGCGTCGTCGAGGAAGACTATTCCTTCGGGCGCCACACCGGCGTGTGCCTGGAGCCGCGCATCATCCTGGCCGACTACAACGCAGGCGAGCATTCGCTCACCGTGTATCACAACACACAGTCGCCGCACATGATGCAGCAGCTGTTCGCCAAGCACTTTGATTTGCCGGAAGCGAGCATCCAGGTCATTGCGAAGGATGTGGGCGGCGGTTTTGGCATCAAGGTGCATACCTATCCTGATGAGATGTGTACGGTCGCGCTGTCGATCATGCTGCGCCGGCCGGTCAAGTTCGTCGCCGATCGCATGGAGTCGATGGTCTCCGACATCCACGCACGCGAACACCGGGTGAAGATCCGCCTGGCCGCCGACAAGGCGGGGAACATCCTCGCATTCGATATGGACGATCTCACCGCGATCGGTCCGTACTCGGTGTATCCGCGCACCAGCGGCATTGAAGGCAATCAGGTCGTCAACCTCACCGGCGGGCCGTACCGGCACAAGCAATACCGGGCGAAGTTGAACGCGGTCTTCACCAACAAAAACGTGACCTGCCAATACCGCGCGGTGGGCCATCCGATCGCGGCGGCGATCACCGAGGGGATCGTCGATGCCGCGGCGATCAAGCTTGGCATCGATCCGGCCGAGTTTCGCCGACGTAACCTGATTAGGGACGACGCGTATCCCTATACATTTCCATCCGGCATTCGATTCGAGAAGCTGTCGCACCATAAGTGTCTCGACAAGCTGCTCGCGATGATGGATTACCCGGCGTTGCGTGCCGAGCAGGCTGCGCTACGAAAGCGCGGCGTCCATCGCGGCATCGGCCTTGCATCGATCATCGAGGTCACCAGCCCGTCGGCGGCGTTCTACGGCGTTGGTGGTGCGCCGATCTCCGCGCAGGACGGCGCGACCTTGCGCATGGACGTTTCCGGCATGGTGACGGTGCTGTGCGGCGTGACCGAACAGGGACAGGGCACCGATGCGATCTTCGGGCAGATCGCGGCTACGGCAGTCGGTGTGTCGCTCGACAAGGTCCGCGTGCTCACCGGCGATACGCGCGTAACGCCGTACGGCGGCGGCACGTGGGCATCGCGTGGGGCCGGCATCGGCGGTGAAGCGGTCCTGCAATCGGGTAAGGCGCTGAAGTCGAACATCCTCGATGTGGCGGCGGCGATGCTCAACGTGCAGAAGGTGACCCTCGATATCGTCGAGAACCACGTCATCGATACCACCACCGGCGAGAAGAAACTCCCGCTCGCTGAAGTCGGGCGCGTCGCCTACTTTCGCCCCGATACGCTGCCGATGAATTTCCAGTCCGAGCTCACCGTCACCCGCCATTTCGTGCCGCGTGAATATGCATTCACGTTTGCCAATGGCGTCCAGGCATCGCTGGTTGAAGTCGATCCGGACACCGGCTTCATCAAGTTGCTCAAGCACTGGTGCGTGGGCGATTGCGGCACGGTGATCAATCCATTGCTGGTTGATGAACAAACCCGCGGCGGCATCGTGCAAGGCATCGGCGGCGCGATGTTCGAGGAATGCATGTACGACGAGCGTGGGCAGATGTTGAATGCCAACCTTGCCGACTATCTGGTACCGATGTCGTTCGAGATGCCGGATATTCACACGGCGCATATCGAGACGCCGACCAAGACCTCGGAGCTCGGTGCGAAAGGCGCGGGCGAGAATGGTACGGCAGGTGCGCCGGCGGCAATCATGAACGCCATCAACGACGCGCTGATTCCGTTCAATGCCAAGGTGCGCGACATGCCGTTCACGCCGGAGCGGGTGTTGCGGGCGCTGGGGAAAGTGTAGGGTTCGACCCTAGAGCTGCCCAAAAATTCACCAGCTCGAACCGCGTCCACCCCTCAAAAATTCACCACGGAGGACGCGGAGGACGCAGAGGAAAAGCGGAGGATCAGGATCAACGGGGCGTGTGCAGCAGGACGCTATTTCGCTTGACCCTATTTTGCTTTTGTCGTCACCCGGATTCAAGAGCGTGTCCACCGTGCCCCTCCTCTTTTCCTCCGGATCCTCCGTGGATAATTTTTGAGTGACCTGCGGTCGGGCGCCGGTTGTCGACTTTCGCGTCTCGACGTATGATCCGACCGTGGTTCGCATCGGCACCCAGCCGCGCGAACCGGCCGTAGCGCACTGGGCTTCCACATGAGAAGAGTCGTGGGGGCGGGGCACCGGGGGGCGGGACACCGGCCACACAACCACCCAAGAACCCAGGAGCAAAAAAAAAAAACGAAATTTATTTTGAAGGAAAACAAGGAATGGGTGGGGGGGTGCCCGCGCCACCCGCGCCCCCG
>JANMUI010000905.1:0-9510 GCA_031391405.1 Betaproteobacteria bacterium
CGCCGCCACAGCCCATAGGTATGGGAAGAATTGAATGAACCCAATCGAACTTGATGGCTCCACAGGTGAAGGCGGCGGACCGATCCTGCGGACCGCGCTCGCCTTGTCGATGTGCACCGGCAAGCCGATCGCGATCAACCGCATTCGTGCAAAGCGGCCGAAGCCCGGATTGATGCGCCAGCATCTCACCTGCGTGCAGGCGGCGAAGGCTGTCTCGTCAGCGAAGGTGCAAGGTGATGAGCTTGGCTCACAGAATCTCGCGTTCGAACCCGGCACTGTCAGTGCGGGCGAGTACACGTTCAATGTCGGCAGCGCGGGAAGTTGCACCCTTGTCCTGCAAACGGTGCTACCCGCACTCATGCTCGCGCCGCACGCCAGCCAGGTGACGCTCACCGGAGGCACCCATAACCCGATGGCGCCGCCGTATCACTTTCTCGAACGCAGCTTCGCGCCACTCCTGCGGCAGCTTGGGGTTGGCATCGACCTGAATCTTCGTCGCCATGGTTTCTACCCGGCCGGTGGCGGTGAGTGTTCGGCGGCGATTCGGCCCGCGGCAAGCGGGTTGGTGCCCTTTGATCTGACCGAACGCGGTGCCGCCGCCGAGCGTTACGCCGAATGCCTGGCGCCGGCGCTGCCTCATACAGTGGCCGTGCGGGAACTCGCGGCAATTGGAAGTGCGCTTGGTTGGTCGGGCGACCAGTTGCGTACTCCTGCCGTGCGACAGAACGAAGGTCCGGGCAACGCGATGGCGACCATTCACTATCAAAATGTCGGCGAGCTGTTTTCCAGCTTTGGCGAAAAGGGTGTGAGCGCCGAGCAGGTGGCCACCGCGCTTGCAAAACAGGTGAAAGCGTTTCTGGTGAGCGATGGCGCACTTGGTCCGCATCTCGCCGATCAGTGGATGCTTCCCCTTGCGCTCGCCGTCGCCGCAAAAGGCGGAGAGGCGGCCTTTACATGCAGCGAAATGACCCAGCACGCGAAGACGAACATCGGCGTGATCGAGAAATTCCTGCCGGTGCGCTTTGAAGTCGCGCCGACCGGAAAGGCTTGGCGTTTAGTCGTGACCGGGGAGACAGCGCAAGCGCCGACCTGTTGAGCGTGATGTTTGTAGACCGCGTGCATGTAATTCGGAAGCCCGTTGGCTCACGCCCGACCGCAATCCGCTGCAAGAAGCAGATCCGTGAGATGGTGATAGCGCTGAGCCTCCAGTCCGGTGAGATCGCTGATCCGTTCGATCCGGGCGTAGATCGTGTTCGGATGCACGTGCAGCTCCCGCGCCGCCCGTTGTACGTTCATGTCGGCATCAGCGAGCGCCTGCAGCGTCTTCGTCAGAGCGCCTTGCGCTTTTGCATCGGCGTCGCGGAACGGTGGAAACCAGACCGGCATCGCGGACTGGACGTAGTCAGCCCCGCGATGGATCAAGAGCCGCCGAATCGGCAGGGCCGAGAATTGCACGACGCGCTCGGTCACGTTCGCGAAATCCAGCGCCACCGTTGCTTCGTGGAGCCCTCGCGGGATAAAGGCGGTCGACGGCTGGTCGCTGCTCATGCCGATCAGCACCGCAGGGCCGAGCGCTAGCAGGCGCGGCCGGATCCGGTCAGCAAGGTTCGCTTGCGGCGCAGTCCAGCCTGACACGCGCCGCACATCCGAAAACACGGCGGTGACGACATTGTTGCGAATGCCGACCATCGCGCGCACCGGGATCGTCGCCACTGCCTGCGTCATCGCCTCGACGATGCGTTGACCGCGCGCCGGGTTCTCCATTTCGAGCGGATCCGTCGACTGCGCGAGTGCGACGCAGAAGCTTTGCCGTTGCTCGAGATAACCGGCGCGCTTCAAGAGGCGCGCGACGCGTCCGTCGGACTCGTCGTAGCCGCTGACGAGGATGCTCAGCAACTCCGTGCGCCGGTCGCCTTCGGCCTCGGCGAGGATGCGCGTCTGCGCAACGTATTCGGCCGCCGCGACGATGCTGATCGTGTTCGTGTACTCGATCGAGAGCTCCGCGACGGCGAGGAGGATCTGCTCGCGGCGTCGGGTGTTCGGTGTGATCGCTGCGTCGCTGATCCATTTCGACAGCACTTTCTGACTGCAACGATAGGCGTGCAGCATCGCCTCGAGCGGAAAACGCTGACCGGCGCGCCGACGCGCGTGCGCGCGAACAAAATCGAAGTCGCGAAGTTCTCCACCGCCGAGCATTCTTCGCAGTTCCGCGATGTGCTCGCCCGCGTGGCGTTCGAGATCCGGCAACACCTCGGGGTTACCCGAGGCGGAGAAGGCTGGGATTTCATCAACGACAGTCTCTTGCAGCTGACGCGCGAGATCGCCGATTCGCTTTTCGAACCCCGCCGCAACACGTGGCACAACGCCCAGGCTGGAAAGCTTCGCGAGCGACTGCACGAGCGCTGAGCCCTGATCGAACGAACGAGTCGCCATTGTGAAGTTCCTACAATCTGAGCCCGGAATTATGAGCGAATTTGCCGTTGTAGAAGGGCTTCCCTGTGGATACTCTCCATTCCGGTACCAAGAGGTACCGAATCACTTACGCAAAGGAGAAATCACGATGGCCAAATATCTGTTCGTCTACCACGGTGGGAGTCATCCGTCGAACCCGGCGGAGGCGAAGAGCGCCATGGACGCCTGGGGCTCATGGTTCGGTTCGATGGGCACGGCCGTCATCGACGGCGGAAATCCGGTCGGTCAGTCGAGCACGGTCAAGGCAGACGGCTCACTCGCCGATGGCGGCGGCACGAATCCGGCAAGCGGGTACAGCCTGATCGAAGCCGCTAGCCTTGCCGATGCGCACAAGAAAGCAAAGGGCTGCCCGATCCTGAAGATCGGCGGCACGATTGAAATCGCGCAGGCGATGGACATGTAAGTGCCGCAGGCTGTGAGTCAGACTCCGGGAGGGGCGACAAGGCCCCTCCCGGAGTCTGCCGATGGCATCGGGAGATGTCGTACGCGAGCTTGTTGTAACCGTCATCGGTCAGGGCTGGATCTTTCCGCGCAACGCGAAACGATTTCAGGCCCTTAGGTTATTGACCAACGCGACCAGCTCGGTCTGACAGGAGATCCCTAGCTTTAGGTAGGCACGCTGTCGATACGTGATCACGCTGGCCCTTCGAATGTCGAGCTCGAAGGCCGTACGTTCAATAGTGTTGCCGGCGGCTGCACGAGAACAGACTTGTCGCTCGCGCTTGCTTAGTTTGCCTGGCAGAAATTCCAATCTACCTTCAATACCTTCGAGATCCAATTTCCTCTCGCGCAATCCGCGGGGATATGATGACCCTTGTTCCATGCGGATGGCGGATTGAAATTGTACATCGCGCTTTGTTCAGGGTGATTCATGTCTGCACGCAGCAAGCCTCCGTTTCGCGCCGATCACGTCGGTAGTCTTCTGCGGCCGAAGACACTGCTCGACGCGCGAAAAAGATTCGAGAACAAGCAAATCTCCGCCGGCGAATTGCGGCAGGTCGAAGACGACGCCATTCGTTACGTCGTCAAGAGGCAGCAGGACATTGGGCTTCAGTGCGTGACCGACGGCGAGCTTCGCCGCAGCAGCTGGCATATGGATTTTCTGTCGCGCATTGGCGGGGTCAGGGCGGCCGGTACGCAATTGCGACCGTTCCGGAACGAGGCCGGCGAGGTGCGCAATGAAATCCAACTCCCAAAACTCGTCGATCGACTTCATCTCGATCACGCCATCTATGGCGATGACTTCGCATTTCTCAAGTCGAGCACGGCGGTAGTCCCGAAGCTCTGCATCCCATCGCCAAGCATCCTTGACGGACTGGGTGCAGTGTCCGACGACACCGGCATCTACAAGAATCGCGGCGAGTTTCTGCGCGATCTCGGCCAGGTCTACGCCGAGCAGGTGCGGCGCTTAGGGGAACTGGGCTGTACCTATCTCCAAATCGACGACACGATGTTTGCGATGCTCGCCGATCCGAGCTATCGGGAGAAGATTCGTGCCACGTCGGAAGATCCCGACCGGCGCCATCTGACCTACATACAACTGATCAATGAAGCCGTCGCGAAGAAGCCCCCCACCATGACGGTGTGCGTGCATACCTGCCGTGGCAATCATCGGTCGGCGTGGGTCGCTTCGGGCGGCTATGGTCCGGTCGCCGAAGCGGTGTTCAACGAGCTTAATGTGGACGGCCTATTCCTAGAGTACGACAATGAGCGATCGGGTGGCTTCGAGCCGCTTCGCTTCGTGCCCAAGGGGAAGATGGTGATTCTCGGTCTGGTCACCAGCAAGAAAGGGCAGTTGGAGAAGAAGGACGACCTGAAGCGCCGTATCGACGACGCGGCAAAGTATGTGGATCTGGATCAGCTTTGCCTCTCTCCGCAATGCGGATTTGCATCCACCTTGGAAGGCAATCTGCTGACCGAAGACGAGCAATTCGCCAAGCTGCGGCTGGTCGTAGAAACGGCGCAGGAGGTATGGGGCACTGCGTAAGAGGGTGTGACCGCTTGCAGACGCATCGGCGAAGACGCGCTCGATCGACGCGCCTCGATTCCGCGCGTCGTGTCCTAAAGTGTTATGACGGACTTTCCAGGTGGGTGAGCGTAATCTACGGCCACCGAAGCGGCGTGATGCGTTCGGTTCGCGACATGAGGGCACGAGACGGGCACCTTGGCGCGGACATTGCTGCCGCTCGGGCGCCCACCCGATTCCGGCGCGATTCGAGTATTCTGACGTGAACCCGCCTTCGGGCTGCGAATTGCTTTGACGAGGGCGTCGACGAAGTTTTGATCAGCCACCGGGGGAGACTATGGACTTGGCTTTGAGCTTGCCGACAAAGGCGAAGTCGTGGGAGGTCGTCGCGCGTGCCGAGCAACTCGGATACACGCACGCGTGGTTCTACGATACACAGTTGCTCAACGCGGAAATCTTCGTCGCGATGGGCGCGGCCGCGATGAAGACTTCCAAGATCAAGCTGTGCGCCGGCGTTCTGATTCCGTCCAATCGCATAGCGCCTGTGGCGGCGAGCGGTCTTGCCGCCCTCAATGCATTGGCGCCGGGGAGGGTCGTGTTCGGCGCGTCAACCGGCTTCACCGGCCGTCGAACGTTGGGGTTAGGGCCGGTCACGCTCGCGCGACTCGAAGAATACGTGAAGGTGATCGAGGCACTGTTGAAAGGCCAGACGGTTGATTGGTCGGAAGAAGGTGGTACGCACAAAATCCGATTTCTGAATCCCGAGCTTGGGCTCATCAATATCAACGATCCGATCCCCACTTTTCTATCTGCGTTCGGTCCCAAGGCGCGGCAACTGACGGCGAAGCTAGGCGCCGGGTGGATCGGCAGCGCGAGCTATCCCGAGCGCGAACAAGCCGACCTCGATGACATGCGCGCGGCGTGGCAGAAGCACGGACGCGATACGAAGACGCTGTATGCCATTGCCGGAACCGGCGGTTGCGTATTGGACGAAGGCGAGCAAGCCGATAGTCCACGCGCGAAAGCGCAGGCGGGTCCCTACGCGGCGATCGCGTTCCACAATCTCATCGAAGAAGACCAGTTCGGTTCGATCTTTCCCGTCGGGCCGCATTTCCCGTTCAAAACGCAACTGGAGGCATACCGCATGGTGTACGAGGCGTATCAACCCGCCGACGCGCGTTACCTCAGCAATCATCGCGGCCATCTCATGTTCCTGCGCCCCGAAGAGAAGCACATCACCGGTGACGTCATCCGCGGGCTCACGCTCACCGGCACGCGGGCGGAATTGGTTGAACGACTCAGAGGATTGAAGGCCATGGGCTACAACCAGATGCAGTTCCACACCGTTCCCGGACAGGAGAACGACATGTTGGAGCGCTGGGCAGATGTGATGGCCAAAGTCTAGTTGACTACATCGAATCCACGAGGCGTATCGGGTTCCACTGAAACTCCCAACCGGAGAATACAAACATGAGCGTTCGTCGCGTCGTCACCGGGCATGCCGCGGGTAAATCGACATTCGTATCGGATGGACCAACTCCGAGGAGCCGGGACTTCGTCAATATCCCGGGCTTGTCACTCGCGTTGGTCTGGGCGACACAAGCTTCACCGGCGGTACCGCACAATGGTTCGGATACCGTGACCCCGAAGACCACGTTCCTGCCGCAACCCGGCGAGTCGCGTCTCTCGATCGTGACCTTTCCTCCGGACAGCGTCATGATGAGCAGCAGCTTCAATCCCGCGGCAGCCGGTCAGGAATATATGGAGCAGATTCCCGATTTCGCGGTGAAGTTCGAGCCTGACAGTCCCGGCATGCACACGACCCACACAGTCGACTACGGGATCGTGTTGGAGGGTGAAGTCTGGCTTGAGCTCGATGACGGCAAGCAAGTCCATCTCAAGGCGCATGACGTAGTGGTTCAGAACGGCACGCGCCATGCCTGGCGAAACAAGAGCGACAAGCCGGTGAAAATGGCTTTCGTCCTTATTGGGGCGCGATAAAACGGCTAAGCGCTCAGTACGAAAACTTGCTTTTCGCAACACATCGAAGGTAGACGCGGGGTCAGAAGGTAGACACGGGGTCAGGCCTTTACTTTATAGTGGAAGCTATAAGATAAAGACCTGACCCTACCCGCTCAGCTCTTGGCCTTCTCGTTTCGGATCGGCACACTGCTCAAGGCGTCGCGGGCGGGTTTCGCGCAACGCGCTGGAAGCGAGCCGCAATCGCGAAGATTGCAGTCAGAATGAGGACCTCGACGAGCCCGATGCCGACGACGAACACCGCCGTTCTGGCGACTCCTTCGCCAATCAGGGGCGTCTTGATCAGTTCTTCAATGCCCACCAACGCGAACAGGACTAGGGCGAAGGTCAATACGGGGATAAGTGCCCAGGCGAAAAACATTCCTGTGGCCTTCATCTTGCCTTGTGCGCCGCTGCGCACCTGCTGAATCTTCCGGGCAAACAAGACGATCGGCGCGAGGATCACGAGCCAAAACAGGGCCGCGGCAAGTTGTTCAATCACGCATGCCCCAACGCGCGACGCCGCCACCAGCCGCGCAAGCCCACGATCGCTAGCGCCCAAATCATGCCGTTCGCCAGGAAAAGGAAGTGTTCCCCGGGAAATCCTGACGGCCGCAAATCTAGCGGAAGCATCGCCACCCATTGCAGCAACGGGCTCGCGAGAACCGTGCACACCGCGCCTGCGATTTCCACGCCGATGGGCGCCGGCGCGCCGCTGTCCCAGCGCGACATGTTGGAGCCGAACGTGAATACGGTCAGCGCAATCGTGAGCATGGTCTGGGCAAGCGCCAGCAAGAGCAGCGACACAACGCGTCGCACCATGACCGAAGCGTTAATCCAGGCTTGAATCATAAGACGGGGTCAGCGTTGAATGTGGCAATTACTTGAGCCGGTTAGGGCTGAATCACGACGACGCAGTGGGCACAACGATCTCAACGAATGAATCGTCGAGACCGTCGCGTTCGTCGAGCCGTCGTGTTTGCTTGATTATGATTTAAGCCTGAGTAAGCGCCAATCCACTCTGTCCCCTCTGATCCTACCTTTGATCCTCTACCCGAACAGGCATGGGTCGAATTCGGGCGCCGCGCCAGGTCCGCTACGCTGATATGCCGAGTTGTCGTGCTATCCCGGCTTCGTCCATGACACCCCAATGCTCGACGATCCGCCCGCCTTGCATCCGCATGATGTCGATGGCTGCGATCCCAAGGGTCTTGCCGCTCGCCGACGCACCCATGAATTCCCCGAGCTGGGTGCCGCTGATCTTCAAGTGACGGACCACCAGATCGTCCTGGGCGACGGTGCGTTCAACCGTCACACGCAGATCGGAAAAGCTCGCGCGCATTTCCGCAAGGCCCGCCTTGAAGCCGGCGAGCGTCGGCGGATGACCAGGCCACGGGGCGTGATCGACAAACGTGGAACCGATATAGCGGTCGGCCGCGTTGCTCTCGCCGCGGTTGAAGACTGTCTGGAAAAACGCCTCGATCACTGCGTTGGATGCGCTGCTCGACCATTTCATCATTCCACGCCTGCCGCGGTTGTGGCAGCTGCACCCCGGAATCGAACTGACCTTGGTGTCGGATCTGCGGCTGCTCGATCTGTCGAGGCGCGAGGCTGACATCGCGATCCGCGCGACGAAGCCAACGCACCCGGATGCCGTGGCGCGCCGCCTCGGAAGTATCGCGACCGCTGCGTACGCCGCACGCGATTTGGAGATCGGCGATGCGCCGCCGCTCGTCGCGTTTCCTCGGGAGCTTGACGAAGCGGCAATCGCTCAGGCACTCCGCGATGCGTTCCCGCAAAGCCGCTTGGTCGCTCGCGCCAACACCGAAGGCCGCCGCGCCGGCGAGGTTGGGAGGGACTGAGTGCCCTCGCCACGACTTCAAGAGCCGCGAATACGGTAGGACAGAGCGCTCATTTCGAAGGCTGGGGATCCAATGAACAAGGGGGCCCGTCCCCTCGCAACATCCGGAAACTAGATTCACGAGGGACGAATCTGATCCATCGCCACCAGCACCCGCTCTGGTGTCATCGGTAGTCGTCGCAATCGAGCACCCGTTGCCTGGGCGACAGCATTCGCAATGGCGGGCGCCACCCCGACGAGCGACGGCTCGCCGACGCCTTTC
Organism: Betaproteobacteria bacterium; assembly: GCA_031391405.1. GTDB lineage: Bacteria > Pseudomonadota > Gammaproteobacteria > Burkholderiales > SG8-39 > SHXR01. The sequence continues at coordinate 8,581 of JANMUI010000905.1, forward strand.
GCGCCGATCGGATGACTTGGATCGGGATCCTCGAGCACGATCGCTTCAATCTCCGGTGGTGTATCGAGGATCCCCGGAATCTTGTAATCGGCGAGCGTGATCGTTGTGAGCCAGCCCGCGTCGTTCCACTTCATCTCCTCGGTGAGCGCATAGCCGAGACCTTGCACCACACCGCCCTGGATCTGCCCTTCGCAGCTGCCGCGATTCACCGCGCGGCCGACATCGTGGGCCGAAAATACGCGTCGCACCGTGACTTGGCCGGTCGCTTCGTCGACGTCGACCTCGACGCAGGTCGCACCGAACGTGTAGACCCCGAGGTTCGCAAACGCGAGTTGATGAATCGATGCGCGTTTCGGATCGAAGCGCGGTCCGTCGAACACGAAGCTGTAGGCGCCGGTAATCGGTCCGCCGGCCTGGTAGAGGCTGCGCAGCGCAATCTCGCGAAAGCCGAGCTTCTTCTGCGGCACGCCGATCAATCCGATCTCACCGCCCGATCGGAGCTCGAGATCGGCGGTCGCGCACTCCATCATCTCGGCGGCATGCGCGAACATTTTCTCGCGCAGCTCGATCGTTGCCGTGGCTACCGCGCGGCCGGTCATGTATGTCGAGCGGCTACCCGCAGTCTTCCAGTTGTAGGGCGAGATGTCCGAATCGGCGCGCGCATAGCTTATCCGCTCGATCGGCAAGCGCAGCGCATCGGCGCAGATTTGCACCATGATCGTATCGGACCCCTGTCCAATATCGACACAGCCCGTCGCCAGCGCCACCGATCCGTCGGCGCGCAACTGAACATTCGCGGCCGTGCCCATCAGTCCGGACACATGGCTCATCACCGCAAAGCCGACGCCGCGTTTCGTTTCCGCGCGCGGTGCGAGCGTGGGCGCACTCGCTTGCGCATCGCGCACCCGCGTGAGGCAGTCGACCAGGATG
>JANMUI010000936.1:0-5812 GCA_031391405.1 Betaproteobacteria bacterium
CGGCGCGCGCGGCGGACGCGTTGTCGATCAAGCTCGACTGGAGCCCGCACGCCATGCATTGCTCGTTCCATCTGGCGACCGAGCGGGGCTGGTTCAAGAAGGCCGGCCTCGATGTCCAGATGGAAGACGGCAACGGCTCCACGGCGACGGTCTCAATATTGGGCGGCGGCACCGGATTCGATGTCGGTCATGCCGCCCTCGCACCGATGGCAATCGGCACGAGCAAGGGCTTGCCGCTCGTTTCGGTCGCCGGATTCCTGCGCAAGGGAGAAATGGGCATTCTCGTTGACCAGAAACTTCGAGTCACCAAGCTCGAGCAGCTTCAAGGCAAGAAAATCAACTACACCGCGGGATCGCTTGAAGGTCCGTTCGTCGAGCCATTCTTCAACCTCAATAAGGTGGCGCCCAGCTCGATCAATCTGGTGAATGTGACGGCCGCCGCAAAGCTCAGCACCTATGTCCAGGGATCGGTCGACGGCATCATCACATCAGTCCCGACGTTCTATGTCATGTTGAAGAAGACCCGGCCCGTCGATGCCATTCTCTTTGCCGACCACGGTTTGAATCTGCCCGGCTTCGGGCTGTTCGCTCGCGTGGAAACGCTGAAGGCGAAGGGGGATGCGGTCAAACGCCTCACGAGCCTCCTTTGCAGCACCTGGACATATATTTTCGATGGCCACGAGGACGAAGCCGCGCGGGCGTTCATGGCGCAACGCCCCAAATCGGGCACCAACCGCGAAGAGATCATCGAGACCCTTGCGGTGTACAAGCCCTTCTTCTTTTCCGAGGTCACCAAGAATCAGCCGATCGGGATTCAAGCCGACGCCGACTGGCAGGCGACGCTCAAGCAAATGGAAGGCGCGAAAGTCATTCCGGCCGGCACCAAACCCTCGGACTACTTCACCAACGCGTACATTGACCACGCATTCGGCAACAAGATCGTTCGCGGTACGTAACGCGATACGATAGCGATGACGAAGATTGCCGGCACATGACTGGGCGCAGCGTGGCGGGCATCGAGGCCATCGATGTCAGCAAGACCTTCCGTCTTGCCGGCATTACAGCGCTCGCCAACGTCTCGCTCACGATCGCACCCGGCGAGTTCGTCAGCATCCTTGGCCCAAGTGGTTGCGGAAAAAGTACGCTGCTTCGGTGCATCGCCGGCCTCGAGAAACCGACGGCAGGATCGATTCGCGTAGGCGGAACCACGGTCACCGAGCCGCCCGAGCACCTGGGGATCGTCTTTCAGCGCGATGCGCTCCTCGAATGGCGCTCCGTGCTCGACAACCTGATGCTACCGATCGAGTTTCGCAGAGGTCGGCGCGACCAAGCCGACGCGCGCGCACGCAAACTGCTCGACCTGGTTGGGCTCACGGGATTCGAAGACCGCTACCCCGCGCAGCTATCTGGCGGTATGCGCCAGCGTGTCGCGATCTGTCGCGCGCTGGTCGACGATCCGATGCTGCTACTCATGGACGAGCCGTTCGGCGCACTCGATGCGCTCACTCGCGATCAGTTGAATGTCGAGCTGCAGAAGCTATGGCTGACTGATCGAAAAACGGTCGTGTTCGTCACGCATAGCATCACGGAGGCGGTCTTCCTGGCTGATCGGATCGTCGTGTTCTCACCGCGTCCCGGCTCGATCGTGGAAGTCATCCCGATCGATCTGCCACGGCCGCGCCGGCTCGCGGTCCGCGCGATGCCTGAGTTCCTCCGCCATTCCACGCATATTCGCGAGCTGTTCGAGGGCATGGGGCTGCTCAGGGAAGACGCGTAGATGCGAATCCTCCGGGATCAATAAATGTCCGGCACGGCAGGCCATATCAATTTGAAGCGTGACTGGGGCGCGACGCTGGTAAGCACCGGGGTCATCGCGGCGATCTTCATGGTGTGGGAATTATGTGTCCGCGCCCTTGGCGTCAAGCCCGTCATCCTGCCGCCGCCGTCCGCGGTGCTCATCGAGTTGCTGAAAGAGCCGATCTGGTATCTGGGCCACACCTGGTACACGTTGCTCATCACGCTTGGCGGATTCGTCATGGCGGTGATCGTCGGCGTAGCGCTCGCGGTACTGATCGTAGAATCGAAACTGTTCGAAAAGACGGTCTATACGATCATCGTCGGCATGAACAGCATCCCGAAGGTCGCGGTCGCGCCGCTCTTCGTCATCTGGTTGGGCACTGGTGCCGAGCCCAAGATCGCAATTGCTTTCCTCATCGCCGTCTTCGCCATCGTCATCGACACGGTGCTCGGCCTGCGATCGGTGCCGCCCGATATCCTTGATCTCGGTCGAGCCCTGCGCGGAACTCGCGCAATGATGCTCTGGCGAATTCGATTTCCCTGTGCCCTCCCCAGCATGTTCGCAGGGATGAAAGTCGCCATCGGGTTGGCGTTGGTGGGTGCAATCGTCGGGGAGTTCGTGTCCTCCCAGCGCGGACTGGGCTATGTGATCCTTGCCGCGCAGGGGACGTTCGACACGGCGCGCGTGTTCGCGGCGATCTTCCTCCTGGCGATCCTCGGCATCGTCCTGTTCGGATTGCTGGCACGGATCGAGCGCGTCCTCTTGCCGTGGCATGCATCCCAGCAAGAGTACAGTCAGCATGAATGAATGAGCGTGTTCCTCACCGATCCATCATCGGCACCTCGCCCCAGTTGCTTTTCGCACCGCTGCCGCGCAGCAAATCGCTGGCCGAGCTGATCGCCGATGCCAAAGCGAGGCCCGGCGCCGTGTCGATCGGCAATGCGAGCGCCGGTTCGCTCACCCACCTGCTCGGCGTCATCCTGGAGAACCAGGCGGGTGTCAAGTTCAACCACATCCCTTACAAGGGGTCCGCGCCCGCGTTGCAGGATGCGATGGGCAATCAGGTCGATGCGGCGATCTCGAGCTCTGCGTCCGGCCTCGTGTACGTAACCGGTGGAAAGCTGCGCGTGCTCGCAGTGACCAGCGCCAAGCGCTTTGCAGCACTGCCGGATGTGCCCACCTTCGAGGAGCTCGGCTATGTGATCTACGAGGGGCTGGTCTTGCTCTGCAAGAAACTCAGGCTCGACCAATGAGCTTGGAAGCACATATCGCTCCGGCGTATTCCGAGCTCGAGGCGCTCTGCCAATCCTTGGTGCGTACGCCAAGCGAGAATCCGCCGAGCGACACGACCGCGCTGGCCGCGAAGGTCGAGTCCTTCCTTGCGGCGTTGCCCGGCATGCGCGTGGAGCGCGTCGTCGCCAAGGACAACGCCGTCAATCTGATCGCACGGTTGAAATTTGGCCAACCGGGGCCGCGGCTTCTGTTGAACGGGCACCTCGATACCTTTCCCGCAGGCGATGCAAGCGGCTGGACCCATGAGCCGTTCGGTGGGACGATCGAGGCCGGGCGTCTCTATGGGCGCGGCGCCTGCGACATGAAGGCCGGGCTCGCCGCGGCGATGATGACCGCCAAGGTCCTTTCGATCGCACCGGAGGGGCTCGCCGGCGAGCTGGTGCTGGCCTTCGTGAGCGACGAGGGAACCGGCGGCACCTGGGGCACCCAATACCTGCTCGCGAACGTGCCCGAAGCTCGCGGGGATGCAATGCTTTCAGCCGACGCCGGCAGCCCAAGCGTGGTGCGCTTCGGTGAGAAGGGGCAGCTTTGGGTCGAGGTGACGGCGCGCGGCAAATCCAATCACGGGGCGCACGTACATCTTGGCGAGAATGCCATCGTGCGCCTCATGCAATCGCTCGACGTGCTACGCACCTTGGAAGCACTGCTCGTGCCGATCCCGGATGGTGTGATGGCCGCGATGCGCGAGGCCAAACCGATCTCGGAAGAAATCGTGCGCCTGGTGGTCAACCATGCAGGCATCGCCACATCCGGCAAGGTCGCAGCGAACATGCGTCCCGGTTTTTCGGATGCACGGTTCTACCGGGCAGCCGGGATTCCGTCGGTGGTCTACGGTCCGGCACCGAACAACATGGGAGGCGCGGACGAGTATGTGCTATTGGAAGACCTGCGTGCCGTGTTTGCGGTGCATGTACAGGTGGCGGCGGAATACTTGGCGGCGCGCCAGATGAGACCGGGTGATTCCCTATCGCCGGCGCCCGAAAGCGGTGCCGACGTAAGATCACTACGCGCACGATAATCAACCCGGTCATTACTCCGCGGCAAGCCGAGAGATAATGACCACGAGGCAACGCCATCCACTGACCAAAGGAGACAGCAAGATGCATAACTTCATCGATGCCGATTCGCACGTCTATGAAGTGGAAGAGACCTGGAACTATCTGCCGAAGAAATTCCAGTCGCGCCGCCCGATTCCGATCACCGTCCCACCGGAGAAGGCGCCTTATATGGGCGTCGACAACTCCTTCTGGCTGGTCGACGGCAAAGCAATTCAGTGGACCTGGGGATCGGGGACCGTGCAGATCGGTTGCCCGCTGACATCGGTCCATGCGCTGCGCAAGGCCTACGGTACCGGGCATCAGTCGCTCATGGACGTGCCGATGCGCATGAAGGCACTCGATGGCGCGGGCATCGACGTTCAAGTCATCTACCCCACGATCTTTCTTGCGCCGCTGACCGAGGATGACGAGTTCGAGTCGGCCTTGCAGATCAGCTACAACCACTGGATCCAGGAGCGTTGCGCTGAATCCAACCGCCTGCGCTGGGTCGGCATGATTCCGATGCGCACACCAGAGCTCGCGGTGAAAGAAATCGAGCGCGTAAAGAAAGCAGGTGCGGTGGGTGTCGTCACCTTTGGTACCGTCGGTTCGAAGATGCTGCACGCGCCCGAGTTCGACAACATCTGGGCGGCCGCCGCCGCGAACGATCTGCCGGTTGCGTGTCACGTGGGCTGGAGCGATCCCGGCACGCGATTCATGTGCAACGAGCATATGAGCTCGCTCAACATCTCGTTTACGCTGCCGCTGTTGTTCGGCTTCTTCAGCTTCACCGGCGGTGGCATTCTCGACCGGCATCCGAAGCTTCGCGCCCTATTTCTCGAGGGGGGTGCGGGCTGGCTGCCATGGTTCTATGAGCGGATCGATCACTACTATCCGGTGGCGAGCTTCTTTCGCAAGTCGTTCGGGCTACCCCTGTTGCCCTCCAAGAGCCCGGAATCGTTCAAGGACCGCATCTATCTCACCTGCGAAGCCGACGAGGTGCTGCTTCCCCAGGTGATCGAATACATCGGTGAGGATCACATTCTCGCCGCCGAAGACATGCCGCACTTGGAAGCGCGCGAGGGCGCCGGCAATGAAATTCGCGAACGCACCGATATCACCAGCGAGCAGAAGCAGAAGATCCTGGTGAACAACACGGCCGACTTCTACAAGCTCGACCTCGCCGCGCTGCCACAACGCAATCCGGTGGCGAAAGCAGCGTAAGACATGGACCGGCGGCGGTAGCAGGACGATGGCCGCAAAGCCGCGGGTGTTCGTTTGCGTCAACGAACGGTTGGATGGCGACGTCTCCTGCGGCGAGCGCGGCTCGAAAGCCCTGGCCGACAAATTGGAACAGCTTGCGAATGGCGCGGTAGAAGTTCGCCGGCGCAAATGCCTGGGGTTGTGCGAATACGGCCCGAACATGCGCCGCGACGGCGGAGCCATCTTCATTCGGGTGACCGAAGCGGACCTCCCCGGCATCATCGACGGGACCAAGCCTTCCAATTTGGACACCGTCGGCCCCACAACGAGTATCAATGAATAGGCATCCCTGATCAGAAAGCCAATGGAGCCGGGACATGAGGGCACCTCTAAAAATTCGTCATTCCCGCGAAGGCGGGAATCTAGGCTTTTTGGAATGCCCGATGAGTCAATAGCCTCTGGATTCCCGCCTTCGCGGGAA
>JANMUI010000968.1:0-6196 GCA_031391405.1 Betaproteobacteria bacterium
GATAAAATTTTGTATCGCGAGGTTGGTGAAGATCCAGCAACTCGACCCGCAACCGCGACCCAGCTCGGCGGCCAGATCGATCATCATCGACAAATCCATCTCGAACCCACCGAACCGCTTTGGCTGGTGGATGCGATAGAACCCGGCGTCAACAAATGCCTGATGGGTCGCGCGCGGAATGGCGCGGTCCTTCTCCGCCTGCGCGGCGTGCTCGCGGAGCATCGGAACCATCGTCTTGGCGCGCTCGATCAGCGCTTCACGTTGCTGTGGGTCATTCATTAATTTTCCTCCGCCATTCACGATCAGGTAATTCAACCACCAAGGCATCAAGGGCGCCTGGAGCAACCACGACGGCGCAACGGCAGGACGATACACGACGGCGATTCACCCGTTGAAGCCGTCGCGCGCGCTGTGTCGTCGTGGGTCAGATCTGAATGGCGCTTACTTAACCCGTCTGGCCTCAAGCCTCCGTTCGCCCTGAGCCTGTCGAAGGGTAACGCAGGCCTGTCGAAGACGGCCGATGGGCCGCACACCGATTCTCTGCCATTCACCCTTCGACCGGCTCAGGGCGAACGGTCGATCTGATAAGAGAGGACGACTCGCAAATCGTCTTGCCCTCTTAAGTAGGTGCCATTCGGGTCAGATCCCTTTCCCGCACTCCCGGTGACAGATTGACCCGGCAAGTGATAGCCTTCGCCGATTCAAGCGGGTTTTCCAGGAGGATGCAATGGGTATGCAAGCTAGTCGGTACGTAGTGCGCGCCTCCGGCGCTGCGCTGCTTTCCATATTGGTTGCCGGAACGGGTAGCGCAATCGCCAAGGATGAGATCGTCATGGCGGTGCCGACGTTCACAACGGGTGCGGGTGGACCGGCGTTCGGTGTCCCCGGCAAGCAGGGCACGGAGCTGGTCGTCGATGGGATCAATGCCGGCACGATGCCGGCCCCTTACAACACGAAAGGCATGGGTGGCGCGCGCGTCAAGGCGCTGGTCTATGACGAGTCGGGCGGCAACACCAAGCAGGTCGCCGAGCTCCGCAACAAGGTGCAGAAAGAGAATGTCGACCTGGTGGTCGGTTACGTCTCGTCGGGCACCTGTTCGGCGGTCGCGCCGGTTGCAGAAGAGCTGAAGATCCTCACGCTCCTCACCGTCTGCGGCACACCGCGGGTCTTCGAAGAATTGGTGAAAGAACCGAAATATGTGTTTCGGACGATGAACCACGCGGTCGCGAGCAATCTGTCGCTCGCACGTTATGTAGTGGCCAAGTACGGCGAAAAGAACGGGTACACAGGGGTCAACCCGAACTACGCGTGGGGACAGGATTCTTGGCGCGACTTCGATCTGTCGATGAAGGTGCTTGCCCCGAAGATGATCCAGACGACCTCACCGCAGTTTCCAAAATTGTTTGGCGGCCAGTTCGGTTCCGAGATTTCGGCGATGCTCCGCGCACCGGAGCAGATTGTGCATTCGAGCGTCTGGGGCGGCGACATCGAGTCGTTGATCTTCCAGGGTTCGCCCCGCGGACTCTTCGATAACAAGCTGTTCCTGTTCACGGTGGGTGACTCGGCCGTGTTCCGACTCGGTAAGCAGTTCCCGATGGGCTCGCTAGTCGGTGCGCGCGGACCCTACGGTATTTACGCCTCGACCGACCTCAACAAATCCCCCCTCAACGTCTGGTTCCAAAAGGAATATCGTGCCCGCTTCAAGGAGCAGCCGTCGCAGGCTGCCTACCAGTATGTGCAGGGCGTGCTCGCCGCCAAGTATGCGTATGACCGCGCCGCCGCGGCGAACGGTGGCAAGTTCCCAAGCACCGACCAGGTCATTACCGCGCTGCGCGGTGCGACCTTCACCTCGCTCGCCGGTACGGTGAAGATGTCGCACAGCAAGGGCCATCAGGCGGTGACCGAGGACATGTGGGGCGTTCTAGGGTGGGACGACAAGGCGAATGAGCCGATGGTGAAAGATGTCGTGACGTTTTCGTCCGAGTGTGTGAATCCCCCGCCGGATGTGCTCGATTCAACCGAGTGGATCAAAGCCGGGTTGAAAGGCACGAAGTGCTAGGACAGAGCGCCGCAGGCTGCCCGAGCGCGTAGCAGCACTACGATTCAGTCACAACGCGATTCCGGGAGCGCCTGCCGCTCCCGGTGACGCAGTGCAGCCCACCATTCGAGCCGTACCTGCGAGGCCTATTCCGTGCAACTGGTTGCCGTCATTCTGGTCGACGGGCTCGTCTATGCCTCATACCTCTTCATGGTGGCGGTCGGGCTTACCGTCATCTTCGGGGTGCAGCGCGTTCTTAATACGACGCATGGTTCGTTCTTTGCGTTCGGCGCATACCTTGCCGCGACCTTGATCGGCGCCTGGTACAAAGCTGAGTGGCCGGCGTTCGGCGGCTTTCTCATGATCGTTTTGTCATCGGCCATCGTCGGCATCGTGCTTGGCCTGATCATCGAACGCTGCCTGCTCAAGTATTTGTATGATCGCGACGAACACATCGTCGTGCTGGCTACGTTCGCGGCATTTCTCGCGCTGGAAGATGTCATCCTCCTCATCTGGGGAACCGACCCGTACTACGCCGTTCAGCCGGTCAAGGAGCTTGGTGCGACGCAGATCGCCGGACTGAAGTTCGATAACTACAACCTGTCGATGATTGCCGTATCGGCCGTGCTCGCGGTTTCCCTTTGGTATGCCCTGCGCCGCACGACTTGGGGCAAGATGCTGCTTGCAGTGATCTACGATCGCGAAGTGAGCCGCGCGATGGGTATCAATGTCACCGCGGTATTCCTCACCACCTTCATCATCGGCTCCATGCTCGCGGCACTCGGTGGCGCGTACCTCGCGCCGACCATTTCGGTGCTGCCCGGCATCGGTGTGGAGGTGATCGTGATCGCCTTTGCCGTGGTGGTCATCGGCGGCATGGGCAGCATCCCCGGGGCGCTGATCGGCGCGGTGATCGTCGGCATCTCGCGCGCCGCAGCGGTGCACCTGCTGCCGTCGATCGAGCTCTTCGTCATCTACATCATCATGGCGGCGGTGCTCATCTTCAGGCCCGAGGGTTTGTTCGTGCCGGTAAAGGCGAGAAAGATATGAACCGCCTTCTTGATCGCACCGTGATCGGGCTGTCGATCGCCGGCATCGTGCTGCTCGCGCTCGCGCTGGTGATCCCGAACTGGATGCTGTTCATCTTTTTACAGAGCCTCGCGCGTGGCGCAGTCGCGCTCGGTCTGCTCGTTCTTTGGCGCACCGGGCTGATCTCGTTCGGCCACGCCTTGTTCTTTGCTGCCGGTGCCTACGGTGCGGTGTTCATGCAGCGCATGATCGTCAATGACGCGCTCGCAATGGTCGCCGCAGGCCTCGCCGCGAGCGGCGTGCTCGCGTTCCTGTTGGGATTCCTCCTGCGGCAATATCGCGGCATCTTCTTCGCCCTGCTCAACATGGCGTTCTCGATGGTCCTTTGGGGCGCGCTCGCCAAGACCGAGGCCCTGGGCAGTACCGACGGCCTGTCGATCCCCGCACCGCGCTTCTTCGGCATGGCATTCGAAGGCGACCAGAACAAGCTCGCAATCTATGTGTTCTCGATCGTACTCACCTGGCTTTTCTCGGTCGCCGTCCATCTGTACCTGCAATCGACCTTGGGAGCGATGAGCACCGCGGTGCGCGAAAACGAGATCCGCCTCGAATATCTCGGCTACTCCGCCGCACGCGCGGTCCACGTCAAATACGTCATCTCCGCGTTGCTGGCCGGTTTCGGCGGCGTGGTGATGGGGATGACCGTCGGCATCGTCGATCCGGATTCGATGGCGTACTGGACCGTCTCGGGCGAGTTCGTGTTCATCACGATCCTGAGCGGCACCGGCAATGTGGCGGCCACCTACATCGGTGCCTTCGTATTCGAGATCATCCGCAGCCTCGCATTCCAGTATTCCCCGAAGCTCTGGCAGTTGATCATGGGTGGGACGTTGCTGCTCATCATCATGTTCCTGCCGAACGGGCTGTGGTCGGTCATGGCGCGCCTGCGCAGGTCGAGAGCGTCATGAGCGTCGTGCTCGATGTCCGGAATCTGAACAAGTCCTTCGGCGGGGTCGTCGCGGCAGCGAACATCAACGTCAAGATCGCCGAAGGGGAGACCATCGGCATCATCGGGGCCAACGGCGCGGGCAAGACCACCTTCGTCAACATGGTCACCGGTTACCTCAAGCCATCTGCCGGCGCCATCGAATTCATGGGCAGGAACATCGTTGGGCTGAAGCCCCGCGAGATCACGTGTCTTGGTGTCTGCCGCTCATTCCAGGTCGCGCAAGTGTTCGCCTCCGAAACCGTGTTTGAGAACATGTTGATGGCCTACGGCATCGCTGAAGAGCGCGGTTGGGGCCTGCTCCGCGGCGTCGAGAACGATGCGCGTAGGAAGCGGGTCGAAGCGCACCTCGCCCGTTATCGCATCAGCGAATACCGCGACGTGCGCGCCACTGCGTTGCCGCAAGGCGTGCGAAAGCTCCTCGATATCGCGATGGCAACGGTGCGCCGACCCAAGCTCCTCATGCTGGATGAGCCCACGAGCGGCATCAGCGTCGAAGAGAAATTCGGCATCATGGACATCATCATGACGGCCCTTCGCGAGGAGAAGACCACCGTGCTCTTCATCGAGCACGACATGGAGATCGTCGAGCGCTATGTGAGCCGCGTGCTCGCGTTCTATCAAGGCGAGATCATCTGCGATGCGCCGGCCGCCGAAGCCCTCCAGGATCCCAAAGTGAAAGAGTTCGTCATCGGGCAGCAACACCATCGCACGCGCGGCCTTGCCGGAGCAGGTACGCATGCTTAAGGTCGAGGGGCTCGCGGTGGACATCGGGCCGACGCAGATCCTGCGCGATATCAACCTCGAAGTGCCGTCGGGCACCATGTGCGGACTGATCGGCCGGAACGGCGCGGGCAAGACCACCCTGATGCGTGCCGTGATGGGCGCGCTCAAAGCGAGAAGCGGCCGGGTTTCGTTCGACGGTACGGATCTTGGGAAGGAAGCACCGCATCGTCGTGCCCACCTGGGCATCGGCTTCATGCCCGAAGACAGGCGTTTGGTACCGGCGCTTACGGCCGAAGAAAACATCCTGTTGCCGACTTGGTCGACCGGCGCCAAAGACGCCGCTGAGCGGCTGCAATGGATCTATGATCTCATGCCGGAAGTGAAGGCGTTTCGTGCGCGGGGCTCAACCGAGCTGTCGGGCGGGCAGCAAAAGTTCGTGGCGTTCGCCCGTGCGTTGATGGCCGGCACGCGCCTGTTGATGCTCGATGAACCGAGCGAAGGGATCGCACCGGTGTTCGCGCAGCGCATGGTCGAGATCATGTCCGACCTGAAGAAGAAGGGCGAATCGGTGCTGGTAGCCGAGTCGAACGACATCCACATCGCGCCACTCCTCGATCGAAAATTCGTCATCGAGCGGGGGAGCATCGTCGCGGGTTGAGGCGGTGGTGGTTCTGAAAAGGCGATTGACACGACAATGCCCGGACGGGCGCTCGCTGGACGCGTTTCCGGATCTGTCTTAGGATGGCCTATATTCGGGTAAGTCGATGATTCGGTGAGGGCGCTGTGCTAATTGATCGGTATTTATTCGTTTCATGACGGCTTATAAGGCGTCATTTAGGAAGGTGTTGTTGCCGTCGTATAGGCTGGCGACTTCACGTTAGCGGGCTCCAGGAGAATCCGACATGAGTCCCACAGAACAGGAGCCGACGGTTGCGCTTCAAGTGCTGGAGGCTTGCATCGCCCATGCCCGTCGAATGTTGGCGTCACAGCTGCCCATCGTAGAGGGTCGCAACTACGACTTCATGCCCAGCTTCAGGGAAATGACAACCCAACTCTACTTGGCAGGCGTCATGTGGCGCTTTGGAGAGCAGTTCGAACTCCCCACTGCCGCCCGTGATCGGGGATTCATCTGCTTGCTATCAATGCTCGTCAGTGACGGAACGAGTGCGCAGGAAGCCCGAAGTCGCATTGCTCATTTGAACCAGATATCGCGCACTGCAAGCGGCCAAGACACCCTCGCCATTGCGGCCGGCTACAGAGCAGAAGAAGCCGACGGTTCACTCGCGAACGTCTTCGAAACCTTCCGCAATGCTCCAGAGGTTTCGGGCGCACCGTACCGGCTCCTCGATCGTTCCAAGCCTGTCGCTGCCATTCTTGCGCTCGCGGGGCTGGTCATC
>JANMUI010001004.1:0-2624 GCA_031391405.1 Betaproteobacteria bacterium
GCGTACAGCTTATTGGACATGTCTTTGTTCTCCGTAGTGGCGACACTGAAACCACGAATTCTTGTGCTCTCGAAGTTGCTTGTCGGAACAATCACTATCAAGGTTGATAGCGATCAAGGCCATCGCCGCCGAGTATGCGGCCGTTACCGGGCTATGGCAAACTTGACCTACGCTGGCACCGCCTGAGTCGCGTGTAGCGCGAAATCTTTATCTGCGCCGGTGCACGGTGCGACGCGTGATGCGAGGATCGAATACGGACCGCTCTTCTTCGAGCACCTGAAGCAGGCCGGTGGGCCGCGGCTGGCCTAGCGCTTCTACGCGCGGCTCGCGGCCGGTGGCTGGGACAAGGTGACGCCTGACGAGCGTCGCCATCGGCGCACGACGCGGCCCTCGTCGGGGGCGCATCCGGCCAAGAACACGCTCGACCGTGCCACTGCAATCATGCCGTGCCTTTTTTTGAGCACGGATGGACGACTTCGGTCGCGATTTCTCGATCGTCTATCCGACGCTCGCGCTCGGAACGATGCGCAATTATGATGAGGACTCCTCGCTTCATGAGATCATGCACGGTTTTCTCCGGGATACGCGGCAGTCGCCGGAGCATAGAGCCGGGTTGGCGGCAGATGTACACTCGCGGCTCATCAAGCGGGAGTCCATGAACATGGATCGCGCCACGATCGCAAAGTCACCACTTACGAGAAGTAGAACCCTCGCAGCGCATTGATGATTCGAGATCGCACCTTGATAAGTCGCGCCGTCGCACGAGCGGCGCGCCGCGTGCCGATCGCGCTGCTGTTTTGCGCCCCTCCAATCGCGACGGCGCAGGACTTCCCCTCCCGGCCGATTCGCTTGATCGTGCCGTACTCGGCTGGCGGTGCAGCCGACACGGTTGGACGCGCAAAGGGGGCGCCTCGGCGCTCACCGATGTACTCGGTGGTCAGGTACAGGTCGGAATTCTGGTGCTCTCGAATGTGCTGCCGCATATTCGCGCCGGGAAGCTGCGCCCGCTCGGTGTGCTGGAAGCGGATCGTGCCAAAGGTGCGCCCGATATTCCCACGATTGCCGAGGGGGGTGTGTCGGGCTACGCGATTCCCGCGACCTGGGCCGGGATTCTCGGGCCCGCCCGGTTGCCCGCGTCGGTTGTCGCCAAGCTGAGCGCGGAGATGACCAAGGCCGTCAATGCGCCGGACGTGCGGGCGCGGCTTGAAGCCGCGGGGTTCGAAGTGCTCGGAACGTCGCCGCAGGCGTTTCAACAGCTTTTGTCGAGCAGCGTCGAGTCCTATCGGAAAATCGTGACCGAAGCGGGCATCCGACCTGAATAGAACGCGCGCGTCTTGCGACGTTAGCGCTGCATCGAATACACCCATGGCCGCTTGCTTGCCGCATCGGCGTGAAACGCCGCGATGTCCGTCGCGCGTTGCAAGGTCAGGCCGATCTCGTCGAGCCCATCGAGAAGCTGCTGGCGACGGAACGCCGGCAATTCGATCCGCAACGCTTGGCCATTTGGTGTGGTGAGAATGTTTGCCGGCAGGTCCGCGGTGAAGATGCCGCCCGTCTCCGCCTCCGCTGCAAGCGCGAGCACCTGCTCTTCGGTGAGCACGATCGGCAGCATGCCGTTCTTGAAGCAGTTGTTGAAAAAAATCTCACCGAAGCTGGGCGCGATGACACACCGAATGCCAAAGGCCACGAGCGCGTGGATCGCGCCCTCGCGCGAGCTGCCGCAACCGAAATTGCCGCCGGTGACGAGGAATTTTGCCGAGCGAAACGGCGCGCGGTTGAGGATGAAGGTCGGGATCTCACGACCATCGCGATCGAATCGCACCATCGCGAACAGATCGTCGCCGGTCTCGCGGGCTTCGACCCCACCCGTGCCGTGCGCCTTCTGCTGCGAAATGTTGTTGGTGCTGACATTGCGTTCGAGGTAGGGCGCGGCAACGCCTGACAACACGGTGAAGGTCTCCGCCATGATTCAAGCTCCCAGCTTGCGCACGTCGGTGATGCATCCTGCGATCGCGGCGGCCGCGGCCATCGGTGGGCTCGCGAGATGAGTGATGCTGCCCGGACCCTGGCGCCCCGGCAGATTCCGGTTGATGGTCGAGATGGCGCGCACGCCCGCTTTCAATCGTTCGGTGAAACCGTTGCCCTGTCCACCGCACATCGAGCAGCCGGGCCAGCCCCAGTTGAAGCCGGCGTCCTGAAAGATGCGATCCAATCCTTCGCGCTCGGCTTGCGCGCGAATGTTCATCGAGTCGGGTACGACCCATGCCGTCACATTGGCGGCGACCTTCCGGCCATCCACCACGGCCGCGGCCGCGCGGAGATCGGTGATGCGATTGTTCGTGCACGAGCCGATGAAGACCCAATCGATCGGCGTGCCTTCGATCGCGGCGCCGGGCACAAGACGCGTGTGATTCAGGCCGGATGTGATCGCGCGTCGCTTGAGGGGGTCGGGCTCGGTGGCAGGATCGGGCACGTGACCATCGATCGCAATCACGTCTTCCGGACTGATGCCCCAGGTGACCTGCGGGGCGACATCGCTCACATCGATGGTGATCTCGCGATCGAATGTCGCGCCGTCGTCGCTTGCCAGCGTGCGCCAGTGCATCATCGCCTGATTCCAAGCC
>JANMUI010001009.1:0-3633 GCA_031391405.1 Betaproteobacteria bacterium
CGCGCTGAAGACGACGCTCAAAGCCGAGATCAATGCTGAAGCGTGGGCGACACTGAACAGCGATACGTCACGGGCGTTTGAGAAGCCGAAAGAAGGACGCATCGCCGTGAAAGTCATCAACCATCTGGGGGATGAGGTGATGAAGGTGTTCAAGGTATAGTTGATGTAACCACGGGCCAAGAGTATGGATGAACTCCCGCTGCTTAAATTTGCCAAGGCACCGATCGTAGAAGCGGTTGTAGATATCGACTGCGACATGCCGCCGGCGATGGACTTGGCGGCTTTGGAAAATCAGGCCAGAGACCTGTTCCGTGATCGATACCCCAAATTCCGCGGCCAGTTAATTCAGCAGCATCAGTTCAAGCAGGAGATTGGTGCCGCACCGGAGATGTCGATTCGTCAAAGCCTTCATGCCCTTCAATTCTTGCACGACGACGAGAAGCAACTGGTGCAGGTAAGGGGGTTGGGATTTTCGTTCAATCGTCTCGCTCCGTACTCTAGTCTGGATGATTATTTGCCGGAGATTGAGCGGGCTTGGGGACTGTTCGTTAGCTTCGCCTCGCCTGTCCAGATCCGCGCAGTGCGTCTGCGCTACATCAATCGCATATTGCTGCCATTGACTAACGGACGCGTTGAGCTTGATGAGTACCTAAAGCTCAGTCCGCGACTGCCGGATGAAAAAAGGTTGACCTTCGCCGGGTTTCTCAACCAACATGCGGTTGTCGAAGCGGTTACCGGAAATCAGGCGAATATCGTCTTGACCACGCAACCGCAGGTGGTAGACCAGTTACCGCTGATTTTTGACATAGAAGCGACTAGCGCAGGAAATGCCGAACCCGGGGATTGGCCCTGGATTGAGGCTAAAATCCAGTCCTTGAGAAGCTTGAAAAATCATATTTTCGTCAATGCATTAACCGACAAATGCCTGAAGCTGTTTCAACAATTGCGTTCCTAATGGGGTATGCCGCGTTCAATTCAGGCGCATTGGCCCGTTCTGGGAGCGCAGTGTCCAGCGAGGCTATGGCGGTGCGACAAGCTGTCGGCAAAGTCGCGACTGCGGCCGAACGATCCCAGGCATTGTTCGGGGCCAAGGCAAAAGCCATCTCCAAAATCTGGGCGTTGGCGAATGAATGCTCCGAACCGGGTTGGGACGGCGAGAGCGCCAATCCATTGACCCCGCTCACAGCGGGCTTGGCTGTTGAATTCATCCGGGCGTTGCCTGACAGACTTGCGCTGCCGGAGTTCGCACCCGAACCTGACGGTTCGATCGCTCTTGATTGGATTGACTCCCGGAATCGCTTGTTCTCGCTGAGCATTGGCACCAGCAACCGACTGGCCTACGCGTGGCTTGACGGCTCCGACAAGGGGCATGCGGTGGCTCGATTCGACGGAAACCACATTCCCCCAAGGATCCTGGAAGGGATCAGCGCAATCATGAGTCGCGAGAATGTTGCCGTCGGGTTTGCCTGAGATTGTCGCGGACGAAGAGGATCTGGCAAGGTTTCTCACTTCGTCGAGTCAGTTCAACGCGGTCATGGTTAAGCCCGCCGCATTTCTGCCCAATCCGAAGAATGGCGAGACATCGGTGTTCCGGCATGGGAGCCTTCCGCGCGCACCGCTTTGGCAGATCGGCGAAATACACATGGGCGCTGGTCGAACTTTGCATGCAGCCGCTATTGTTAAGGCGAAGCATGTTAGAGCGGAGGCGCTGAAGGTCGTCGCTCATGAGCCTCCGCAGAGGCACGCGAACATCGTGAATTGGCCATCGTCACAATCTGATCCTGAAATGGCGAAGGCAGAGCAGAAAGCGCGAGCGGCTGTGATCGCTCAGAACGCAGAACTGGTTCGGCGTTAGGTAGGCCAGCCGCTACGGTCGCGAAGTCGTGGCAAGGAATGAGATGGATTTCCGCATCGCCGACACCTTCACCGATAGTCTTTCGCGATTAACTGGCGAAGAGCAGAAGCTGGTCAAGACTACGGCCTTCGACCTGCAAATAAATCCTGCCAACCCGAGTATGAGCTTCCACAAGCTCGCCAAGGCGAAAGACAAGAATTTCTGGTCGGTGCGTGTGGGCAGCGACATTCGCTTGATCGTTCACAAGAGCGATGCGAGCCTCCTGCTTTCCTATGTCGATCACCACGACAAAGCGTACGACTGGGCCGAGCGGCGCAAACTCGAGACGCATCCCACGACCGGGGCCGCACAGTTGGTCGAAATACGCGAGACGATAAAGGAGGTCGTTGTTCCGATCTACGTGCAGGCTGAGCTTCCGCTTGCTTCGAAAGCCGCCCCCCAGTTGAAGCCACTCTTCGCCGGCAGATCTGATGATGATCTTCTCCGCTACGGTGTGCCTTCGGAGTGGCTCGACGACGTGAAGCAGGCAACTGCGGACACGTTGTTGACCTTGTCCGATCATCTTCCGGCCGAAGCGGCTGAGGCACTCCTGGAACTGGCAACCGGTGGCAAGCCCCGCGTGCCCCAGCCTGCGGTGGCAACGGCGAATCCCTTCGATCATCCTGATGCCCAACGCCGCTTCCGCGTGTTGTCCAATGTCGACGAGTTGCAGCGTGCACTCGATTTCCCGTGGGAGAAATGGACCGTTTTCCTTCACCCCGAACAACGGCAATGGGTCGAGCGCGACTACACCGGGCCGGCGCGCGTCTCAGGGTCAGCCGGCACAGGCAAGACCATCGTCGCCCTGCATCGGGCAGCTCATCTGGCGCGGACGCATCCCGACGCGCGTGTCTTGCTGACGACCTTTTCAGACGCGTTGGCGAGTGCCCTGCAAACCAAACTGAAGCGACTGCTGGGCAACCAGCCACGTCTTGCGGAACGGATCGATGTGCGTTCAATCGATGCCATCGGTCTTCGACTCTACAAGGCGCACATCGGGCCAGCGTCGATTGCCAGTCGAAGAATTGTCCGTGAACTGCTCAATGAGGCGGCGAGTGCCGTCGGCGGCCACAAGTTTGGCGCGCATTTTCTCCTCACGGAATGGGAACAGGTCGTGGATGCATGGCAATTGGCGAACTGGGAAGCGTATCGCGATGTCGTGCGTCTTGGCCGGAAAACCAAGTTGCCAGAGGCGCAGCGCGCGGTGTTGTGGACCATCTACGACCGCCTTCGCGCCGCTTTGCAAGAGCGCAAGCTGATCACGCGCGCAGGGCTGTTCACCGCACTGGCCGGCGCGATCGCAGCGAGCAAGAACGTGGTATTCGATTTTGCAGTCGTGGATGAAGCGCAGGACATCAGCGTTGCGCATCTCCGGTTTTTTGCCGCATTGGGTGGTGGTCGCCCCAACGCGCTCTTTTTCGCCGGTGATCTCGGGCAGCGCATCTTCCAACAGCCTTTCTCCTGGAAGGGCTTGGGCGTGGACATACGTGGGCGGTCGCGTACCTTGCGCGTCAATTACCGTACCTCCCATCAAATTCGCACGCAGGCGGACCGCCTCCTGGGTCCAGTGGTGACCGATGTGGATGGGAACAGCGAGGACCGTCGCGATACGGTTTCCGTGTTCAATGGCCCCCCGCCTGAAATTCTCACGCTCAAGGACGAAAGCGAGGAAATCAAGGCTGTCGGCCACTGGATTGCGGAGCGGGCGAAGGCGGGAGTACTGCCGCATGAGTTTGGTG
>JANMUI010000771.1:0-4252 GCA_031391405.1 Betaproteobacteria bacterium
CGGTGTTGCGAACGCGTTGCCCGGCTTTAGTGTGCTCAACACGTATGCGCAGGCCACGACGGACTACAAGGCACTCGTCTGCGTGTTCCTCTATGGTGGCAACGACGGCAACAACATGGTGATCCCGGTGCAGAACGCCGAGTACACCCTGTACCAGCAGGCCCGCCCGAACATTGCGATCGGGCAGGGTCAGGCAGTGCCACTGGTTGCCGCCGGACAGGCGCGATTCGGATTGAATCCGAATCTGCAGCCGCTGCAGGCAGTGTGGGACGCCGGGCGCATGGCGCTGTTGTTCAATGTCGGCCCATTGTTGCAGCCATTGACGCGCCTCCAGTATCAGCAGATGCGTGCGCTTCGGCCAATGAATCTGTTTTCACATGACGATCAACAGCATGAATGGCAGACCGCCGTATTCACCTCGAATCCGACGGTCGGCTGGGGCGGCTTGATTGCCGATCGGGTGCAGCCACTCAACGGCGCGGTGCAGGTGTCCTACAACGTCACCGGCAACGATGTCTTCCTGAACGGTGCCTCGACCCGCGCGACCTCCATTCCGGGCGCAGGTGCCTTCGGCTTGCAGGGGGTTGCTGCAACCAACGCCGCGGACCAGGCCAAGTATCAAGCGATGAAGAATCTTTGGAGCATGGCGGAAGGGTCGCCGCGCAAACTCATGAAATCGGCCGGCACGCACCTCAAAACCGGCATCGAAGGCACGCAACAGCTCGGGGCACTGTTGAACAGCACCAATACGTTGGCGGATCAGGCGTTCGCCAATGTCAACACGGGTCTTGGCAACCAGTTGCGTCGCGCCGCCAAGCTGATCGAGGCTCGCACCGCCATCGGTGCCAAGCGGCAGATTTTCTTCGTGTCGCTGGGTGGCTTCGATACCCACGAGAACGAAGTCGCCGCGCAAGGCGGCCGATTCCAGGAGTTGGCCGGAGCACTTCGCGCGTTCGACACGGCGATGACCACGATGCAAGCGGCCAACGAGGTCACGACATTCACGCTGTCTGATTTCGGCCGGACGCTGCGCCCGACCGCAAGCGGCACCGATCATGCTTGGGGCAATCACCACATGATCATGGGTGCCGCGGTGAAGGGCACGGCAACGTACGGCACCTTCCCGACGCTCGCCCTCGGTGGTCCGGACGACACCGACAACAATGGGCGCTGGATTCCGACGACGGGTGTCGATCAGTATGCCGCAACGCTCGCGCAGTGGTTCGGCGTTGCACCGGCCGACCTAACGGGGATCTTTCCCAACCTGAGTCGTTTCACCGTGCAGAACCTCGGGTTCATGGTCTGACGGCGGTCGTATTGCCGATGCGATTCGCCCCGCCGCCCCGGGTGCAGGGGGCGGGGCGTGCGCGATTGCAGGTCGCCGTTCACCGCGATCCTCTGAAGCGTGCGGCAGTCGAACGCCTCATGCCTATCCCAACTTCAATGCCGCCGCGACAATCGGTCTCGCCCACTCTGGTGTCCGTGTCAGATCGGCCGGCCCCACAATCTTTCCCCGCTCCATGTGCAGCACCAGCACGGGCATGGGCGCTCGCTTCGATGCGGGATCCGCTTCAACGCTGTTGTCGTACGCGCGAAGTAGTGCAATTGCCGGCAGCAGCGCGATTAGATTCAATCGACTGTGCAAGTAGCGTCGGCGGATGTCCGCTTCGGGAATATCGTGACCGCCTTTGCGAACGCGCGCGCGCACCCGGGCGATATGGAGCTCCGGACTGGACAGTCCGGCATACCAGACACGGATCTCGATGCCCTGTCCGGCTGCTTGAGCCAACAGCCTCGGAATAGTGTTGGCTCCGAGTGTGGTTTCGAACGCGAAATCGAGGCGGTTCGTGATCGCACGCTCGAGCAGCCGCTTTCCCCGCTGCCATGCAGCGCCGTTGGCATCCGCCTGCCCCAGACCGGGATTGGCAACAATAAGCGCGCGAGCCGCCTCGTCCGGGTTGTAATAGTCAGTGCCTGATGCGCGGAAAGCAGCGCCGCCGATGCTGCTCTTGCCGGCACCGTTGACGCCGGCGAGGACGTAGATCCGCGGCGCGGCGGGTGCGGCCATCGCGATCCGTCGAGGCTTCCCTTAACGCTTCTTGCCCGCGGCCTTGACCGCCGCACGGCCGAGCTTCGCAGGCGAGGCCGAGAACGCCGCCGCCATGCCCTTCCTCGCCTTGGGCGATTGCATTCGCGCAAGCAGCTCGTCGAATTGGGCGTCCAGTTCGTCGATCGCTGGGGAGCGCAGCTTCACCAGCGCCTCGAACTCGGCGTAGGACAGTATTACGGCCTTGGGCGTGTCGTGCTTGGTGATGGCGACTGCTCCGCCGAGCGCCGCCTTCTCGAAGTTGGCGCCGAACTCGTTCTTGAAGCGGCTGGCGGTGACGGTCGGCAGATCGACCAACTCACCCAGGCTGTTGCGGAACGTCAGGGTCGGCATGCTGTCGTCTCCTCGAATTCGCACATTATAGGCAATTTAGCCCAAAGAGCTCAATTGGGAAAAACGAGGAATGCTGGATTTCCGTTCCCGGGATCGGACGGAATTAACTCCGGGTGCGGCGCGAGGGGCTGGCACCGATCCTCGATGGCCGCCTACCCCTTGTACGTATGCAACGGCATCCTCTCGCGCTCCAGCGCGGACACCACCGCGGGGAGCGCACCGATCCGGTCGACGTATGCTTTGTACTCGGGGTAGTCCGCCGGATTGACGCCTGCCAATCCGCCCCATCGTAGAAAGAGCACGGCGTAGATATCCAACACCGATACGTTCGCGCCGAAGAGATACGGATTCGCTTTTTCCACGAGCCCGTTCAGTCGCTTGAGCAGGCCGCGATACTTGAGCAGGTTGTAGCGCTTGACCTCCGCTTTCGCGGCATCGTCGTCGGTGAACTTGTTCGGCAGGAACACGTGGGTGAATGTCGGATGCACCGTGTTGTTCATCCAGGCGAGAAGCGATAAGGCTTCGGATTGCACGGCCGGGTTGGCGGGCATCAATCCGAGTGCCGGGTAGCGGCGATTCAGGTAATCACAAATTGCGATCACCTGCGTAAGCGGTTTGCCATCGACGATCAACACCGGGACCTGGCCCTCGGGATTGAGTGCCAGGTATTCAGGCGCTTGATGCTCGCCCTTGTGCAGCTTCACGATCTGGGTATCGAACGCGTCGCCGGTCGCGGCCTTGATCATCTCCAGGGCGACATGCGGAATGAACGAGCAGGCGCCGGGAGCGTAATAGAGCTTCAACATGATGATTCCCTTATTGGGTCGGTGCGAAACCTAGTATGCGTTCAAATCGCCTCGCGTATGCGGGCCAGACTTCCGGATTGAGCAGGCGCGGCGGGCGCTTGCCAATCGAGCACATCCAGTAGTTGCTGCGCGGCGATGGTGGCGATGTTCTTGCGCGATTCGAATGTGACACCCGCGGTATGGGGACTCACGAGGACGTTGTCGAATTGCATGAGCGGGGAATGTTGTCTTGCCGGCGCATGAAACGGTCCGTCTCGATGATGCGTTTGGTAAGGCAGAGCATCATCGCCATGTCGTGCTCGGCGACGGCTTCGGCATTCCCCCCGGCTTGATTGACGGCAAGAACGCCCGCCCCCGTGCAGGCCTCGACATCCACAGAATCGTAGCAGGCCCCATGCGTCAACACGAGCAGCATGTTCGGCGTCCGCGCGAATAGCGCATCGTTGACGCGGAACGGCGGCGGCAACTCGTGGCGCACCGACCCGACCTGGTACGCATGCGCGGATTCGAGCACCGCAGCCGCTTCCTGTGAGGGTGTCGCGGCGGTGAGCTCGCGAAAATCAATGTCGGATCGTGTGGCGAGCACGCCGCGATACGCGATCGCATCGGTAAGTGGCGAGATGAAGAATACGCGTCGTGTCGGCATAGGTGTTCTCGACGAATTGAGGATCCGGCACTGGGGTTCCGGCGATGATCGAGGCGACCCGCACGAGCGTCGCGCTGACGCAATATTATCGCCTCGATTCTCGTTGTCGTCGTATGATCCACAGGCATGTTCGAGCGGGTGATCAAGATGGAGCGGGGGTGGATGGCACTTACTTAACCTGCGCTACTCAAGACTCCGTTCGCCCTGAGCCTGTCGAAGGGTAACGCAGGCTTGTCAAAGGCGGGCGATCGTCCGCTCACGGACACTCCGGCATTCACCCTTCGACAGGCTCCGGGCGAGCGGTAACCCCCCTAATTCGATTAAGTAAGTGCCATTCGGAGCAGGGATGGATTTCAAAGG
>JANMUI010001037.1:0-11025 GCA_031391405.1 Betaproteobacteria bacterium
TCATGCTTTTCGATGACCGAACCCGCCGTTGCCTCCTCGGATGCGACGAACATCGAAGCGTTGATCCGGCGCGACGGCGATCACTTCATCATCAATGCGCACAAATGGTTCTCATCGGGTGCCGGACATCCGCATTGCAAGTTCATCATCTTCATGGGCAAGACCGATCCGGACAGCGCGGATCGTCATCGCCAGCAGAGCATGATCCTCGTGCCGATGGAGACGCCGGGTATCAAGGTCATTCGCCAATTACATGTATTCGGCTACGACGATGCGCCGCATGGCCATTCGGAGATCGTGTTCGAGAACGTCCGGGTGCCGGCCTCGAACATCCTCCTTGGCGAAGGGCGCGGATTCGAGATCGCCCAGGGGCGCCTTGGGCCGGGACGTATTCACCATTGCATGCGGGCAATCGGGTTGGCCGAGCGCGCGCTCGAGATGATGTGCAAGCGCACATCGAGCCGCGTTGCGTTCGGCCGGCGTATCTCGGAGCAGACAGTGACGCTCGAGCGGATCGCGGAGTCGCGCATCATGATCGATCAAGCGCGGTTGTTGACCCTGCATGCCGCTTGGAAGATGGACACCGTAGGCAACAAGCAGGCGCGTGCGGATATCGCGATGATCAAGGTGGCCGCGCCGAAGATGGCGTGCCAGGTGATCGATTGGGCGATCCAGGCACACGGTGGTGGGGGTGTGTCGCAGGCGTTTCCGCTCGCCTACATGTACGCGCGCGCCCGCGTGCTCCGCATTGTCGATGGTCCGGACGAAGTGCATCGTAATCAGATCGGGAAGCTCGAGGTCGCCAAGCACACCCCGATTCCGGCG
Organism: Betaproteobacteria bacterium; assembly: GCA_031391405.1. Classification (GTDB taxonomy): domain Bacteria; phylum Pseudomonadota; class Gammaproteobacteria; order Burkholderiales; family SG8-39; genus SHXR01. The sequence goes on from JANMUI010001037.1 coordinate 826, forward strand.
CGGCGCTGATTCCGGCTCGCGGCCGCTGCGCCGACGTCCCGCACGGCGCAGGTCCTTCCGTATAGAATGACGGGTTGCCTGCTTCCCGCGACTTCGGCCCAATCGGTATCTCTGCGACAGTGCGTGCAGACACCGCCATCAACATAGTATGAACGAAATCAAGAGTGACCTGAGTGGCCGCGGCATACGCGTCGGTATCGTGCGCGCGCGGTTCAATGAGCCGATCGGTCTTGCCGAACTGGGCGCCTGCCTATTGCGTTTGGCGGAACTTGGCGTGAAGGGCAATGACATTACGGTCCTGTCGGTTCCCGGTGCGTTGGAGCTGCCGTTGACCCTGCAACGGCTCGCCGCAACCGGAAAATACGATGCGCTCATCGCGCTCGGCGCCGTCATTCGGGGTGAAACCTACCATTTCGAGATCGTCTCGAACGAATCATCTGCCGGCATCACGCAGGTTCAGCTCGATACCGGTATTCCGATCGCGAACGGCGTGCTGACCACCGATACCGACGCGCAGGCCGAGGCGCGCGCGAAAGTGAAAGGGCGCGATTGCGCCGATGCGGCGATCGAGATGGCCAATCTCGTGCGAACCATTGCGCAATCGGCGAAGTAGTCACGCTCATGAAGTCATCCCGTCGTCGCGCGCGCGAGTACGCGTTGCAAGGCCTCTATCAATGGCACCTCGCCGGCGGATCGGCGAAGGATATCGAGGCGCAGCTCGCTGACGATCGAAATTTCGCCAAGGCGGATCACGCATTTTTCGTCGTGCTTCTCAATGGTGCATTGGGTGCCGCGGTCGAGCTGGAGTTGGTGATCAGCCCGGCCCTGGATCGGCCATTGGCGCAACTGTCGCCGATCGAGCGCTCGATTCTGCTGCTCGCATCGTTCGAGTTGCGCGACCTAGTCGATATCCCGTACCGTGTCGTCATCAACGAAGCGATCGAGCTCGCCAAGGATTTCGGGGGGACCGATGGATTCAAATTCGTCAACGGCGTTCTCGATCGGATCGCGCCCCTCTTGCGCCCGACCGAGCGGCGGCTCGGCGGGGAGTCGTAAGAATCGGTCAGTGATAGGGCGCATACGTCACATGGAATAGGGCGCGCGCATGCCATCTGAATTCGATTTGATCGCACGCTACTTCGCACGTCCGGTGAAGAGTGTCGTGCTTGGCATAGGCGACGACTGCGCGCTTGTGAGGCCGCCCGAAGGACTCGGTGTGGCGATCACCACCGATATGCTCTGTGAAGGCACGCATTTTTTCGCCGATGTCGATCCGCGCAGCCTTGGGCACAAGACGCTCGCTGTCAATCTGTCCGATATCGCCGCCATGGGCGCTGACCCGCGCTGGGCGACACTGGCGATTGCATTGCCGCGCGTGAATGAAGCATGGCTGCAGGGCTTCGCTGAAGGCTTTTTCGCACTCGCCGAGCGATTCGGCGTCGAGTTGATTGGTGGCGACACGACGAAGGGTCCGCTGACGCTCTCAGTAACGCTCCTTGGAACTTATCCCCTTGGCCATGCCTTGCGGCGCGACGGCGCGTGCGCCGGGGATGACCTCTGGGTGTCCGGTGAGACCGGCGCGGCGGCGCTGGCGGTTGCAGAGCGTCGCGGGCGGTTAGCGCTCTCGGCGGACGCATTGGGCATCTGTGCCCGGCGGCTGGACTGGCCTGAACCACGCGTGTTGTTGGGGCGTGCCCTTCGCTCGGTTGCGACATCGGCGATCGATGTGTCGGACGGCTTGGTCGCCGATGTTGGCCATATTTGCGAGCGGTCCCGGGTCGATGCGGAAATCGCGCTGCAGCGTGTGCCGCGATTGCCTCTGATCGAAGCCGATCGCGTCGATCCGTTGATCGCACGATCAGCGCTCTTGGCGGGCGGTGACGACTATGAGCTCGCGTTCACTGCGGCAGCGGCTTCGCGTTCTGCGATCGAGGCACTTGCCTTACGTCTGCCGCTTCGTTTGACGCGCATCGGCGCCATCGTTGCAGGCACGGGCGTGGTCCGGGTGATCGACGCGGATGGCGTGGTGGTGCCCCTCGCGTCCGGCGGTTTCGATCATTTCGGCTGACCGGCGCTGCGCATGAATTCGAACAACCCGGGTCGTAAGCCGGTGCCTGGAACGGGGCCAATGGCACGCCCGAATGCGGCGTTTCTCCTGTCGCATCCCGCGCACTTCATTGCGCTGGGATTTGGAACGGGGCTCGCTCCGGTCGCACCCGGCACCGTTGGGACGCTGCTCGCGATCCCGCTGTATTGGGTTCTTGCCCACTGGCTCGTGGCCGCATGGATTCTGGTCGTCGCGGGAGGCCTGTTTGTCCTCGGATGCTGGGCCTGCGCCCGGACCGGACAGGACCTTGGCGTCGCAGACCACGGCGGCATGAACATCGATGAGATTGCGGCGTTCCTCCTGGTCCTTGTATTCACGCCGGCCGGGCTGCTGTGGCTCGCGTTCGCCTTCGTCGTCTTTCGATTCTTCGACATTGTGAAGCCGCCGCCGATTCGATACTTCGAGCGCGTCGTGCCCGGGGGCCTTGGGGTGATGTTCGATGACCTCCTCGCTGCCGGGTACACTCTTCTCGTTCTGGCCATCGCCCATCATCTGATTCCATGACCGTCGATTCCAACCCTGATCTCATTGATGACCTTGCTGTGCGCGTCGGTGCGGCGCTCGCTGCGCGTGGCTGGACACTTGCAACCGTCGAGTCCTGCACCGGCGGTTGGGTGGCGCAGGCGGTCACCGCGATCTCGGGAAGCTCCGCCTGGTTCGAGCGCGGATTCGTCACCTACTCGAACGAGGCGAAGCAGGAATTGGTCGGGGTCTTGGCGGCTACGCTTACGGCCCATGGGGCGGTGAGCGAGGAGACCGCACGTGAAATGGCCACTGGTGGACTCACCCGCAGCCGCTCGACGCTAGCTGTATCGATCACCGGAGTCGCCGGTCCAACCGGCGGCACCCCTGCAAAACCTGTCGGGATGGTGTGCTTTGCGTGGGCGCTCCGGGACGGTGCAGTCACGTCAGTGACATGCCATTTCACCGGTGATCGCAGGGACGTTCGCCGCCGTTCGGTCGAGCGCGCGCTGCAGGGCGTGTTGGATGCCGTGGAGGCCGCTACCCGCATCAGCTAGTGGATGTTCGGTGTGCAGCTTTTCGCGGTCCGACTGCAATCGCCCGCTAGTCGCTTGGCATTCGATAAACTCCAGCAATAGCTCGGGTGTTGCGCCGGTCGCGCCGGCCGCGCGCGCCGATCGGAATTTTCGAGGGGAATGGGATAGTGAAAGCGCATTCAACGCAGCGATGGTGGATTGCCATCGTCGGCCTGGGCATCGCGATGGTTGCGGCGGCCCAGACCACCGAGCCGATCAATGCCGGGCCCTATGTGCCAACGCCCACCGTCATCGTGACGGAGCTCCTGAAGCTCGGTGATATCAAGCCCGACGATTTCGTCATCGATCTTGGCTCAGGCGACGGTCGACTCGTGATTACCGCAGCCAAGCAGTTCGGGGCCCGCGGATTGGGCATCGAGTATCAGGAGCATCTGGTCAAGCTCGCCACCGAGAATGCGCAAAAAGATGGTGTCGGGGATCGGGTCAAGTTCATCCAGGGCGATCTCTTCAAAGCCACCCTGCGTGATGCCGACGTCATCACGTTGTACCTACTGCCGAGTACTGTCACGAAATTGATCCCGAAATTCCTCGAGGAATTGAAGCCCGGGACGCGCATCATCTCCCATGACTATCCGCTCGCGCCCTGGCAGCACGAGCGCATTGCGCAATTCGAGTTCGAAGAAAAGGTAAAGATCAGCGGCACCACGCGTACCGTGCTTTATCGCTACGTCATTCCCGCCGCAATCGACGGCGATTGGGAAGTCCAATTGCCGCCTGCGATTACGCGACAGACGGCGCGTTTTTCATTCAAACGCGATCCCACCTTGAAGGTGCGCGGAGCGGCATTGATCAGCGGGCGCTCGATTGCCTTCGATGACATCACTGTGCGCGGCGAAGAATTCGGCGCACGCATGCAGGAGCTGAAAGCGGGCGGTGAACGCATCTTGTTGCGCGGTGTGATCAACGGCTCGGCCATGAAAGGCACCGCGGAAGTCGACGGCAAGTTGTTGCCGTGGACCGGCAATCTGCGACCGAAACAGTAGGGTTTCAAAGGTTATGGCAGGTTACGAATCCGAGCTTGGGGTTCCGGCGACGGCTTGAAAACGGGGCTGTCGCGTTCAATCCCGATTCCGCAGGAGCTTCCTTATGCCTCGCGAAATCGCGATCTTTCCTTCGCGCTCATAAGCCTCGTGATTGACCTCGATATCGTCGAGGCGATAGAGGTAGTTGACCATGAGACCCGCAGCCTGCTTGAGGCCTCGTGTGGAGCGATCGGCGAGCCAGTTGAGCCGTTCGAGCTGAGCGCCATTCCCAAGGTGGAAGCGGGCCACCGGATCGATGGGGCGCGGCGCGTCTTCCTCCATTTCTTGAACGAGATAGCGCGCGCATAGCGAAGTCAGGATCGGTTCGAGCTTTTGCGTCAGAACTTCATCCGCCTGGAAGTCCAGTGCAAGGGCGCTCGCCAACACGTCATGCGGACTATTCGATCCGGTGAGGGCGGCAAGCGCTTTGGGCTCACAGGTGTTGAACAAATCGGGTTCGCGCGCGCTGAGCCGCGTTTCGAGCCATTTACGGAATCCCGGGATCGGCGAGAGTGTGGCAAATGTTCGCAGCCGTGGGAAATCCGAGATGAGCTGCTCGGCGACCCGCTTGATCAGAAATCCGCCGAACGACACGCCGCGCAAGCCGTTCTGCGTACTCGAAATCGAATAAAAAATGGCTGCGGTTGCCGCGCGGGCGTCGGCGGCAGGGGTTGCCTCATCCAGTAGCACCTGAACGCTCGATGCCATTTCCTGGACGAGTGCAACTTCAACGAAGACCAGCGGCTCATCCGGCATCCGCGGATGGAAGAATGCGTAACAGCGCCGGTCGGAGTCCATGCGTTTGCGCAGGTCGCTCCACGATCGGATCTCGTGCACCGCCTCGTACGCGATCAGCTTTTCCAGGAGCGACGCGGGTGAGCTCCATGAGATGCGGTGGAGCTCGAGATTGCCGACGTCGAACCAGCTCGCCAGCAGGCCGAACAGCTCCTCGTCGAGCACTTCGAGCTCAGGATGCGCCCGGACGTAGCGCAAGACGTCGGCCCGCAGGTCGACCAGGAACTTGACGCCGTCGGGTAGCAGATTGAAATGCTTCAGGATCTTGATGCGCGGGCTCGACAAAGAAATGCGCAATCGGGTCTGGGCGCGCCGCCGCTCGGCACCGCGGGCATCGAGATACGATCGGACTGTCGCGGCCACCTGCTCGTCATCCACGCCGAACTCGGACACCAGCATGCGAAGAAGCTCACGCCGGCCCTCGTCGTTCAAGTTCGCATAGAGCTCGGCGATCGTACCCACGCGATGCCGTGCCGACGCTTCGCCGCCGATGCCATCGAGGCACTCTTGAAAAGTGGCACGCGCGAGGCGCAGCTGATCATGGGTGAGCGCCGCCGGCTCGGCGGTACTTGATCGGGATCGCAGCCATCCCCACAACTCGCGCATGCGCGAGAAAGGCGGATTGCGCCGCCCGTTGGTTTCGACGTTGGGTGCGGTCATTCCTGGGCTTGAAGGCGGGGGCGGGCAAGTGGAGAACGCGGGAATCGAGCAAGTAGTGTATCCGCCCTCGACCTTGAAAATCGCGATGAAATGTCGCGACGGCGTGGCGCTTTTGCCAGGGCGCTGCTCGACCGCGTGGAATTCTGGGCTCGGCGGCTCATCCTATGAGCTAGGAGCCCCGCTAAAGTCCCCTCATGGTGCCGGGGTCGATTGCGAACGGCGCGCAGCCAACGTCTGCGTTCGCCCTGGCTTTGATCGATATGGGAGAATGGAGAAACAGCCATGCAAATAGATAAGAACATTGAAAACATCATGAACGAAAACAAGACTAAAGCGCTTACCGCGGCACTTGCACAAATCGAGAAGCAGTTCGGCAAGGGCTCGATCATGCGGATGAACTCCGAGGCTTCGAGGGACGTGCAGATCGTCCCGACTGGCAGCCTCGGTCTTGATATCGCATTGGGCGTGGGCGGCTTGCCGCGCGGGCGGGTGGTTGAAATCTACGGTCCGGAATCATCGGGCAAGACCACCTTGACGATCTCCGTGATCGCCCAGGTTCAGAAGCTTGGGGGTACGGCGGCGTTCATCGATGCCGAGAACGCACTCGACCCAAAATATGCCGCCAAGCTCGGCGTCAACATCGATGAATTGTTGATCTCGCAGCCCGACACGGGTGAGCAGGCCCTGGAAATCGCAGACATGCTGGTGCGCTCGGGTTCGGTCGACGTCATCGTGATCGATTCGGTGGCGGCGCTCACGCCCAAGGCGGAAATCGAAGGCGAAATGGGCGAGCCGCAAATGGGATTGCAGGCGCGGCTCATGTCGCAAGCGCTGCGCAAGCTCACCGCGAATATCAAGCGCACCAACACACTGGTCATCTTCATCAACCAGATCCGCATGAAAATCGGCGTAATGTTCGGCAATCCGGAAACCACGACAGGCGGCAACGCGCTCAAGTTCTATGCATCCTGCCGGCTCGATATCCGTCGCATCGGCTCGATCAAGAAGGGCGAGGAAGTCGTCGGATCCGAAACGCGCGTCAAGGTGGTGAAGAACAAGGTCGCCCCACCGTTTCGCGAGGCGATTTTCGACATCCTGTACGGCGAAGGGATTTCCCGGGAGGGCGAAATGCTGGAGCTCGGGGTCAATCACGGTCTTGTCGACAAGTCGGGTGCCTGGTACTCGTATAAGAAGGAACGCATCGGCCAGGGCAAAGACAATGCGCGCGAATTCCTGCGCGAGCACAAAGAGATGGCCGCAGAAATTGAAGCCAGAATTCGGGAAAAGGTCGGCGTTGCCAACCCTGTCCTGCTGGCCGCCAATGGCGCGGCTGACGAAGAGGCCGAAGAAGACTAGGCAAGGGGTGCGGATGGACGAATCGGACGCGGCCGGTGGTGCACGACGGAAGCAGCCGACTGTTTCGCTCCAGGGCCGCGCGCTGAAGCTCTTGTCCGGTCGCGAGCATTCGCGCGCCGAGCTGACACGGAAGCTCTCGTCCCACGCAGAATCGGCCGGCGCGCTCAAGGCGGTGCTCGATGACCTTGAGCGGCGCAACCTCCTATCCGATGCCCGCTACGCCGACGCGCGTTCCCGGCAGCTCGCGCGCAAGTTCGGGCCGGCGCGTATCCAGCACGAATTGCGATCCAAGGGTCTCGATCAGGAAATTGTAGGCAGGTCTGTCGATGCTGCGAAGCTCGGTGCACTCGAGAGTGCGCGTGCCGTTTGGACGAAGAAATTTGGCGCAGCGCCTGCCGATGCGCTCGCCAAGGCCAAGCAGATGCGTTTCCTGCAGATGCGTGGCTTCTCGTTCGATATCATCCGTGCCGTCGTGCCGCAGGTCGGCGCCGAAGCGGATGAATGACGACCCAGTTCACCGAGCGCCGGAATGTCGAATCCCCTAAGCGGTTGGACGAGCGAAATGCGTGCCGCGTACCTTTATCGGGTGCTCGCGGACGTAGAGCGTGAGTCCTCTCGAGGGGGGCTCTTCGCCAAGCTCGCCGGCGAGGCCGAGAAGCAGGCGCGGATCTGGGCGAGCGGTGCGAACGCGCGTGGATTGACCGTTCCGGCGGCCTTCCGTCCCGATCAACGTACACGGGTTGTTGCGCATCTCACCCGTCGCATGGGGCCCCGCGCGATGCGGGTGGTGCTGGCAGCGATGAAGGTGCGGGGTCTGTCGATCTACGGGCATGGTGTTCCCGGACATCCCGCCCCGACCTCCATCGAAGACATGGCCTCGCGCCACCGGGGGCTTGGCGCCGGTGGCAACTTGCGCGCGGCGGTGTTCGGGGTGAATGACGGGTTGGTCTCCAACTTGAGTCTGATCCTGGGCATTGCGGGCGCTTCTGCGTCGAACAGCACCGTGATTCTTGCAGGCGTAGCCGGCATGCTGGCCGGTGCCTTTTCAATGGCGGCGGGCGAATATGTGTCGGTCCGTTCCCAACGGGAGATGTTCGAGTACCAGATCGGACTCGAGCGCGACGAGCTTGCTACCTATCCCGAGGAAGAAGCCGAGGAGTTGGCGCTGATCTACGGTGCCCGCGGGATGGATGAGGCCGATGCGATGCGACTCGCCAAAACCACCATCGCAAATCCCGCGCTGGCGTTGGACACCTTGGCCCGCGAGGAGCTCGGCCTCAATCCGGACGCGCTCGGTTCCCCCATCGGGGCGGCGATCTTCTCGTTTCTCGCGTTTGCGGCGGGTGCGGTCGTGCCATTGTTGCCCTTCCTCCTTTTGAAGGGTTCAAGCGCGATTGGCGTAGGAGTGGCGGTCACAGCGGTGGCATTGTTTGCAATTGGCGCGATGATCAGCCTGTTTACTGGTCGCAGTGCGTGGCGCGGCGGCACGCGGATGCTGGCGATCGGTGCGGCTGCGGGCGCGGCGACGTACGGGATCGGCACGCTCCTTGGTGTATCGCTTTCATAGGCGATTCCCAGTGAGCCTAGTGCTTCATTCCGCGGCGGGCTTTATCGCGTTGCATATCATCGCATGGGCGCTAAGCGAGAACCGAACGCGCGTTGCCTGGCGGACCGTGCTGCCCGGCATGGCACTCACGATCGCCCTCGCGGTAGTGCTTTTGAAAGTGCCGGTCGTGGCGGATCTTTTCCGAATACTCAATGACGCGCTCGGTGCGTTGGAAAGAGCGACGACCGCAGGCAGCGCGTTCGTTTTCGGCTATCTTGGCGGCGGCACATTGCCGTTCGACGAAAAATTCCCCGGCTCCAGTTTCGTGCTCGCGTTTCGCGCCTTGCCCCTGGTGCTGGTGATCAGCGCGCTGTCCGCGTTGCTCTTCTATTGGCGTGTGTTGCCGATGATCGTCCGCGGATTTTCTCGCCTCTTGCAACGCACCATGGGAATCGGCGGGGCAGCGGGCGTGTCGGCGGCGGCAAATGTGTTCGTCGGCATGGTCGAGGCGCCCTTGTTCGTCCGCCCGTATATCGCGGGGATGAGCCGCAGTGAATTGTTCGTGCTCATGACCTGCGGGATGGCCACCATCGCCGGAACCGTCATGGTGCTGTACGCGAGCATCCTCGCCAGTAGCGTGCCCGATGCGTTCTCGCACATCCTCATTGCATCGGTCGTAGCGACCCCCGCCGCAATTGTCGTTGCTGTCCTGATGGTGCCTCCAGCGGCGCGCGGGGTCGCCGCCGACATCAAACTCGAGCAGGAGGCGCGTTCATCGATGGATGCCATCACGCGCGGCACCTTGGATGGGGCGGTGCTGCTGATCAATATCGTCGCAATGTTGATCGTGCTGGTGGCGCTCGTCCATCTTGCCAACCAGGGGCTCGGCGCGTTGCCGACGTTTGGCGGCGCTGCCCTCACACTCGAACGCATGCTTGGCTGGCTCATGGCGCCGGTCGTCTGGATCATGGGAATCCCGTGGTCGGAAGCGGCGGCCGCCGGCGGGTTGATGGGCGTGAAGACCGTTCTCAACGAGCTCATCGCATTCATTGAGATGGCCAAGCTGCCCACCGATGCGCTTTCGCCGCGCTCGAAACTGATGATGACCTACGCATTGTGCGGTTTCGCCAATCTCGGTAGCCTCGGCATCATGATCGGTGGCCTGGCAAGCATGGCGCCCGATCGGCGTACCGAAATCGTCACCCTGGGTGCCAAGACCCTCGTATCCGGAACGCTTGCGACCCTGATTGCGGGGGCAGTGGTGGGGATGCTGATGTAAGGGCTGCCGTAATGGGATTGGCCGTCGAAGCGGGCGGCCGATATCGCGACCAGGATCCATCAATGGAGATGCAGAATGGCGCTCGATGGGAACATCAGTAGACTTGCGACATTCATTGGCGGCGAGCTGATGAATCCCCAGACGAGCTGGAACGTGGGCGCTTTCGGTGCGATCGCGGAGTTTCATCATCAAGGGTCACCGTCCCTTGAGCCCCTCGCCCCGTCGCGCGGCCCTGCCTGGCTGGCGAGCGTTACCGACGGTGGCGCGATTGCCTTGAATGTTGACCCGGACGCCCGGCCGATCGCCTACGAAATTCTTAGCGCCAGAGCGGGCCTTTGGCTCCACGGCGCCACCATCTGTTTGCCCCAATCGCGCGC
>JANMUI010000012.1:0-1687 GCA_031391405.1 Betaproteobacteria bacterium
TCCATCATCAGCATGTGGGTGTTGCCGCGTACGCCGCGTGCTGGTAGCTCCATCAGGTCCGCCGCAGATCCCGCCTTTGCAAGGGCATCGCGATAGCGCATGGGCGCGGCCTGAAGCTTGGCCCAGACCGGGTGCTTGTCCATGTTGTCCCCCCAGACGAACAGATGCGGAACGTCCTTGAGCGATGCCACATTGACGTTTTGCGGATCCGGGGCGCCTGAAGGCTCGATCGCAATAAGTGCCTTGATCTTGTCCGGATACGCAAGCGCCATGTTGAACGCGAAGCTGCCGCCCTGGCTATGAGTGATGATCACACACGGACAATGCGCCACCACGAATGCGTTGTACGCAGCCTGTGTCGCCGCATCGGTAGTGGTCCAGCGCGGGACCCCTTGACGCATGAACTGGTCGAACGCGTCGGCTGGAAACTGCTGGCCCGCGTGTGAGACGCGCTTCCCGGGTTCGGTTTCATACGACCCGTTGGGACCGATGCGAAAGAGCTCCCATGCCTCTTTCTTCGTTCGAAACATCGGCTCGCCTTTGAACACTTCCGGGAAGCGCGCCCAGGATGCGCGGCCACGTTCGACCGCATCGCTCACATAGACGTCGTGACCGGCACGCAGGAAGAATTGCTGCCAACCGGGTTTGCCGTCCGGCTTCGTCTCGTAGGTCACGCCGGAGAGTCCGCCGCCATGCATCATCAGCAGTGGGTACTTTGCTTTCGGATCGACGAGCCGCACGTACTGCGCGTACATTTGTTCGACCTGGAAGTCACCATTCGGGTTCACGCGAAGAGGCGGTGCGCCCGGGGAGAAGACGACATCGCGCTCGGGCAGTCCCGATAATGTAATCGCGCGCCCGCCGACATGGAGGCTGCCGACTTCCTTCACTTGGATACCGCCGGGTGCTGTGCATCCGGCAGCCAGAATGACGAGGGAAACACCGATCAATTTTCGTGTAGTGCTTTGCATCCACTTCTCCTTTGTTCGCATGACTCCACGTCTCGCAACGCGCGCTGCGCTTCTTGCGAATGATCGCAGGACTGCGACCCGTACATCGCCGGTTGCAGAGGATATCGCGTTCGGGCCCGCATGCCCCGCCATGCAGGTAACACGCCGGTTTCTATATAAAAGGATTGACGATGCGAACGCCTGCGAGGGTCGTCTGATGCTGCAAATCCTCGGTATAGAGTTGAGCACAGCCACTCACACTCGCCGCTTGAACGATGAGCGCATCCCAGAACGACAATCGATGAAGTTGCTGCAGGTCTATTGCGGCCAGGACGAGCTCCAGATCCGGGCGTACCAGATCGAAGCGGCCGAACTGCTGTACGCGCCTTCGCGCGAATGAAGGCGTCATCGGCGTAGACCAGGATGTTCGTGTCGATGAAGCTACGCATCGTGACGATGCTTGATTCGCTCGGCATAGAGCTCATCACGCGGCAACTTGGATCCATCCGAGTTGCCCCGTCCCCCGAGCGCACGTAGCTCGTCCAGCTCCGCGGACAACTGGCCCTTTCCAGCAAGGCCTTCGAGATACTCTCGCACTAGTTGGTTCAAGCTCTTCCCCATGGCTCGCGCCGCGAGGCGGGCGTTGTCGACGACTTGATCGTCGACCGAGAGAGTCAGGTTCATGAAGAAACCCCTACGTTGAACACGTAATCAGTGTGCACATAGTACGTTCCAAG
>JANMUI010000015.1:0-6170 GCA_031391405.1 Betaproteobacteria bacterium
CGCCGCATGCATGGGCAATTCTCGATACGCCGATGACCGCCAACATGAACGTGGCCGATCCCTACTATCAGCCCGGTGGCCAGACGAACAACGCTAAGGTGCAGGAGCTCCTCGACCACTCGCCATTCATCATGAAGGCCAATACGCTCGGTGAGCTCGCGCGCAAGATGGGCGTCGACGAAGCGGTTTTCACGGACGAGGTGAAACGCTATAACAACGCCTTCGACGCAGGGCTGAAAAACGATCCGGCATTCGGCAAATCACTTGCTGCCTCCAAGCGCTTCGATACGGCGCCTTTCTACGGTATTCAGATTTTTCCGCTTGCGCGCAAGAATTTCGGCGGCGTCAAGACCGACCTGCACTGCCGCGTGCTCGATCGACATTTCGCGCCGATCCCCGGGCTCTACGCGGCCGGCGAAGTCGCGGGAATGGCTGGTGGGCACATCAACGGAAGCGCGGGTCTTGAAGGGACCATGCTTGGGCCCGCATTGTTCAGCGGCAGGGTCGCCGGAGGTTGGGCGGCGCATGAAGCAGGACACGGTGTTGGGTTTGTGGGGCGTCCCAACCGGTAACAGCGATCGCGCCTGCCTCTGCTTCGAGGGCGCTAGCGCACCGGCTCGGCCACGAAGACCGGAATCTGCCGAGTGGTCCGAGTCTGGTATTCCGCATAGGGCGGGTAGGCCGCCACGGCAGCCTTCCAGAGCCGCTCGCGCTCCGCAGCGTCCTTGACTTCACGAACCCGCATCGTCTGCACCACGGCCAGATCGCGAAGCTCGACTTGCGGATTGGCGCGCAGGTTGTAGACCCACACCGGATCCTTTGGCGCCCCGCCCATTGAGCCGACCAGGACATAGTTGGCGCCGTCCTTGACCCGCATCAGCGGTGTTTTGCGAATGCCACCGGTCTTGTTGCCGACGTTGGTCACGATGACGACCGGAAGCCCGGTATCGCGCAGCGTATTGCCTTCGGCGCCGTTGGTGCGCTCATAGAGCTCAACCTGCTCACGCACCCAATCTCGCGGGCTCGGAATGTATTCAGCCATTGGATTCTCCTCGTTAGCGTTGCATGAATTGCCGGCGCTGGAGCCGGGGTGAGCAATCGAACCGGATTGTATGCCCGCGCGTTAGACTCCGGGCGCGAGCACCCCGCTTTGGCAGGCCTTTCGCGAAAGACGACAGGGCCAAGAGACGGGGTCAAGTCTTGTCTTTAGCCTATCTTGCAATCGCTATCGAGCTTGACGGCGCGGTTGTCGCAAGACCTGCCCCCAATGGAATTTGAAAGGAGACATGATGCCCATCATTCAATCTCTGCTGCCCCCGCTGTTGTCGATCGCAATCCTCATCGGCCTCGCGCCCGGCACGGCCATGGCGCAGGCCTGGCCGAGCAGACCGATGCGGTTCATCGTGCCGCTGCCTCCGGGCGGTGCCAACGATATCCTGGCGCGCCTGTTTGCCGAGCGGCTGCAGGCGGCCCTCGGCCAGCCGGTGGTGGTCGAGAACAAGCTCGGTGCCGGCGGCAACATCGGTACGGATTATGTGGCGAAGCAGCCCGCCGACGGCTACACCCTGCTGTTGTCCTCCAACACCCATGTGGTCAATGTCAATTTCTTCGCCAAGCTGCCCTTCGATCCGATCAAGGACTTCGAACCGGTGACGATCGTCGCGTCCATTCCGTTCGTGCTAACCGTGAATGCGAATCTTCCGGTCACCACGATGAAAGAGCTCATCGCCTATGCGAAGGCGAAGCCGGGCGCAACGTTCGCCACCGCCGGGATCGGCACACCCCATCACCTCGGCGCGGAATTACTGAAGACAATGACCGGTATCGAGATCGTGCATGTGCCCTACAAGGGCGCCGCTTTCCTGGTGCCTGCGCTGCTCGCGGGCGACGTGACGTTTTCCATCGCCTCGATGAACACGCTGTTGCCACACTACAAATCGGGCAAGCTGCGGCCAATCGCTGTTGCCTCGCGATCACGCGTGGCGACGCTACCCGATGTCCCGACGATGGCGGAGGCCGGCCCGCTGCCCGGCTACGAACTGGACGTCTGGTTCGGCGTGATGGTCGCGGCCGGCACACCGCGCGCCATCGTCGAGCGGCTGAACACCGAGATCAACAAAGTCGTGCGCGACCCGCAGATCGTCAAGGACCGGCTGACCCCGATTGGACTGACACCGATCGGCACCACGCCCGAGCAGTACATGGAAGTGATGAAAGCAGACCTGGTGAAGTACGCGAAAATCACCAAGGATGCCGGGATCAAGCCGGAGTAGCGCCACGCCGCGTTCCGGCCGCACCCTATCGCACGACGCGCTCCATCTTGCGCCATTCGCTGGTTGAACCCGCGTTCGGATTGGCGCTCGGATCGTCCGTGCCGACCATGCGTCCCTGTCGATCCGTCCAATCATATTTGTTCGTCATCGACAATTCCACCGGTGGGCTGGTCCCGTATGGATTGGTGAACGTCTGCACGCCGCCCAGGTTCTCTCTAACGACGAAGCTTCTTCGGTCGGAGCTCGCGTTCCGCTCATCGGTGACTTGCTGCCAGTTCTTCTGCGACCAGTCCCGGTACTGCCGCGCGGCTGTGGACCCGGTTGCTGTCCGGACCGCGAACCTTCCTGGGCCAAACCCGACGGCGATGCCGCGGCAACAACGACGGTGAGAAAAAGCAGTTGCAATGCGATTGACATGAGCGAGCCCGCTTCGGTTCGGCCTTCCAAGGTCGTTGCGCCGGCATTCATGCTGGATACGCCAAACGCGCTTACTTGCTTCGCCAGGAAGGTACGCCCGGAACATACGCCGGTCAGTCCACCGCGTGCGCGAAAGCTGAACACGCACCTTCCGGCCATCGGCGGTGTGCGAGCCTGAATCGATTGAATTCGATGATCCCGGAATGTCCGCGGACCCACGCAGAAAATTGAATTGGAGTCTAATCGGCATGAATCCGCGCGATGCGCATCGAGACGGAGAAGCAGCAATGAAACGGTTCGGCATCCTGCTCGCGTTGATGACGTTTGCGTCATCGCTCGCGCAATCCGTGCTCGCCCAGCAATATCCGGCGCGCCCAGTGAAATTCATTCTGCCGTTCGGGCCGGGAAGCGGCACCGACATCTCCGCACGGAACTTCGCCGAAGAGTTGCGGGGCGAGCTCGGTGAAACGTTCCTCGTCGAAAACCGGCCCGGTGCGAATGGGTTTATCGCCGCCGAAGCCGTCGCGCGCGCCGCCCCGGATGGCTACACGTTGATGCTCACCGCGACGACAACGCATTCGACCAATCCGTATCTCTTCAAGAAACTGCCCTACGATCCGGTCAAAGACTTCGAACCGGTGGCTGCGCTCACCGAAGGCTATTACCTCTTGATCGTCCACAAGGACATGCCGGTCAACACGATGCAGGAGTTGATCTCCTGGCTCAAAGCCAACCCGACGAAGTCCTCTTATGGCTGGGGCGCGACGGTGAGTCAGATTACCAGCGCGACATTCCTGAAGCGGATTGGTGCAACAGCCACCGGTGTTCCGTACAAGAGCAGCCCGCAAGCGGTGACCGATCTGATCGGCGGCCAACTCACCTTCATGTTCCAGGATATTTTGTCTGTGCTATCCAAAAGAAGCCGGAGTTCGCGGCAAAGTTGGAGAGCTGCTGCGCGGCCTACATGCTGATCACGACGCCAGCCGAGTTCACCGCCTATCTGCACAAGGACCGCGCGATGTGGGCCGAACGTATTGCCGCGGCGGAGATCAGGCCGGAGTAGCGCCACGTTATCAGCGGCACTGCGGAAGAGATTCCGAGGACCGTGTAAATCTGAGGGCCCCGGCCCCATTCCAGCGATCGCCCTAATGCGGGACTGCAGCGGCCCTGGTCCTCATTCGAGCGGCGCGCCGGTACGTTGGGCAAAGGCGTTCGTGCAACGCGGCTACACGTGGAACCGAAAGAACGTTCGACAGTCCGCTCCACTTTTTATCCTCATTGGCGAGAAAGACGACTGGACGCCGACCGAGCCTTGCCGTCGTCTCACCGATACCGCCCAAGACAACGGTCCATGTCGACCCGAAGCGGACGCCCGAATGGCGCGAGTCCGATTGTGGAGTTATCCGACGCGTGCCCCTCGGGCGCGCATGCGCGCCGAGGCGCGAACTTTAACGTCCGCGTGTGCCTCGACGTACGCGTCAAGAAGGCGACGAATCATCCGCTGATACTGGGTGTCGCCTCTCGCAGCCGCGGACTTGAAGAATTCGACGCTCTTCTTGCTCAGCGTGATCGTGATCTTGACATCTTCGTCCCGGAACGCCAACTCCTCCGGGGAGGGAAGAAAATCTCGAATGACCTTTGGATTCCCGATCGATTCATTCGTGTATTTGATTTTGTCGCTCATAGATCACCTTACCTTTACGCCAGTAACCGGCGCCAAATATGCGAACGATGCCTGACCGGTAAGTGAATCGAACGGTCAGAACACCTTCTCCGACACGTCCGAAGCAGAAGTACCGTCGCTCCTTGGTGCTGTGTCTTGTGTCTTCGGCGATGACGCGCCGCGGATCCGTGAAGGCATTTTGCGCCAACTCGAACGGCACGCCGTGCTTCGCTTGGTTCTCGGAATCCTTCCGGGCATCCCAATCGAAATTTGATTCCGCCATACCGCAATTCTAGTACGCCGTTAGCGCATTTTACATACCTTCGTATGGTTGTATATATGGTAATGAATTGGTGACTTTCGCCTGAGGAGCGGATGAGTTGTCGACTGACCGGAAATGGCCGATTCGATCCGTTCAACTATGAGAAAGCCGTCGACCCGTTGCGGGCGCAGATGATTGCGGGCGATCTGCTCATCCCATCGAATACAATTTATCGTGCCTATCCGTTGTCCGCGAATAGCTGCTGATGAAAAGCGATGTACGAAATTCCCACGCAGGGAGGAATCGTTCGATGAAAATAAACGGAGTCACTCACACCTTCATCATCGCTGGAAGTTTCGCTGCGGCACGCGCATTCGCGTGGGAATGTCGATGATGCCTATGGGTTTCTGATGAGAATCGACGCCATGACCGCTTGTGTTTGAACCCGGACGGCGCCGAATGAAGATGATCCGCCTCCTCGCAACGTTCGTGTGTCTCGCCGGCACGGCCCTTGTGCTGGCGCAACCCTATCCCTCGAAACCGATCCGGCTCATCAACCCGTATGCGGCGGGTGGTCCCGGCGAACTGCTCGCTCGCAAAGTGGGCGGTCCGCTCGGCACGATCCTCGGCCAGCCGATGGTCATCGAAAGCCGGCCGAAGGCCGGGGCGACGCTCGGTGCGGGCCTCGTGTCGAAGTCCGCACCGGATGGCTACACGCTGCTCATCGGCGGCGCGCCAAGCCTGGTGATCTCGCCCGCGATGCAGGCGAAGCCCGCGTACGACGGCCTCGCGGACTTCACGCCGATCTGCATGTTCGTCACGGTCCCGAACATCCTGGTCGCGCGGCCCACGCTCGCCGTGCATTCGTTCGCCGAGTTCGCGGATCACGCACGGATGAATCCGGGCAAACTAACGTATGGATCGGCAGGGCAAGGCAGCATCGGGCATCTCGCCATGGAGCAGTTGCGGATCGCCGCCGGGATCGAGTTGCTGCACATTCTGTACAAGGGCGCCGCGCCGGTCGTGGTGGATCTATTGTCGGGGCAGATCGACACCGCGCTGTTGAATCTGTCCGCTGCCATTCCGCACATCAAGGCCGGCAAGCTCCGCGCGATCGCGATAGCCACCAAGCGCCGATCGGATGCGATGCCCGACCTCGCGACGATCGATGAAGCCGGTGTGCGCGGCTACGATGCAGGCACCTGGTGGGCGTTGTTCGGCCCGGCCGGCCTGCCGCGTGGCATCGTGAACACGCTCCTCGAGGCGATGGTCAAGGTGATGTCCGATGCCGGCCTGCGCGCTCGGCTCGCCCAACAGCAAGGTGCCGAGACGACCCTGCTTGGGCCGGACGAACTTCTTGCTCACCTGCGCGCGGAGCACGCCGCGCTGGGCCCGATCATTCAGAAGCTCGGGCTGCGTATGGAGTAGATGCGCCCGAACGCATCAACGTTGGGCCTCCTGCCTGACCAATCGCACGCCCGCGCTAAGGGCTTGCATCTTCCCGCGTGCTGCCGTGCGCGACCGCGGGATCATGCCGCAGTCGGTCGTGGGATAC
>JANMUI010000022.1:0-5443 GCA_031391405.1 Betaproteobacteria bacterium
AGGTGACTGCGACCGGAAGAGTCGGTAGCCCAAAGCCGCCGGCGCTACGCACGAGCAGCGAATCGCCGCAAGCCAAAGGCAAACGGCCGGTGCATTTCCGCGGCGTCGGAAGGATCGATTGCCCGGTCTATGAACGTGCCGATCTCGCGGTCGGCCACACGCTGACCGGGCCTGCAGTCATCGAGCAGAAGGATTCGACGACGCTTCTGCCGATCAACTGGCGCCTCGCGCTGGACCCGCACGGACATCTGCTGCTCGATCGACGCCAATAGGCGAGGGAAGACAATGAATCTGCCCATGAACGCAAGCACCCTCGAGACCCCTGCCGCCGTCGACGCCGTGATGATGCAAGTCGTCAAGAATGCGCTCGACTCGGTTGCCGAGCAGATGGCGGTGACCTTGCAGTACACGGCGCATTCGACGGTGATTCGTGAAGTGTTGGACTTCGCCACGGCGCTCCTCGATACGGACGGGCGACTCATTACGCAGTCGGCGGCTGCGCCCACCTTCGTCAATGCGATGGGCCCGACCCTTCGATTCGTCATCGACAACGCCGCACCGCTTGCCGAATGGGAAGAAGGCGACGTTTTTCTCGTCAACGATCCGTATCTGGGCGGCAGCCAACACCTGCCCGATCTTTGCATGTTCCGGCCGATCTTCTGGCGGGGAACGTTGACCGGCATCGCCGGCTGCGTCGCCCATCATGTGGACGTGGGCGGCACCGCGCCCGGCAGCTACTACATGACCGCGACGCAGATTTTCCAGGAAGGACTGCGGATCCCGCCGGTGCGGCTCTATCAACGGGGCCGGTTGCAAGCCGACATCAAGCGCCTGCTCTTCGCCAACATCCGCCTGCCCGATTATGTGTGGGGCGACATGGAAGCGCAGATGGCGAGCCTGTCGATCGGTGAAAAGGGATTGGTCGAACTGCTCGATCGATGGGGTCCGCAAACGATCAGCGCATGCGTCGATGCGTTGCTCGATTACTCCGAGCGCCTGATGCGGGCCGGCATCCGCCGCATTCCGAACGGCCAATACCACTTTGCCGATCGGCTGGACGATGACGGTGTGTCCGATATTCCGGTGGACATCAAGGTGGCGCTGACGGTGGAGGACGACGAGATCATCGCCGACTTCACCGGCTCCTCGGCGCAACGCGCCGCGCCGATCAATTGCTCGGTGTCGATGACCACCGCCGTCGTGCACTACTGCATCGTCGCGGCGATCGGGTCGGATATTCCGGTCAACGAGGGGTGCTTTCGGCCGGTACGCATCATCGCGCCACAAGGCACGGTCATCAATGCGGTACCGCCCGCGCCGGTGGTCGGACGCATGGCAACCTTGCACCGGACCTGCGACGTGGTGAACGGGGCGCTCGCGCAGGCGCTGCCCGAACAGATTCCCGCAGCGTATTACGGCATGTCGACCACGACGATGGTAAGCGGCGTGAGCGAGGACGGCGGCATGCCCTGGGTGCTGTTCGAGATCGGCGTCGGCGGCTGGGGCGGGAGCCACTTTCGCGACGGCCTGGAAAGCTGCTCGGCGCAGATCCACAACCCGGCCAATACGCCGATCGAGATGATTGAACGCTTGCATCCGATCCGAGTCGAACGCTACGCATTGCGAAATGACTCGGGCGGACCGGGCATGCATCGCGGCGGCCTGGGCCTGGAACGCGATGTGCGATTCCTGGGTCCGAAAGGCCAGTTCACCGTGCTGGGCGATCGCATGAAGTTCGGCCCGTATGGGCTCGCCGAAGGTGGCGAGGGCGCAAAGACCGAGATCACATTCAATCCGGGCGGGCCCGATGAACGCAAGCTGCCCAGCAAGATCACCGGCGTGGCGATCGCCAACGGCGACATGATCCGCATCAAGACCACCGGCGGCGGCGGCTGGGGCGATCCGCGCAAACGTGACCGCGATGCGGTGCGGCGCGATCTTGCGCTCGGCAAGATTTCGGCGGACGCAGCAAAGAGGATCTACGGGTTGAAGGATTAATAGGGGACAGACCAGATTAATCGGGGATAGACCACGTTTTCTTTTGGCCCCGCCGGAAAACGTAGTCTGTCCCGAATGGCACTTACTTTGCCCGTCTGTGCTCAAGCCTCCGTTCGCCCTGAGCCTGTCGAAAGGTAACGCAGGCGTGTCGACGGCGCGATGTTCCGCGCACGGAGCCTCGGGCATTCACCCTTCGACAGGCTCAGGGCGAACGGTCAATCGCCGAAGTCTAAGCGAACGACAGAACGCGGAAGCCACTCATTACGTCCTCGAATCGTTTCGTTGGCTTAAGTAACCGTCATTCCGTTCTGTCCCCGATTGTTTGTCCCCAATTATTTGCGATTACGCGACAACCTCGCTGGCGCTGCGACCAAGGCGCCCATGGCGAATGTGTCCGCGCCGCATGTCTTCGCTTGCCATGGGCCGCAGGCCCTCCACTTCCAACCAGAGGCGCAGCATGTGGCGTTTGTGCGCGGGGTCGTCTTCATACTCGGTCCGTGCGTGCAGAACGGTGAAGTTGTTGGCGAACTGCACATCGCCTGGCTGCAGCATCATGTCAAGGGGAAGTTCGCCTGAACGCGCGATCGCATCGAAGGCATCGAGAGCGGCCGTTTCCGCGGGGGTCATCGCCACACCATCATGCATACGCGCGTACTCGACCCATGAGCGCATGTAACGGCAGCTCAGTATGCCGTCCTGCTCACTGAACACCGGGAGGCGCCGCGGATTCACCCTGGGCTCGTCTGGTCCTTGTTCGTCCTTGCGCGAATAAAAGAGGCCATTGAACAAGGTCGGGAGGTGCTCGGGCGATTCACGCAGCATCACGTTGAAGACAGACATGGCGCTCGCGAGCCGCGTCAAGCCGCCGGACCGCGCTTTGCGCAGGCAGGCAAGGGCGACAACGTCAGACTGATCGCAATGCGGCGAAAGATCGGCGCGCACCTGGTAAGCCCGCACATTGCGGTCACCGTAGCGCCCGCCGCGGTCGTACACATGCGCAATCAGCTCGGCCGCAGCATTCTGCGTGACACCCGTGCCAAGATGCGTGCCGATGCCCCAGAGCATGAGCCCGGCATCGTCTTCGCCCAGTCCCTCGAACGGCAGGCCGCGTAGCACGCTGAATCCGCGACCCTCGCGCAGGTCACGCTGGAGTTGATCGAACAACGGCATCCACGAGGGGAGCGGAAAATCCTCTCGCGTGACGCGCGCAAGCGCGAGACCGCGCCGCTGAACACCGGCAAGTGCGCTCCGCACCTCGGCGCGCTGACGTTCGGTCAGCGGCACGATCCATCCGGTGTCGTCACGCAGGTCGGCGCCGCGCCATGCGGAAGCGTCGATGACTGCGCGTGTGCGAATACTGATCATGATCTTCTTTCATTAATCGGGGACAAACCACGGTTTTCGTCCTTCTACGCCGCAACAAGGTGTCTCGCCCAACACTTATCTGCGGATCGGCAAGGGGACTTCGGCGACGCCTGCACGTCGCGCAACCGAGAGGCCGCCCGCGCCGTACACGAAAAGCATCAGGAGCGCACCCACTGTCGTGACATCCTTGAAGAACGTGGCCGCGCCGCGATTCAGAAAGTTCTTCATCATGACTGCGGCGAAGTCCGCGCCGAAAATATTGAAGTTGTAGCGCGGATTATGGATCACGACACCCAAAATCACCGTCCACGCGAGTAACAAGACGCCGGCGATGCGCACGCGCACACCGAGAAGAACCATTAGGCCGCCTATGAGCTCGAGAAGCATCACGAGGTAGACAGTATCGCCCGGGAGGCCATTGGTCTCGAAGAGCGCCCGCTCGGATCCCAGGTGAACCACTTTTTTCACGACGTCGGCGAGAAATGGCAGCGCGATCAGGATACGCGCGGCGAGCATGACGCGATCGATCATGGCTTGCCGCGTCAGGGTAGCCGGAAAGAACTTCAAGACGAGATCGTGCGCGGTCGCAGCAGCGCGTCGATCAGGTTATAGATGATCGAAGGATTGTTGAGCTTTCGCGCACCGAAGAGGAGGAAGTCGGACGCAAAGCAGATACGCCCGATGATAAGGAGCCAGTCGGCCGCGAAGCCGCGTGCGTCGGGGGCGAGCGGATCGATCGAGCGGGCGGGCTGCATCACGGCGACCTCCTGCAATCCACTCGGTTAATCGTGGTCTGTCCCCGATTACTAATCAAGCGTGCGCCTTCCCGGTATTCACAGGATCGGGCTGGCTCATGAACGCGGTGAGCAAGTGGTACACCAGCGCGAAGTTGCGCGAACGGATACTCGTATGCGCGATGCCCGGCATGACGATGAACTGCTTTTCCGGGTTGGGCAGCTTCATGAAGAATTTGTTGAGGTCTTCGATCGTCGCGATGCCATCCCACTGTCCACGCATGATGAGTGTGGGCACCGTGATCTTCTCCGGATCGCACACCGGCAGGTTGGCGGACATGTCGACGTAGGTGCCGGTCGGCATCGAGTTGTCCATCGCGAGCACGGCGTCGGCGAACGCCTCGACCATCGCCGGATCCGCGACGCCCTCGACATCGCGGGTGAAGATGGAGCGAACGAACGCGCGGTCGATCGGCCTGCGGTTCGATGCGCGATACTGCGCGAGGCGTTTCTTGCGCTCGTTGAGCGTTGGGCTGCCCTCGCCCGTCCAAACGAACGCATCGAGCGCGAGGCGCTTCACCCGCGCCGGATGCCGTTGGGCATACAGCGCCGCACGCAGCGCACCCGATGACGACCCGTACATGAGCACCTTGTCGCGGCCGGTGATGCGTGTGATTTCTTCGACGGCGATCGCCGCATCGTCTGCTCCCGCGGCAATGTCCGCGTTCATGTCGCGATGCTTGTCGGAGCGGCCGTAACCTTCGCAATCGAAGCACCAGGTATCAAAGCCCATGCGGACGAAAGTGTCCATCGTCGAGAAATGCGGCTGACCGGGGACCTGCAGGTCGAATGCGGGCACCGACTGCACCGACGATCCGTGCACGAACACGACCGTGCCTTTCGCGGCTTGGCCGGGGATATGCTTTCGCCACATGAACAAACGCACTGGTCCTTGCGCGGTGCGCTTCACCGCCCAGTGTTCGGTGCCCACGATCGCAATAATAGGGGACAGACCACGTTTTTCAGTGAAAAACGTGGTCTGTCCCCTATTATTCCCGCCGTCGGCCGTGGCGCAGCCCGCGATCGCGGTGGACGTTACCGCGGCGACGGTTCCGACGAGGAAACGGCGGCGTTCTGCTTCAGGCGTCGCGCTCGATGGGCTACTTTCGGGCTCGGGCTGATCTGTAGCTTCTTGAATTTGGGAGACGGGTTCGATTGCGTTTGCCATATTGAGCCTCCGGATCGATGAACAGCGCTCCCGGAAACGAGGAGACGGTAAGTCCGTTAACATAATCGAAGCGCGTCGACTTTGCCGAATCTCATCAGTAGTCACTAATCGGCGTTTG
>JANMUI010000050.1:0-10509 GCA_031391405.1 Betaproteobacteria bacterium
GCCCCGTCAACAAGCCAGAGGACATTAAGGGCGTCAAGTATCGCGTGATGCAGAACCCGGTCTATATCGGCATGTTCTCCTCCCTTGGCGGCAACGCCGTACCGATGGCCTGGGGTGAAGTCTTCACCGCGGTTCAACAAGGCGCGATCGACGGCCTGGAGATTCCGCTTTCCATCATCGATCAGAACAAGTTCTTCGAGGTGACGAAGTATCTGTCCCTCACCAACCACACGTATTCGATGATCGGCCTCCTCGTCTCCAAGCGCAGCTACGACAAGTTTCCGGACGATGTGAAGAAGGCCGCCATCGAAGCGGGCATCGAGGCGACCAAAGCACAGCGTGCGATGTCGTTGGAAGCAACCAAGATCGTCGTGAAAACACTCGAGTCCAAAGGCATGCAGGTCAATCGCGTTACCGATTTCAAACCGTTCCGAAGCGCAGTGTCGAGTGTCTACGACAAGGTGAAGGGTTCGGTCGGCGAAGACCTGATGAAGGAAGCGCTCGCTGCCGTTCAGTAGCCGATGTTTCGTTCGCTTTGCGCCGCGGTGGGCACCGCGGTGCGATGGAGCCTTGCCGCAGCGATCGCGGTAATGCTCGCGGCAATCGCGTATCAGGTCGTCATGCGGTACTGCTTCGGCCGCTCACCTTCCTGGACCGAAGAGCTCGCAATTCTCACTTTCGCGTGGGCAACATTGGGCGGGCTTGCCCTAGGCGTGCGTGAGGGCTTCCATGTACGGCTCACGATCGTCCTCGATCGCCTGCCGGCACCCGCGCGGCGCATGGCGGAACGTGCGCTCGATGCGTTTGCACTGCTCGTGGGTGCGTATCTGCTTTGGTCGGGATGGCGCTATGTCGAGGTAACCTCGGGTGGTACGTCTGCCGCTATCGCGTACCCCGTCGAGATCCTGCATGGTCTGGCGCCACTTGCCGGTGTGCTGACCGTACTGTTCGCCGCCGAGCGCATCTGGACCAACGCGCCCGCGCCGGTGCGCGAGAGCCAAGAACCGGTCGCGTGAGCACGATCGCCCTTCTCCTCACGCTCGGCTTTGGCGCGCTGGTGATCGCGGGTGTGCCATTCGCGATCGCCATCACTGGCATCACCGCGATCGTGCTTCTCGCGGTGGATATCGAGCCGGCCTTTCTTGCGCAGCAGATGATCGCCGGATCACAATCATTCAGCCTGCTCGCAATCCCGTTGTTCATGCTGGCCGGCGAGTTGATGAGCGCCGGCGGATTGTCGCAACGCCTCGTCGATGTGGCGAGCGTGCTGGTGCGCCATCTTACCGGCGGACTCGCGATGGTCACCGTGCTCGCCGCACTCGTGTTCTCGGCCATTTCAGGCTCGGCGCCGGCCACCACCGCGGCAATCGGTGCAATCCTGATTCCAGCAATGGCGAAAGCCGGTTACGACAAGGGATTCGCCGCCTCGATCGCGGTGAGCTCCGGCGTGCTGGGCCCGCTGATTCCCCCGTCGATCGCATTCGTCATCTGGGGCATCGTCGCCGAGCAATCGATCGGACGGCTTTTCTTGTCGGGCATCGTACCGGGGCTGGCGATTGCGTTCGGTCTTCTTATCGTGTGCTTCTTCCACGCGCAACGAAGCGCCGTTCCCAGGCTGGAACGCGCACGCTGGCCGGAAGTCCGGCAGGCCTTTGCGCGGGGCAAGTGGGCGTTGTTCTCACCGCTCGTGGTGCTGGGCGGCATCTACGGTGGCATCTTCACCCCAACCGAAGCGGCCGCGATGAGTTGCATTTACGCGCTCGTCGTCGGGTTGTTCATCGAGCGCAAGCTTACGATGCGCGCGTTGCCGGAAGTTTTTCTCAAGGCTGCCCGCACCAGCGCATTGGTGACGGCCATCATCGCCGCGTCGGTGGGGTTCGGCGTGCTGGTCGCGCAAGAACAGTTGGCGTTGAAGTTCGCTACCTGGCTCGCCGAGAACGTGCGCGAACGGTGGATCGCACTCGCCGGGCTCAATGTCGTGTTCTTTCTGCTGGCGGCGGTGATGGACGAAATCGCGATCATGGTGATCCTCGGTCCACTGCTGATCGCGATCGGCAACAAGTTCGGTGTCGATCCGATCCACCTTGGCTCGATCATCGTCACCAACGTCGCGATCGGCATGGCTGCCCCGCCGATCGGGTATTGTCTCTTCGTCGGCATGGCGATCTCCGGCCTCTCACTGGGCCGGATCGCGAAAGCGATCTGGCCGCAGATCATTGTCATGCTGATCGTATTGTTCCTCACGACCTACGTCCCGCAATTTGCCTTGGTATTCCAGCCAAAATGAAACTCACGACCGCAGCGCGCGGGGTCTATGTGATCGCCGCCACACCGTTCAAGCCCGATGGCAGCCTCGACCTCGATGGCGCGCGGAGCATGATCGACTTCTATCTCGCCCGCGGCGCGCATGGCCTGACCTTGCTTGGCATGATGGGCGAGCAGCAGAAACTCTCGCCGGAGGAAAGCCTCGCGTTCGTCGACACCTGCGTGCGGCATGTCGATGGGCGCGTGCCGATCATCGTTGGGGCCGCCACGCCGTGGATCGACAATCTCCAAACCTTCGCGCGTGGCGTCATGGATGCCGGGGCTGCCGCGCTCATGTTCGCGCCGATGACGGGTTTGCGATCGGATGACCAGATTACCGGGTTTGTCGAGCGCGTATGCACGGCGTTGCACGACGTGCCGCTGGTGCTGCAGGACTATCCGCAATCCACCGGCGTCATCCTGTCGCCCTCGTTGATCAATCGCCTCATCGATCGCTTCACCTCGATCGTGATGTTCAAGCACGAGGATCAGCCCGGACTCGCCAAGCTCACCGCCATACGAAAGCACCAGGCATCTGGCGGCCGGCGCGTATCGATCCTGGTCGGCAACGGTGCGATTCATTACGTGCAGGAGCTCGCGCGCGGTGCGGATGGCGCGATGACCGGGTTCTCCTATCCGGAGATGATGGTCGATGTTTTCCGGCTCTGGGAGGCCGGAAAACAAGATGAGGCCGAGGATCTATACGATGCGTACTTGCCCTTGGTGCGACACGAGTTGCAACCGGGCCAAGGCCTCGCTATTCGCAAATACATCCTGGTGAAGCGCGGCGCGTTCAAGAGCGATCACGTTCGGATGCCAGGGCCGACTCTTACGGTCGAAGATCGTGTCGAGATCGATCATTTGATCAGGCGATTGGAACGAAGGTTGGCGTAACGCGCGCCGGGTCGCATCCAGAAATCCAAGCACGGTTGGGCGACACTTGGCGACCGTTCGGCATAGCGCGCCAGGTATCCACCACGCCTCGAGCACCTGACATGCAAATTCCTAGGGGGCGATGATCCGAAATCGCTTCTCGATCAAATCGGCGTCGTCAAAATGGCGGCGGCCGACAAAGGCTGTCGCGTGCCGGCCCCATTGGCGCATGGACCCTGGGCTCGCAATTCCCATCGGCCAGAAAAGAAAACGCTCGCCTCGCTCCGTTCCCGCGACGATTCCGTCTGGTCCATATGCGCTGCGCGTTCCGTGCGAGGCCGGCAATGTGCGCAGCGCCTGGTCGGGCATCAAGGTATATGCGCGCGCGCTGCCGGCTTTGTCGAGCGCAACGTTGATGAGGTAATGACTGCGCGTGGCGATACGCGCGGCCAATCGTGCGCCAACGGAATGCGCCGGCAGCGTGGCCGGCACGAAAGCCCACTCAACCGCGCCCTCGGGTGCCGGCAAAACGTGCATCTGCGGCGTCGGGAAGAACATGTGATAGCAACCGCACGGATGAATGCTGTCATAGACGAGCGGATCACCTTCCAGGCTAAGAGTCGCGCGCATGATCACACCGTCGAGCCGGCCTGCGAGCAAATCCAAGGAATGGTCATGGGGCCGTTCGGGAAACCAGATGGTATAGACGATCTGCGTCAACGTGCGGTTGCCATAACGCGCGTAGGCGATGCGGTAATAGACGGTCGGCGCGGACGTATCGACGTCAGGTGACGCGGCTGATCCCCAGTGCAATCGTCCAAAGCGATCGTGCTCGCCGCCCGTCTCGACCTCGAACACCGGTGCGTACGCACGCGCGAGCAACGCTTGATCGTCTTCACTGAGCTCCGGCACACGCAACGGGTTCTCGCTGGCTCGCCGGATGATTGCAGCGATCCGATCTCTCGCCACTACCGGCACCTCGGCAAGCGCGTAACGCATCAATGGTTGCGCGGGCTCGCGACCCGCCTGTGCTCGACGAAAATCGTCAAAGGCTTCGCGTTGCCAGCGCGCAATACCTTGGCCAAACGGAATGCTGGTAAGCGCATAGAGCCCGACCACGCGTTGCCACGTCACATAGTCATCGGGAACTTGGGCTCGGTCGATCAGCATTCGCATCCGCTCGGTCGACGCCAGGTCTTGCGCCCGCAACATGTCCGCGCAACGCGCGGTCGCGGAAATCAGCGCAGCCCGTCCGCCGCGATCCAACGCCTGCATTTCCGATTCAGGCAGATTGCTGATTTCCACCCGTCGCGCATCGCGGTCAAGCCCGTAGAGGCGATGCGCCCATTGCATGAAGGCTTTGTCGTCGTCTTCAACCACCTTACCCAAGTGCGCGCTGAAGCGATCGACGCGAAGATAGGGAAATCCAGGAATGCGAGCCGCCTCGGCGTCGCGCACGCCCGTGCGCTCTGTCGCTGCATCCAAGGCGCGAAAACGCTCGGCGCATTCTCTTACGCCAGGAGATTCCGCCACGAGATTGCCGCGCCACGGCTCCTCGACCGTCGCACACCCGGCGAGGAGCAGCAGGGTCACCACCGCTGCGACCGATGCAATACGAAAATCTTTGCTGATAAGCATTGCTATTTGGTGCCCTTACGCTGCAATTCAGCGCGACGCTCGATTTCGCGCACCATGTCACGAAACTGGTCAGCGATACTTGACCGCAGGATCGGCACACCGATGAGCGGCGGCAAAGCGACTTTCGGTTCGATCAGACCAGACCAACGCAACAGGAACGTTGCGGGCAGGATGGCATCGGGCTCGATCTGATAGCGTCCGTCCAATTTTTTCAGATTGCCGGAAAGCGCACGAATCTGAATGACGTGCGGCGGTTTCTCGATCGATTCGACCACCACATCGATCGGACGCTTGAAGATCAAGAACCCCGCCTCTCCCGATTGCTTCACGATGACCACTGATCCGCGCCGCTCGATGACGCGGCTGGTATGCATGCCCGGCACAAATGTTGAAAGCCGGTCGTAGTCGGTAAGCGTCTCCCAGATCAGCGGCAATGGCGCCACCAGCACCGCGCGCGCCTCAATCGCAACGGCGCCACCCTGCTGTTCGGCATGAATGGAAACACCGGTCGCCGCATGTGCCGCGCTTGCGGCCGGGAACTGCGGTGCCGCAACCAACAGCAGCATCAGAATCGCGAGCGACGTGCGAATGCGAGCAGATTGATTCGGAACAACCATCGGACTTTCAATACGATCTTCTGATAACGCACGCCGAACAAGGAGCTTGCGGATCGCGGCGGGAACGAGCAACCAACGTCATGGACGCATCGCACGAGCCCGATGATAGTCCATGATCGCGTGCGACCATGGACCCTGATTGCGTGGGTCGATTCCGAGAATCGGCGCAGGGCCCGCGGTTGCCGTTTCGCTTTCTGCTATCGTCGCAGCCGCCGATGGACACGATAAGGAGGATGAACATGCTTGCAAAAGGGAAGCGTCGAATGCGTAGCCGGATCGTGGCTGCAATGCTCGGCGCGCTGCTACCGCTCGCCGCCGCGAACGCATTCGAACAGGGACGCTCGAGCGTGAGCATCATGGTGAGCGCCGGCCGCCAACTCGACCAGAATTACGCGGTGCTAGCCGGCCGATACGGCCGATACTTCGTGCCCGACTTCGAAGCGAGCATCACCGTCGAGGCATGGCGCGGCAACGACCCGGCGATCTACAAGTTGATACCCGAGCTGCGCTATGTCTATTCGCGCGGCGCACCGGTAAAACCGTACGTCGGAATCTTCGTTTCGCGAACGTTTTATCACGGCCTGTCCGATCGCAACACCTACGGTGGCAAGCTCGGCGCGTATGCCACGATCAATCCGAGTGCCTATCTCGGCATGGGCGTTACGTACGAACGCATCGAACGCTGCGACACCAACGTCTACCGAAATTGCGCACAGATTTATCCGCAGATCGGGATGCACTTCCTGTTCTGAGATCGCCCGGTGTCTTGAACGGCGGAATGGATCGAACGATTCAACATCGAAGCTTCCGAATGGCACCGGCACTTCAGCGCAACGCCACCTCACAACCAACGGCGCACCGCTGACTTGTAGGCGAAGAAGGGAGCGCCGAACTTCGCCGACAGAATTTTCTCCTCGGGCGCGATCTGGAACTGGTTCATGTAGAGAACAAAGACCACCGGACCAAGCCACGCCCACCCGGAAGACAGCAATATTGCCCATGCGATGAGAACCAGGAGAAGGCCTACCGTCATGGGATTTCTGGAAACGCGATAGATGCCTTCGCAAATCACCAAAGAAGTCGTTTCCGGCTTCATCGGGTTGACCGTCGTTCCGGCCCGTCGAAATGAGATGATGGCGGCGACGCTTGATCCGATGCCAACAAGCGCAACTGTCGCCGCCGCGGCGATACGAAAAAATTTGGGTACCTCGAACAACGGGGTAATCAAAGAGATTCCCCACATGGCCCCTGCGATCAGGATCGCAAGCGCGGGCGGTGGGATTTTGAGCTCGAGCCCTTTCAAGCGGATAACCATTACGCAAGAGGTCGCCATCGAGTAACCGGACGTCTGAGCGACGTGAGTTGGCCAAGGTCCGTCTCAACCGGCACGATCGGCACGATCGGCAGGATACAGTCGCTGCGCAAAATTTAGCATATTCAACGATGGCGATGGAATAGGCAGGCCGGGGCGTGGCGCTTGTCGATTGACAATGGGATTCACTCCCGACGCGCGTGCAGCCGCCCCAATACTTCCGCTACTAACACGCCAGTCTTGCCCCAACGACGAAAAGGACGATTGCGAGGCAATTCCTCACCGGTCGCTCGGGCAATTTCCCGCAGTACCGGCTGCCCAGCCAAATCCCAGGCAGGGAACCCAATAACAGGCTCGCGAGCAGCCAGTAGTTCACCGTTCCCAATACCATGTGCCCCGCACCGGCCACCAACGTCAGCGGCACGGCGTGCGCGATATCCGTACCCACGACTTGATGGGTAGACATACGTGGGTAGAGCAAAGCCAATGCAGCGGCACCCAGGGCGCCGGCACCCACGGATGTCATGGTCACCAATCCACCCAGGATCACCCCCAAGGTGACAGTGGCCACGTTCTGCGTTTGCACCGAGACGTCCCCGTGACGCGGATGGCGACCTCGCATGAACGTGTTCAGGCGATCACGATAGAAAATGGAGATCGCGGTCATCAACAACATCACGCCCAATCCGAATTTCACCGCACTCGAGACGTTCTCCTGGAGTTGCCCGACATGACTCAGGGTCAAGGTCGTGAGCACCGCGCTTGGTACGCTGCCCGCAGCGAGCAACATAGCGACCTTCCAGCGCACACCTCCCTGGTTGCCGTGTACAAAGGATCCCCCAGCCTTGGTGATCCCGGCGTAAAGCAGATCGGTGCCCACTGCGACGGAAGGTGTAACGCCGAAAAACATGACCAGTAGCGGCGTCATGATCGACCCACCGCCCACGCCCGTCAGCCCGACGATGGCCCCGACGAGAAATCCGCTGAGCGTGAAATACCAATCCATGTCGCCGCCCGTTCGATCGCGAGGGCTTTTGGCAAATGAAGGCGGCGGCCTAGCGAATCATCCCCGCTGCCACGGTCTGATGCGTCGCTTCATCGATGAGAATGAACGCGCCCGTCGCACGGTTCGTCTGGTAGGCATCTACACAAATAGGCTGCTGAAGTGAAATCGATACGCGTGCGATGTCATTGGTCGCGAGCGTGGCGGGCGCCTTGTTGCGTTCGAGTGAATGGATGTCGAGCACGTCTTCGATTGCCACGATCTTTGCGCGCACGGTGCGCGTCGTCTGCTTGAGCAGATAGCGACCGGTCGGCTGCATAGGTACCGCCGCAAGCCAGCATAACGTCGCATCGATCGTCTTCGTGACGCGCGACGGTCGTGCCGGATCGACCAGCACATCGCCTCTCGATAGATCGATCTCATCGGCCAGCAGCAACGTAACCGAATCGCCGGCAACCGCCACGGTCCGTGATCCCTCCAAGGTGACGATGTCCCGGACGATACTGCGCGCGCCCGACGGCTGCGCGAGTACCGTCGCACCACGGACGAGTACACCGGACTCCAGGCGCCCCGCATAGCCACGAAAATCGCTGCCGTGGCCCGGACGGACGACCAGTTGCACCGGGAAGCGCAATGGCGCGTCGGCGTCTTCCGCCTTGGGGTCGATGGCTTCGAGCGCTTCGAGCAAGGTCGGTCCGTCGTACCACTCGATACCGGTCCCACGGTCGACGACCATGTCGCTTCGGAGCGCGGACACCGGGATGAAGCGCAGATTGGTAATGCCGAGCGGTTCGGTGAAAGCGAGGAAGCGCGCGCGAATCTCCTTGAACACTTCGTATTCGTAGCCGACGAGGTCCATCTTGTTGACCGCCACGATAATGCTCCGCACGCCGAGCAGGTGCGCGATGCAGGTATGACGGCGGGTTTGCGGCAGCACGCCTTTCCTCGCATCGATCAGCACAACCGCTGCATCCGCCGTCGACGCACCCGTCACCATATTGCGGGTGTACTGCTCGTGTCCGGGTGTATCCGCGATGATGAACTTACGCTTCGGCGTGGCGAAGTATCGGTACGCCACATCGATCGTGATGCCTTGCTCGCGCTCAGCCTCGAGCCCGTCGGTCAGCAAGGAGAGATCGATCCCGTCATGCCCGCGCCTGGCCGAGACGCTCTCGAGCGCCGACAACTGATCATCGGCCAATGCGCAAGTGTCGTGCAGCAATCGCCCGATCAGCGTGCTCTTGCCATCGTCGACACTTCCGGCCGTGATGAATCTGAGAACGCCGCGTTCTTCGCAGGATTTCACCGGGATCGTGTCCGCAACCGCTGTGCGCAGAGGAATTACGTTCAATGCCATGTCATTCTCCGCAAATCAGGTGCATCGCCCGCGCACATCAGAAGTAGCCCTCCTTCTTGCGACGCTCCATCGATGCGTCCGAGGTCTGATCGTCCATCCGCGTGGCGCCGCGCTCGGTGATTGTGGTCACCGCCGTTTCCGCGATGATTTCCGCGACGGAGCGCGCGGTCGATTCGACCGGGCACGTGCACGAGATATCGCCCACGGTACGAAAGCGGACGGAAATCTCCTCGATCGAATCACCGTCGCGCGGCGGGGTCAGCTCGGTGACCGGCATGAGCAACGGGCCACGCCTTACGATCGGTCGTCGATGCGCAAAGTAGATCGACGGCACCGCGAGCCGCTCGCGTTCGATGTATTGCCACACATCGAGCTCCGTCCAGTTGCTGATCGGGAACACACGCATGTGCTCGCCGCGATGCACCTGGGTGTTGTAGAGATTCCATAGCTCGGGACGCTGGTTCTTCGGATCCCATTGCCCGAATTCGTCGCGAAACGAGAAGACCCGTTCTTTTGCACGCGCTTTCTCTTCGTCCCGCCGTGCACCGCCGATGCAGGCGTCGAACCCGAATTCCTCGATTGCTTCGAGCAACGTTACAGATTGCGCCGCATTGCGACTATCGCCTGCATGACGCAGCCTCACGGTGCCGCGTTGCATTGAATCTTCCACCGAGCGAACAAGCAGCCGCTCGCCGAGCTCCGCCGCGCGCGCATCACGGAACGCGATGACCGCGGGATAGTTGTGTCCGGTGTCAATATGCAGCAATGGAAATGGGAAACGCGCCGGGCGAAACGCTTTTTCGGCCAAGCGAAGAAGAACAATCGAATCCTTGCCACCCGAGAAGAACAGCACCGGAGTGGCGCACTCGCCCGCCACCTCGCGCAGGATGTGGATCGCCTCCGACTCCAGCCAATCGAGATGTCCACGCCTGGGTCGCGCGATGTCGGGCCGCGTCGCTTCAAGCGCGATGTCCACGACGGCATTCATGTCGGCTCCTTGCGCCCGAGCCGGCCGTCCGGGGCAATGTGCAAACCGCATTCGCGCGATTCCGGTTGCTCCCACCACCAGCGCCCTGCACGCACATCCTCGCCTGCAACCGTTGGGCGCGTGCACGGTGCGCAGCCGATCGAGCGGTAACCCTGTTCATACAGTCGATTGACCGGCACTTCGTACGCGCGAACGTAGTCCCAGACGTCGTCCTCGGACCAATCCACTAGGGGATTGACTTTGGTGAGCCGATGCACCGCGTCCTGCTCGATCTCGCGCAGCGCTTCGCGGGTAACGGCCTGCGCGCGTCGCATACCCGTGATCCAGGCGCGCTTGCCGGGGAGCGCGCGCGCGCGCGGTGGCGTCGTGCGGATGGCGCAGAGCCTCGTGGGGCGGTGGACGCCGGCGCGAAAGGCG
>JANMUI010000054.1:0-5462 GCA_031391405.1 Betaproteobacteria bacterium
GGATCTCGAAGCATTGGCAAAAGCGCGCGCCTACCATTTCGCCGCGGTCATTCCGCCATTGAAGGTGAAGGGCGGCACCGGATCCGCGCTACGGGCCTTTGCGATCACCGCGCCGGACGACTGACCCGCCGTCCTTTATCGATGCAAGCCGTCCTGACCGCCGTATTCAAGGCGCTAGCCTCGCTCGCGATGCTCTGCGTGACGAGCTTTGTGCTCGCATCGAACGATGCCGTGCTCATCGATGCAGCATCCAAAGGGGATGTCGCATCGGTTCGCAAGCTCCTCGCGCAGGGTGCGAACGTCCGGGCGCGTGACGCGTCCGGGCGCACCGCGTTGCTTGCGGCCACCTACGATAATCGTCTTGAAGTCGCACGCACGCTGATCGCGGCGGGCGCGGACGTCAATGCCCAGGATGACATCAAGAACAGCGCTTATCTCCTGGCCGGTGCGCGTGGCTATCTCGATATCCTGACGCTCACGATTGCAGCGGGTGCGGATCTTGCCAGCACGAATCGCTTTGGCGGAACAGCGTTGATTCCTGCGTGCCACTATGGACATGTCGAAACTGTGCGCTATCTGCTGACGACCAAGATCGACATCGACCATGTGAACAATCTCGGGTGGACCGCATTGCTCGAGGCGGTGATTCTCGGCGATGGCGGCGCGGCGCATACCGAGATCGTGCGTCTGCTGGTCGGCGCTGGTGCCAAGATCCAGATCGCCGACCGCCAGGGTGTGACGCCTCTTGCGCATGCGAGGCAGCGAGGCTATCGTGAAATCCGGGCCATCCTCGAGAAGGTGGGCGGGAGGTGATTGCCGCTCTTGAATATTTGCAATGACTGCATACGACCAACTCGAACCCATTGAAAAGGCCACCCGCGACGAGCTCGCGGCACTGCAATTGCAGCGGCTCCAGGCCACCCTTGCGCACGCGTACGCCAATGTGCCGCACTACAAGAAGAAATTCGACGCGGCGCGTGTCCATCCTGGTGACTGCAGGTCGCTTGCCGACCTGGCGAAATTTCCGTTCACCACCAAGGCGGATCTGCGCGAGAACTATCCTTACGGGATGTTCGCCGTGCCGATGGATCAAATCGTGCGCATCCACGCTTCGAGCGGTACGACCGGCAAGCCTACCGTCGTCGGTTACTCGAAGAAAGACATCGACACCTGGTCGCACGTCATGGCACGGTCCATCCGCGCGGGCGGTGTTCGCTCCACCGACCTGGTCCATGTGTCGTTCGGCTACGGGCTCTTCACCGGCGGATTGGGCGCGCACTATGGGGCCGAAACGCTTGGCGCCACGGTCATTCCGTTCGGTGGCGGGCAAACCGAGCGACAGGTTCAATTGATCGTCGATTTCAAGCCCGATGCGATCATGGTGACTCCTTCATACATGCTTGCGATTGCCGACGAGATTGAGCGCCAAGGCATCGATCCGCGGCGAACGAGCCTTCGCATCGGCCTATTCGGTGCCGAGCCCTGGACCGAATCGATGAGGAGGCAAATCGAGGCGCGTCTCGATATCCAGGCGCTCGATCTCTATGGCCTATCGGAAATCATAGGACCTGGGGTCGCGATGGAATGCATCGAGACCAAAGACGGCCCGACCATTTGGGAGGACCATTTTTATCCGGAGATCATTGATCCGGTCACGGGCGCCGTGCGCTCGGACGGCGAGCCGGGTGAGCTGGTGTTCACCTCGCTCACGAAAGAGGCGCTGCCGATGATCCGGTATCGGACGCGCGACTTGACGCGCCTGCTGCCGGGCACCGCCCGCACAATGCGACGCATGGCGCGCATTACCGGCCGAAGCGACGACATGATGATCATTCGCGGCGTCAATGTGTTCCCGTCGCAGATCGAGGAACGGATCCTGAGCGTATCCGAGCTTGCACCGCACTATGTGATCGAGGTATCGCGCGAAGGCGCGCTCGATCGCATGGATGTCATGGTCGAGTTGAAGTCCGAGTATGCGAAGCTCTCCGAAACCGACCGCACCGCGGTTCAGGCGAAGCTCGAACACGCTGTGAAGGCGTATTGCGGGGTGAGCGCGCATGTCCGGATCGTCGATCTGGGCGCGGTCGAGCGATCGATGGGCAAGGCGAAGCGGGTGATCGATCGGCGGGCTAAAGCGTAGAAAATTCTTCTCAAAAATTGACCACGGGGGAAAGGGAGGAAAGGGAGGAAATCGAATCTGAGCCGAATGGGACTTACTTAGCGTGCGCTGCTCAAGCCTCCGTTCGCCCTGAGCCTGTCGAAGGGTAACGCAGGCTTGTCGAATTCGGGCGATCGTCCACTCAAGGACGCTCCGGCATTCACCCTTCGACAGGCTCAGGGCGAACGGTAAATCCCCCAATTCGCTTAAGTAAGTGCCATTCGAATCTGAGCCGTTTTCGGAGGGTTCTGAATTGGAAATCTGGGACATCGTGCGGTGCATGACGAAGAGCAAAGACGCCTTCCTCCATCACCTCCGTTTCCTCCGTGTCTTATTTTTTGAAATCATTCGTTCCTAAGGAGGCGCAATGAGCGCAACCAACATATTCGTCCCCGGCGGCTACCGCTACATTCCAGCGGTGTTTCAGTATTCCGGCGGCGTGGCGGCTGAAGCGGAGTTCGAGATCGAGCGTGCCCGGTTCGCGCGTCCGGTGCCCATCGAAGAAGCATTCAAGCGCATCGAATCGCACCTCCAATCCCTTGGCCGCCCGCTCACCGCGTTTTGCCAATGCGAGTTGCGCTCGCCCGCGCCTTTCACCGAAGACGGCTTTCGCGCGTTCAATCGCGTCTATGTCGGGACCCTCGAGCGGTGGGGGATCTTCGCCAACGAGAATAATCCGGTGGCGCGATCGAACGTTTGTCCGGCCATCGATCCGCCGCCGGTGCCAAGCTTTTATGCGTTCTCGTACACGGTCCCCGCACGAAGCAATCCGCGCCGGACCTTCGTGATCGCAGGCTCGGGTGAAGCACCGGAAGGCAAGCCGAACTATCGCGATTTCATCGTGCGTCGCGGCGACGTATCACCCGAAGGGTTGCGCGAGAAGGCCCGGTTTGTATTGGGTGAACAGGAGCGGCGGATGGCGCTGCTTGGGTTTTCGTGGCGCGATGTGACGTCAACGCATGTCTATAGCGTCCACGATATTCATCCGCTCATGGCTACCGAGATCATCGCCCGCGGCGCGGCACCGGGTGGTGCGACATGGCACTACTGCCGGCCGCCGGTGGTCGATCTCGACTACGAGATGGATTGTCGAGGACTTGGGCGCGAGCTGATCTTGTAGGGCTTTGCGCTGCTGCCAGACCGATTCCAAAATCATGAACCACAGGGGACGCAGAGGACGCCGAAGAGCGGGCAAACGAGAAACGGGAAAAGAGAAACGCCAATTCCCTTCACCCGTCTCGCGTTTCCTCTGTGTCCTCTGCGTCCTCTGCGGTTCAATTACTAATTAGGGAGTGGACCATGATTGCCGTCATCTTCGAAGTCTGGCCCGCCGACGGCCAGATGCAGACCTACTTGGATCTTGCGGCAAGCCTGCGTCCCGATCTCGAAAAGATCGATGGCTTCGTTTCGGTCGAACGGTTCGAAAGTCTCACGCAAAAAGGCAAGATCCTGTCGCTCTCATTCTGGCGCGACGAAGAGGCCGTGCGCCGATGGCGCGAGCTCGAAGCGCATCGCGAGGCGCAGCGCGCCGGCCGGGACGGGGTGTTCCGCGATTATCGATTGCGCGTAGCCGGTGTGATCCGCGACTACGGGATGACCGAGCGATCCCAGGTTCCCCGATAGCGGGTCGATGCAAAGCGCCCAATCGGCGATATCCTTCCGGACTCGACAGCCTGGACGAATTCAGTGACCCCAATCGTTGCGCAAACCGCTCCGCCCCGCGGGTCGTCGCGAATCCTGATTGTGGAGGACGATCGCACACTCGCCGACGGGATCTCTGCCGCGCTGATAAGCGACGGCCACACGGTCGATGTCCTCGATCGTGGCGAGCTTGCGGTCGCGACGATCGAGCGCGAATCTTCGGACCTGTTGATTCTCGACATCGGGCTGCCGGGCATCGACGGCCTTGAAGCCTTGCGCCGGGTACGCGCCGCCGGTCACGGCATTCCGGTTCTGTTGCTCACCGCGCGCGATGCCTTGGAAGACCGCGTCAATGGGCTGGAAACCGGTGCGGACGATTACTTGGTCAAGCCTTTCGCGATTCTCGAACTGTCAGCTCGCGTACGCGCACTCGTGCGGCGTGGCCGCATGCTCAAGGGACCCCGCGTCACCCATGGGCCGCTCGTCCTCGATCAGCAGTCGCGGCGGGCCACCTTGAATGAGGCGCCCCTCGAATTGGCTGCGCGGGAATGGTCGGTGCTGGAGATTCTCATCATGCACGTCGAGAGGGTCGTCTCCAAACGGGCCATCATCCAGACGGTGGCCGGCTGGGATGAAGAGCTCTCGTACAACGCGATTGAAGTGTACGTATCGCGCCTGCGCGCCAAGCTCGAACCCGCGGGCATTCGCATTCGGACCGTACGCGGGCTCGGCTACATGATTGAAGAAATGAAGGACGAGTGAGCCAACCGAGCCTGCGACGCACGCTTCTCATCTGGCTCGTTCCGCCGTTGTCGCTCATTTCGGTGCTTGGCAGTTTCGCGGCGTTCCAGTATTCCCATTCGGCCGCCATGCAGGCATTCGATCAGAGCCTGGTCAATGCGGCAATCGGATTGGGCGGGCGCGTTCGGATGCACGGGGTCACCGCGACGATCGATATTCCAATCGCAGCCGACCAGATCGTCCGCACCGATCAGTATGACGAGATCTTTTATTTAATCCGGGATCCCTATGGCGAAATGCTCGCCGGCGATCCCGAGCTGCCGGCGCCGCCGCCCGATTCCAATCCCAGCCAATTTGCCGTCATCTACGACTCGTTCCTTCACGGCAAACCCGTCCGGATCGCCGCCGTGCGCGCACCGTGTGGCGAGTTCGAGTGCGCGATCATGGTCGGCGAGACGATGATCAACCGCACCCAGGCACGCAATCGCATCCTTGCCTTTACCTTCGTGCCCGAGATGACTCTCCTCTTGGCAGCACTTCTCTTCGTTTGGATCGGGGTGCGCCGAGGGATCGAACCGCTGGCGCGATTGTCCGATGACATACGTGCGCGCTCGCCGGCGGATCTGCGTCCGATCGATTCCACCCGTGTGCCAAGCGAGGCGCGCCCGATCGTCACCGAGCTCAACTCCCTGTTCGCGCGCGTCAACGCCGCCACCGCAAACCAGAAGCGCTTTACCGCGAACGCCGCGCATCAGTTGCGCACGCCTCTCGCCGTCTTGCAAACGCACCTCGAGCTCGCCATGCTGCAGCCTGCGTCGGCGGAATTGAACGCGCTGCTCCAATACGCACATTCGGCGACCGCGCGGGCGACACGCCTCACCCATCAGCTCCTCACGCTCGCGCGGGCCGAACCGAGTAGTCA
>JANMUI010000070.1:0-7223 GCA_031391405.1 Betaproteobacteria bacterium
CGCCTTGGCAAGTCGCGCTTGTGGCGCGCCATCCGCAGCGCCCCTACACGCTCGATTATGTGGGCATGCTCTTCTCCGACTTCGAAGAGCTGCATGGCGATCGCGCCTACTCCGATGATCAGTCCATCGTTGGTGGTCTCGCCCGTTTCAACGGCCAAAGCATCATGGTGATCGGCCATCAAAAGGGTCGTGACACCCGGGAGAAAATTCTCCGCAATTTCGGCATGCCAAGGCCCGAGGGCTACAGGAAGGCCCTGCGGCTGATGAAGCTCGCCGAGAAATTCTCGATTCCGATCCTCACCTTCATCGATACCCCGGGCGCCTATCCGGGGATCGGCGCGGAAGAGCGTGGTCAATCCGAAGCGATCGGACGAAATCTCTCGACCATGGCCGGTCTCAAGGTGCCGATCGTGAGTACGGTGATCGGGGAGGGTGGATCAGGCGGTGCGCTCGCGATCGCGATCGGGGATGCGCTCCTGATGTTGCAGTACGCCACCTTTTCGGTCATCTCGCCGGAAGGATGCGCCTCGATCCTTTGGAAAAGCGCCGAGCAGGCGCCCGAGGCGGCCGAGACGCTCGGTATCACCTCCGGCCGACTCAAGACACTCGGGCTCATCGATCGAATCGTGAACGAACCCCTCGGTGGCGCGCACCGCGATCCGCAAGCGACGGCGCAGACGCTCAAGAAGGCGTTGCACGACACGCTGCGTCAGCTTTCATCCATGAGCCCGAAGGAACTGGTCGCTGCGCGCTTCGAGCGATTGATGGCGTATGGGCGATACAAGGAAACCGCCGCCGGCTGAAGCGAGCCTCGCGTTCGAAGCTGCGATCACCGATCGCATGCCCGCGACGAAAGGGGTATGCGTCGCACTTTCCGGTGGTGTCGATTCGACCGTTCTCCTGCATGTGCTCGTGCCATGGGCGCGCGGGCGCGGCATCGCTTTGTCGGCGCTGCATGTGCATCACGGCATCAGCGCCAATGCAGACGAATGGGCGCGATTTTGCGCGGCCCGCTGCGACGCGCTTCGGGTTCCATACCGGATCGTTCGCGTTGATATTTCGCCTTGGCGCAATCAAGGACTCGAAGCGGCGGCGCGCGCCGCCCGCTGGGAGGCGTTCGCGCAGTGCGGCGCTGACTACTTGGCGCTGGCGCACCACCAGGACGACCAGGCGGAGACGGTTCTTTTGCAACTGTTGCGCGGGGCGGGCGTTCCGGGACTGGCGGGAATGGGAACCGAGCGTGCCTTCATGTCTCGCCGACCCAGTCGGGACGGGAAGATGGGGTCCCCAGCCACCGTGGGCACGACCAAGCCGCCGACGGTCGTTCGTCCGATGCTCGCGGTGACACGCGCCGAGATCGAGCAATTCGCGCGGCAACACGGGATCACGTCGATTCGCGACGAGTCGAACGATGACGTGGCCTTCACCCGCAACTACCTTCGGCATACGGTGATGCCACTCCTCGTCGCGAAGCAGCCTGCCGCAACCGCCAATCTAGCGCGTAGTGCACGCCACCTGGCGCAGGCAGACGCGCTCCTGAGCGAGCTTGGCCGAATGGATCTTCGCCGCGTGAAAAAGGGGCGCTCGATCCACCTGCCGCCGTTGCTCGCGTTCGGACCGGCACGTGCCGTCAACGCGCTGCGGACCTTGATTCGCGACGAGAATTGGCGGGCGCCCGCGACCGCGCAGCTTGAAGAGTTGATCCGGCAGCTCTTCGACGCGCAACCGGCTGCCCATACTTCCTTCGAGACCGACGAATTCGAGCTCCGGCGTTACCGGGACCGGCTTCATCTTGTCAGCCGGCGGATGTCGCTCCCGAGGAGCATTGCGGTCGAATGGAACGGCCGCAAGCGCTGGCCTGTCTCATCGCTTGGCGGCGTCTTCACGTTCCGCCGATGCCCTGGCGACGGGATCGCCGATCGCTGGATGAAGCCGGGGAACATCATCGCGCAAATACGGGCGGCGGCGGGCGGGCGGATTCGCCTCAATGCAGGTGGCGGTCACCGGTCGCTCAAGAATGTGTTCCAGGAAGCCGGACTGCCACCTTGGGAGCGGGAACGCCTCCCGTTGATCTACATCGATCGCACCCTTGCATGTGTACCCGGGATCGGGGTGGATCTGGCGTTCCGGGCAAACGCGGACGAGCTCGGATGGTTCGTCAGTTGGCGTCCCCAATCATAGTGCTGAACGAGCCGGCCGTGGCTTGCGCGCAACCATGCGTTCGTTGCCCGTGTGAATGATTTTTTGCGTGCTAAAATAGTTGGTTACATGCGCTCAAAGGGCGCACCCGCTGATGCCGGCCCCGACCGCAACGGTCCCGCAGGGCGACGGCGAGGGCTCGGGGCGACAAACACGGTTCGCGATGCCGGTGCGCATCGCGACGCTTAGCATTCCTCAATAGCGAGTAGGAGAAGTACCATGGCGGTAGAACGCACGCTCTCCATCATCAAACCTGATGCGGTGGCCAAGAACGTCATCGGCAAGATCTATGCGCGATTCGAAGCGGCCGGGCTGAAGGTCATCGCCGCGAAAATGCAGCATCTCTCCCAGCAGGAGGCGGAAGCGTTCTACGCCGTTCATAGCGCGCGGCCGTTCTTTCGCGATCTGGTGAAATTCATGACATCCGGGCCGGTGATGATCCAGGCCCTCGAGGGGGAAAACGCAATTGCGAAGAACCGCGAATTGATGGGCGCGACCGACCCGAAGAAGGCGGAGAAGGGCACGATCCGCGCCGACTTCGCCGATTCGATCGACGCGAACGCGGTGCACGGCTCCGATGCGGTGGAGACAGCGCGCGTCGAAATTGCGTTCTTTTTCCCCGCGATGGAAATCTATCCTCGATAACATTCGGATCAACGCATGACGGTCAATCTCCTGGGCCTTGACGCCGCCGCACTCACCGCGTTTTTTGCGGAGATCGGCGAGAAGCCGTTTCGCGCCCGGCAGGTGCAACGCTGGATTCATCAGTCGTGCGCTGCCGAATTTCCCGCGATGACCGACCTGGCCAAGTCGCTTCGCGAGAAGCTGCCCGGCGTCGCGTCCGTCGAGGGGCCCAAGGTGATGCGCGATTCGACCGCGCCTGACGGCACCCGCAAATGGCTTCTCGACGTGGGTGCCGGAAACGGCATCGAAACCGTGTTCATTCCCGAGAAGAA
The DNA here is from genome assembly GCA_031391405.1 of Betaproteobacteria bacterium. Taxonomy (GTDB): domain Bacteria; phylum Pseudomonadota; class Gammaproteobacteria; order Burkholderiales; family SG8-39; genus SHXR01. Next base: position 3,156 of record JANMUI010000070.1, read on the forward strand.
TCGCGGCACCCTCTGTATCTCCTCGCAAGCGGGCTGCGTCCTCGACTGCAAATTCTGCTCGACCGGCAAGCAAGGCTTCAATCGCAATCTGACGACTGCCGAGATCGTCGGGCAGCTTTGGCATGCCACCCGTGCCTTGAACGCTACATCGGGCGCACCGGTTGGTGAGCGTCCTGTCACCAATGTCGTCATGATGGGCATGGGCGAGCCGCTCCTCAACTTCGATGCGGTGGTGCCTGCGCTCAAGCTGATGCTCGATGACAACGCGTATGGCCTCTCGCGACGCCGGGTAACGGTGTCGACATCGGGCATCGTGCCCTACATCGATCGCCTGGGGCAGGAATGTCCGGTGGCGCTTGCGGTATCGCTCCATGCGGCCAACGACGCCCTGCGCGACGAATTGATGCCGATCAACCGCAAGTACCCGCTTCGCGAGCTGATTGCCGCCTGCCGCCGCTATCTCGAATTCGCGCCGCGGGATTTCATTACGTTCGAATATGTCATGCTGGCGGGCGTCAACGATTCCGATCGGCATGCGGCTGAATTGATCGCGCTGCTCGCGAGTGTGCCGGCGAAAGTAAACCTTATTCCGTTCAATCCGTTCCCGCATGCGGGATTCGAGCGATCGTCGCCGGATGTGATCAGGCGGTTCAACGAGCGCCTTAACGCCGCGGATCTGTTGACCACCACGCGCAAGACGCGCGGCGAAGACATCGACGCGGCATGCGGCCAGCTCGCCGGACAGGTGCAGGATCGAACCCGGCGGGCCGATCGATGGTCGAGGGCGAACGCATGACCTTGCCAGCTCGTATGATGATTCGCCGATTGGCGGTCGGTTGCTCGATGGCGGCCGTGATCATCGCTCTGGTCGCCGGCTGTGCCGGCGATTCGTCGAACAACGGGTCGCGGCCACGATCCACAGCGCCTGCGGATCGGCCGTTCGATGCGAGGGTAAGCGCCAAGGCGCACACCGAGCTTGCAGCCGGTTATCTCGAGGTAGGCAATCTCGCGGTGGCGTTCGAAGAGGCAAGCATCGCAGTGTCCACCGACGAATCGTACGCACCGGCGCACAACATGCTCGGCCTCGTGCAGACAGAAATGCGCGAGCTCGGACTGGCGCAGGCGAGCTTCGATCGGGCACTGCGCCTGGATGCCAAGGACCCCGATATCAATCACAACTACGGCTGGTTCCTGTGCCAGACCGGGCGTGAGCGCGAGTCGGTCAAGTTTTTCATGACCGCGATCGCGAATCCCCTGTATCCCTCGCCGGCAAAGTCCCACACCAGCGCCGGGACCTGCCTGCAAAAGATCGGCGACGTAAATGGTGCCCTCGACCAGATCGAACGCGCCCTGCGAATCGACGCCAATTATGCTCCCGCGCTAGTTGCCGGCGCTCGCCTCGACCTCGGGCGCCGCGATATCGCGCGGTCGCACACACGAATTAGCCGCTTCAACCAGATTGCATCGCCGACGGCGGAGTCGCTCTGGTTGGCGTTGCGTATCGAGCGCCTGCGTGGCGACAAGGGCGCCGAGGCGAGTTTCGCCTCGCAATTGCGCCGCCGCTTCCCCGGTTCGAAGGAATTTCAGGCGTATGAACGGGGACAATTCGAATGATCGAAGCGCCGGTGGTCGACGTGGCTGAGCCCCAATCAGCGGCGGCTGGTTCACCAGGGCAGTTGCTCGCGGCGGCCCGGATTCGACGCGGCCTCTCGCTCGATGAGATCGCCGATTCGCTGCGATATTCATCTCGCCAGTTGGCGGCCCTCGAAAGCGATGACTATGCGGCCCTGCCGAGCGCGCCTGTCGCGCGAGGCATGGTCCGAGCCTATGCAAAGCATGTTGGGATCGATGCCGAGCCTTTGATCGAGAATCTCCGGGGGCGCCACACGTCGGCGCCGCCCCGGGTCAAGGTCAAGGAAATGGCGGTGCCGTTTCAGACGGGCCCGCTCAGCGAGCATCGGTGGTACGTCTGGGGATCGATCATCCTGGTGGTGCTCGCAGCGCTCCTCCTCACCAACTGGAATGCCTCGCTACCCTCGTTTTTCCAGGGATCCAAGGAGGCGCCTGCATCCACCTCGAACCAGGAAGCCCGCGATGTGACGGTATCCCCGATTGCCGGTCCTGCGAGTGATTCCGCGGCGGCCGATGCCGGACGCAATCCGGGTGCAGCGCCAATCGGCGCCGAGACGCCGCTTGACGCGAAAACACTCCCATCCGCCCGCGCTGACGCAAAGCCGCTCGTGCTGGGAAGCAAGCGCATCGAGCTCAAGTTCGAAGGAGAATCGTGGGTGCAAATTCGTTCGAGCACCGGAGAGATGCTGATGAACAAGATCAATGCCGCCGGCAATGAGCAGGCCGTTTCCGGTCAGCCGCCTTTTCAGATCGTGATCGGCGCGGCAAAGGGCGTTCGCATGCGCTACAACGATGCGCCCTTCGATTTGGCGCCACACATCCGGGACGATGTGGCACGCCTCACGCTCGATTGATCGAACCGACGCATCCGGCCACCATGAACAATCCGATCGAACGCCGACGAACGCGACTTGCGCGCATCGGGCATGTTGAGCTTGGCGGCGGGGTGCCGATTGTCGTGCAATCGATGACCAACACCGACACCGCCGACGCCGCCGCCACGACCGACCAGGTGTTGGCGTTGGCGAAGGCGGGATCGGAGCTCGTGCGCATCACCGTCAACACCCTCGAGGCGGCGCGCGCGGTACCGGCCATTCGCGAAGCGCTCGATGCGAAGCAGTGCAACGTGCCGCTCGTGGGCGACTTCCATTTCAACGGACACAAGCTGCTTGCCGAAGTACCCGAGTGCGCCCAGGCGCTGGCGAAGTACCGGATCAATCCCGGCAATGTCGGCAAAGGTGCCAAGCGCGACGAGCAGTTCACGCAAATGATCGAGACCGCGTGCCGGTTCGACAAACCGGTGCGCATCGGCGTGAATTGGGGCAGTCTCGATCAGGATCTGCTGGCACGCCTGATGGATGAGAACGCGCAGCGCTCGCTACCCTATCCCGCGCAACAAGTCATGCGCGAGGCGCTCATATCCTCCGCAATCGACAGTGCGCGCCGCGCCGAGGCGATCGGACTCAAGGGCGATCGCATCGTGCTCTCATGCAAGGTAAGCGGTGTCCAGGATCTGATCGGTGTCTATCGCGAGCTCGCGGAGCGGGCCGACTACCCCTTGCATCTTGGGCTGACCGAGGCGGGAATGGGCTCCAAAGGGATCGTCGCATCGACCGCCGCGATGGCCGTCCTGTTGCAACAGGGCATCGGCGACACGATCCGCGTTTCGTTGACACCGGATCCGGGTGGTGACCGCACCAAAGAGGTCATCGTGGCCCAGGAGATTCTCCAGACCATGGGGTTGCGATCGTTCACGCCGCTGGTGATCGCCTGTCCGGGTTGCGGGCGTACCACCAGCACTGTTTTCCAGGAGCTTGCAGCGAGTATCCAGAGCTATCTTCGCCGGCAGATGCCGTTGTGGCGGGCAGACTATCCTGGCGTTGAAGCCATGCATGTCGCGGTCATGGGGTGCGTGGTGAACGGTCCTGGCGAGAGCAAGTTCGCGAATGTCGGGATCAGTCTGCCGGGAACCGGCGAGCGCCCGGTGGCACCCGTCTATGTGGATGGCGTCAAGACCGTCACGTTGAAGGGCGATCGCATCGCCGATGAATTTCAGGCGATCGTCGCGGAGTATGTGCATCGCACATTCGGTAGCGCCGGCAAGGCCAGCACGGCGGGTAACGCCGGCAAAGTCGACGCGGCGGGCCGTGCGCCGATCGGTTTCGCCGCCACGGCCGCACCCACCGCCCGATAGCCCGGTCTTTACCTCCATAAGTCGCGAGTCCGACGCCCTCCGAATGACGCAAAAGCTGCAGGCCGTGCGCGGCATGAACGACATCCTCCCTGACGAGGCGGAGCAATGGCTCGCGTTCGAAGATATCGTTCGCACGTGGCTGCACCGCTATGGCTACCGCAACGTTCGCATGCCGCTCCTCGAGCACACGGCGCTTTTTCGACGGGCGATCGGCGAGGTCACCGATATCGTCGAGAAGGAGA
>JANMUI010000784.1:0-2906 GCA_031391405.1 Betaproteobacteria bacterium
GCTCGCGGCACCCGCCACGCCGACGCCGAGGGTGTCGAGCACGAAGGTCTTTGCCGCGGCGATCGCGGGAGCGGGCAGATCTGCATAGCGTGCGCCTGCGACCAGTTCTGCGATCGGAACAATCGGGTCAATCATGATTGGGTCCCTCGAAGTGCACCCTCTCCCATCGAGGGCGAGGGGTTCCTAGAATCGTACGCCGGACTGCGCTTCTCCCTTCACCCTTCACTCTCGCAAGAGATCAATCAATCCATCACTCGCGGCAGCCACAACGCGATCTCCGGCACACCCATCAACACGAGCACTGCCGCGATATAGACAATAAGAAACGGCACCACGCCCCAAAAGATATCCGCGATTGATCCGCGATCCGAGCGCATGCCTTGCAGCACATACAGCACGGTCCCATCGGGTGGCGAGATGAGCGCGATCTCGACAAGCATGGTGACGATCACACCAAACCAGATCGGATCGTAGCCGAGCGCCTTCACGACCGGAAAGATCACCGGGATGGTTGTGATGATCATCGAGAAGCCTTCCATGAATGTGCCGAGCGCGATATAGAAGCCGATGATGATGAGCATGATCGCCCACGGCGGAATCGGCAGCTCGGAAACGAGGCGCGCGAGCTTCTGTGGCACCTCGATGCTGGTGAGAATGTAATTGAGGAGGAACGCCGCGAGCACGATGAGCCCGATCATCGCGGTGGTGCGCGCCGTCGAGGCGGCGGCCTCGTTCAGCATCTTCCAGGAGAGGCGCCGCTCGATCAGTGCGAAGACCACCGCACCCACGACCCCGAACGCGGCGGATTCGGTCGGCGTCGCAAGCCCTGCATAGATCGTGCCGAGGACCATGCCGATGAGCAGCACGGTCGGCACCAGGTCGAGCACGATCCGCGCGATCGACACAGGTGGCGGTTTCGGTGGGGCCGCCATTTTCCCCGCGGGAGTGAGGCCGTGCCATAAGATGACGCCCATGAAGAGCAGCATGACCAGGAGGCTTGGTCCGAGCGCGGCGAGGTAGAGCTTGCCCACCGAGGTATCAGTGAGCAGTCCATACAATATGAAGGTGATGCCCGGCGGAATCAGATTGCCGAGCGCACCGCCGGCCGCGAGTGATCCGAGCACCATGCGCGGACTGTAGGTTGTGTTCTGAAAGTAGGGGAGCGCGACCGATCCCATCGTTGCCGCCGTTGCGACGCTCGATCCGGAGACCGCCGAGAACACCCCGCACGACAGGATGTTCGTGTGCAGCAGGCCCCCAGGCAGTCGATAAAGAAAGATATTGAGCGAGCGGTAGAGTTTTTCCGAAAGACCCGCGCGCAGCATGATCTCGCCCATCAGCAGGAAGAGCGGGATCGCGACGAGAATGAAATTGGCGCTGGGTGCCCAGATGATCTGCCCGATCGCGAGCCAGAACGGCCGATCCGAAAACGCGAAACCGATGATGAGGCCAAGTACGCCGAGGACAGCCGCGACGTATACGCCGGCGCCGAAGAAAACACAGAACAATGCGACCAGCACGAAGAGCTCGGCAACCGGCAGCGGCCCGCTTGTGTTGCCGGTGAGCGCGGCGATCCCCATGATGACGACGAGAATCGCGAGGAAGACAACCGCGATCATGGCGACCCGCTCCCGCTCTTGCCGGTGGCTTCAGTGGATAGGTGCACGGCTTCAAGCACTTCGCGCGCCTCTTCTTCGTAAGTGCGCGTGGAGAGGCGCTGTTCGATCTCCGACCGATCGTTCGAGGCGAGCTTGGCCGTCAACTCGATCAGCAGCAGCAATGCGAGTAGCGCGAATATCGAAATGCCGAATGCCCAGAGCCCCTGTGGAATGACGAGCGGTGTACGGATACCGGTCATGTCGGTCGCGCGGAATTCCCACGATTCATGCGCGAGGCGAATCGCGCCATAGGCCATCGCGATCGCAATCACCAGCATCAGCGCGAGCGCAACGAGATGCAAGGCGCGACGCCACCCGATCGGCAGGCGATTGATGAAGACGTCAATGCGCACATGACCGCGTTCCGCCAGTGCATGCGCGAGCCCCCAGGCGATGCCGAATGCGAGCATGTATGCGGAGAGCTCGGTCGTCGACTGCGTGGTGAAACCAAGAAAATTGCGCGCGAGAACTTCAGCGGTGATAAAGAACGCGCAGAAGACGAACACCCAACCCGAGGCGAGGTTCATCCAGCGGGCGAGGGTCTCGATCGCAACGCGGAGGCGGGTGATCACGATGGGATTCGGGCGATCGCGTCGGCGTTCAACGCGTCGCTGGAACGCCCCTCGCCCCATCGCGGGGTGAGACGAGGGTTTCGGGAAGCATGCTTCCCGCGCATCGAACGGCAGCCCGATGCAACGGGCTGCGCGCCCTGCAAGGGAGGGGCAAGGGAGAGGGGCGCTTGAATGCGTGGCCCTTACTTCGAATACTTCACACCCGTAATCGGCGCCAGCAGCTCATTGAAAATATCGCCGCAGCGCGCGCCACACCGATTCACCCAGGTCGGGAGCACTTTTTCTGTCAGCACGCGCGAGACCGCGGCCTTGTCGGCATCGGACGGCAGCTTGACCTGCATGATCTTGCTGCCGGTGGTGAGCGTACCGAGCTTGCAGCCTTCGGCTTTGCCGCCGTTGCACGCGATGCCATCATCGGTGTGCGTCTGGCCGAGCTTCCAGTTCGCATCTTCGGCCGCCTTCACCTGCGCTTCGATCATGGTGCGCAATTGCGGATCGAGCTTGTTCCACCAGTTGAGGTTGGTGTAGTACGCCGCAACCGACCAGCCGACCGGCAGCGCATAGAGGCCATTCGCCACTTCGAACCATTTCGCCGCATTACCGCTGCCCGCGCCGGTGACCGCGCAATCGACCACGCCACGTTCGAGCGCCGCATAGACTTCGCCGAACGGGAGCC
>JANMUI010000181.1:0-1584 GCA_031391405.1 Betaproteobacteria bacterium
GTCTGGTCGCTCATCGTGATCAACACATAGAGACCGCTGCTCGCACCCATGGCGCCTTGCGCCCACGCGACCAGTTGGCGCACCAGCTCAGCCAGGCCCAGGGTGAAAACGACGAAGTACACGCCCGAAATGCGCAACGTCGCCAAGCCGACGATCGCGGCGAACATCGCACCGGCAAGTCCGGCGACGACCACGAGTGCCGCGAACGGCAAATACTTGAGGCCGGCCGCGACAACGTACATCCCGATGCCAAAGAACGCCGCGGTGGCAAGGGACACATAGTTTGTGGGGCCGCTGAACAATGTCCATGAGGTGGCGAGCACCGTGAACATCGCGATCGAAATGCCGAGCGTCAGCCAATAGCCGGATCCGAACACTGGCAGCAGCGCAGCGGCCACGAACAACGCGCTTGCCGCGCCAAACTCCCGCATCTCCTGCGCCGAGAGCTTGGTCAAGTCGAGCGCCTTCCGAACAATCCCTCGGGACGCACGAGCAGAATGATGATGAACAAGGCGTAGGCCGCCGCCAAGGTAAGCCCGGGGTCAACAAACGTTGCGACCAGGGTTTCGGTGAGGCCGAAGATCAGCGAAGCGATGATGGCGCCGCGCATGTCGCTCACCCCGCCGAGGATCACGATAACCAGCGCTTTCAGGGTGAAGATCACCCCCTGCGAGGCATCGACCGTGAGGAACATGCTGAGCAACGCGCCGCCCGCCGCGCTGATTGCACCGCCAAGCGCGAACGCCATCGCCGCGGCCCGGTCGACATTGATGCTCACCAGTTCGGCGGCCGACGGATTGACCGCAACCGCGCGAAGCGCCAGCCCGGCGCGCGTCCAATGCAGCCACACATAGAGAAACACCGCGAGGATCGCCGAGCCCAGAAACGCCATGATCCGGTTGAGTGCGTACGGCTCGCCGAAGATGAGAAAGGGCCGCGCAAGATAGGAATAGCTCAGCATCTCGCCGCCGAATACCGTCAACAGGACGCTGATAAAAACGAAGCTGAGACCAAACGTTGCGAGGATCGCATCGACGTCAAGCTGCGCCTGGCTCTTGGCGCGCCGGACGAGCGGCTGGATGAGGATGCGATAGACCAACCAGTTCAGGACGAATGCGAGCGGTACGACGCCCAGAATCGCAAGAAGCGGACTCGCCTTCGTAGCGACGAAAAACCAGAAGGTACCGAATGCGCCGGCGACAATCACTTCACCATAGGCAAGATTCATCACGCGCGCGACGCCGTATTGCAACTGCAGGCCCATCGCCATCAGCGCATAGGTACCGCCCAGCAACAGACCCACGATGAGGACGCTCATTGCGCGCGCATTCCTCTATGCGCAATGAGGCCCTCAGCGCGCCGGAAGTTGTCCGGCGCGGCGTTGAGAATCAAGGACACCTACCAGCCCGTCTTCAGTTGTACCGGCTTGTAATCGGAGTAGCCGACGCCCGACACGGCGTGGAAGACACCGCCCTGCCACTGACCCACCGTCCAGTAGCGATTCAGCTTCTGGTTGCGAAGATCCATTTCACCGACGATGGTCTTGAACGTGTTCTTCTTGATGTAGTCGGTAATCTTGGCGCG
>JANMUI010000203.1:0-1682 GCA_031391405.1 Betaproteobacteria bacterium
AACCGCGGGCGCGTCGGCGTCGGGCGTCGGGCGGGGCGGCCCAGGGTTGCACCAGCTTTCACCCCATTCCCCCCTTCGCCGGGCCCTGGGCGAACGGTCTGTCTCCGGAGCGTAGGCGAACGACAGAACCGGGACGCTATGTTCCCTCTTCCCTCTTCACCGCTCACTCTCCAGGAGCGCGCACCGGCGCCAGCGGCGCGGCCGCGTTCCTCGCGACCCGCCACTCCGACAACCGCTGCATGAGCACATAGAACACCGGGATCAGGAAAATCCCGATCATCGTCGCGGCCACCATTCCCGCTACCACTGCGGTTCCGAGCGACTGCCGCGCACCGGCACCCGCGCCGACCGAGATCGCAAGCGGCAGCGCACCGCAGATGAACGCGAGGGAAGTCATCAAGATCGGGCGCAGCCTGAGGCGAGCGCCTTTTACCGCGGCATCCACGATGTCCTCGCCGCGGGCACGCGCGAGCTTGGCGTACTCCACGATCAGGATCGCGTTCTTCGCCGCCAGCCCGACCAGCATGATGAGTCCGACCTGCGTATAGACGTTGTTGTCGAGGCCGCGCAACGTCAATGCGAGTAGCGCACCGAACGCGCCGAATGGAATCGCGAGCAAAATGGCGGTGGGCAAGGTCCAGCTTTCATACAACGCCGCAAGCAGCAGGAAGGTGAATACGACCGCCAATGCCAGGATCAGCACGCGCTGCCCGCCGCTCCGCTTCTCTTGAAAAGTCGCACCGCTCCATTCATAGCTGTAGCCGGGCGGCAATGCGGTCTGCGCGAGGCGCTCCATCGCCTCGATGGCCTGGCTCGATGCGTATCCGCGCGCGGCCTGTCCGTTGATGGTTGCCGCGCGATAGAGGTTGTAGCGTTGCTGGAATTCCGGACCGTTTATCGTGCGCGGCTGAATGACCGTCGAGAGCGGCACCATCTGGCCATCGGTGCTGCGGACATAGTAACGTTTGAAATCGTCCGGTGATGTGCGCGCCTTCCCATCGGCCTGCATCACCACGCGATAGGTCCGTCCGAACAGATTCAAGTCATTCACATAGAAGCCGCCAAGAAACGTCTGCAGGGTGAAGTAGATGTCGGTGAGGCGCAGGCCGAGTGCCTTGGCGCGATCGCGATCGACGTCATATTCGATCTGCGGCACGCGATTGTCGACCTGCGTGAACACGAAACCCAGCTCCGGCACATTGCGCGCCTGGGCCAGCAGATTCTGCAGCACGTCGTTGAACTGCTGTACCGAGCCGCCGGAGCGATCCTGCAGTACGAACTCGAACCCGCCTGCGCTACCGGCGCCGCGGATGGCCGGCGGATTCAGTACCACCACGGTTGCATCGGACACTTTCGAGAACGTGCTCATCAACTGCTGGCGCACCGCGGGCGCTCTGAGTTCCGGGGCAAGGCGCTCATCCCAGTGCTTCAACACGAAAATCAAGGTCGCCTGATAGGAAGCAGATACCCCGGTCAGCAGGTTGAAGCCGTTGATCGATTGAACCCGCTCCATCGCCTTGTGCTCTATTGCAATCTTCGACAGCTCTTCGATTGCAATCGACGTGCGTTCGTTGGAGCTCGCGAGCGGCATGTTGACCACCGCCAGCAGATACCCTTGATCCTCTTCCGGCAGCAATCCTGTTGGCAACGCCTTGGCGAGCCACCCGGTACCGCCCAGCAAC
>JANMUI010000217.1:0-30335 GCA_031391405.1 Betaproteobacteria bacterium
CCTCCTGTACGGGAAACGGGAAACGGGAAACGGGAAACGGGAAACGGGAAACGGGAAACGGGAAACGGGAAACGGGAAACGGGAAACGGGAAACGGGAAACGGGAAACGGGAAACGGGAAACGGGAAACGGGATGATGCTATTGCTTTTGGCTTTCCGTCGGTTGATCGGTCGCGATCATGAAGTTCTTGCGAAACTCGAGCGGATTGCTGATGCCCTGGATCGGCGCGGCGGCCATTCCGGTTCCGGAAATCACCAGCGTGCCGTAGTCAAGCATGCGACCGAACAATGTCTGATCGACCCGCACGCTCTCGACCTTGCTCAAGTTTATCTCGACCGTCGATCGGGAGATGAAGCCTTGTTTGAAGATGATCCGTTTCGTGGTAATCGCGACCTCGGTGGTTTTCACCTTTACATAGACCCAAGCGAGGACGAACAGACCGATTACTACGACCGCGAGAACCAGGCCGACAATGATGTGTACCGCAAAGGGCCAAAGTGAAATGCGTGCACGATGCAGCACGCGTTCACCCGGAATCAGGACTTCATCGACGTATGAGGACATGGTTCGACCGGATCATCGCATTTCCTCGAGCGTGATGCCACGCCACGCGAAGAGCGTGTCGACGATCCGGGTCGGACAACACGGCGCGTCCTTAGCTGCGAACTGGTAGGTGCGCAGCGCCGCGCGATCAAGATCGAGGAATTCCAATGTCGCGAGGCGCTTGTCCGACGACCCGACTTCTGCGCGCAGCGACTGGTGCAGGCGGGTGCCGACGATTTCGATCGCCTCGAGGTAGGTCCAGAATCGCTCCGCGTCATGTTCATGTCCGAGTGCGAATAGACGAACCATGCGCAGTCCGTTGCCGATGTTGACGTCCTCGCCTTGCAGAACCTTCTCGACCACATAGACACGGCGCCTGGTGTGCGCATGGCGCTGGCGCTCGTCCGTGTAGCGCGCGGCGATTTCGCGAATCGATTCCTCTTTCAACGCCGACAATGCAACACGCGTCTGGTCACCCGTGAATTTCGCGCGGACATCCGCGGTCGTAATCGGTTCGACCTTTGGGGGCGCCTCTGTACTTGCGCAGCCCGCTATGACGGCAACGGCGCCGACAAGAATGGCGGCCGCCGCGCGCAGGACCGGATCTGCGCATCGATGCTGCCCGCTATTCTTTGACACGAGTCATCCGCACGACATCGGGGATCGATCGCAGACGGCGCATGACGCGGGCCAGATGATCGCGCGTGGTCACCTCGATCGCCAAGTGCAAGGTCGAATACATCCCGCGTTCCTCGTCGACGCTCACATTGTCGATGTTCGAGCCCGCATCCGCGATCGCCGATGCCACCTTGGCCAGGACGCCGCGCTGATTCGCCGCCGTGACGCGAAGGCTGACGGCGAACATCTTGTCGCTTTCGGTGCCCCACTCCAAATCGAGCCATCGTTCGGGATCGGACTGGGAACGCAGTGCGGTCGGACAATCGTGCGTGTGCACGACTAGGCCTTGCCCCTTCTTGATGAAGCCTATGATGGCGTCGCCTGGGATCGGATGGCAGCATTTGGCGAACTGCACCGCCATGCCTTCGGAACCGCGCACCACGATCGCGCCGGAAGGTTTCGTGTCGTGTTTCGTCTCATCGCTTGACATCAGCTGGCGCGCGACGATCGCAGCATGGCGCTTGCCCAGTCCGATGTCGGTGAGGACTTCGGTGCGTGATCGCGCACCGGCCTCGCGTACGGTCCGTTCCCACTGTTCCGGCGTGAGCGCATCGACGTTCGTATCGAGCGCGCGCAACGCCTGGTTGAGGAGGCGTTCGCCAAGCTCGCTCGATTCCTCGTTGTGCGCGGTTTTCAGAAAATGACGGATCTGCGAGCGCGCTTTGCCCGTCTTCACATAGGAGAGCCAGATCGGATTCGGATGTGCGTGGGCGGCGGTGACGATCTCCACACGGTCCCCGTTTTTGAGCTCGGCGCGAAGGGGTACAAGCTCCCCGTTGATCTTGGCGGCGACGCATCGATTGCCGATGTCGGTGTGAACCGCGTACGCGAAATCGACCGGCGTTGCACTGCGCGGCAGCGCGAGGATCTTACCGGCCGGGGTAAATATGTACACATCATCCGGGAACAGATCGACTTTGACATGCTCCAGGAACTCCGCAGAATCCCCGCTCATGTTCTGCTGTTCGAGCAGCGACTGGAGCCACTTGGTCGTCCGCTGCTGTACGTCGGAGAATTTCTCCTTGCCGTCTTTGTAGAGCCAATGCGAGGCGACACCCGATTCGGCGATGCGATGCATTTTCCAGGTGCGAATCTGGATCTCGATCGGTGTGCCGTAAGGCCCGATCAGAGTGGTGTGCAGCGACTGGTACCCGTTTGATTTCGGGATCGCGATGTAGTCCTTGAATTTGCCCGGTATCGGCTTGTAGAGCCCATGCAGTGCACCGAGCCCGAGATAACAGGCGGGCACGTCCTCGACGATTACCCTGAACCCGTAGATGTCGAGCACCTGCGAGAAAGTGAGGCGCTTCTCGACCATCTTCTTGTAGATGCTGTAGAGGTGTTTCTCGCGCCCGACCACTTGCGGCTTGATCCCGGCATCGCTCAACTGCTTTTTGATCGCCTTCAGTACCCGAGCGATCACCTCGCGCCGGTTGCCGCGAGCCGCCTTGAGTGCCTTGCTGAGCACCGCGAAACGCAGCGGATAAAGAAACTGGAAAGAAAGCTCCTGCAATTCCCGGTAGATCGAATCGAGTCCGAGGCGATTGGCGATCGGCCCGTAGATCTCGATGGTCTCGCGCGCGATGCGGCGGCGTTTCGCGGTCGGCACAGCCTCCAGGGTGCGCATGTTGTGCAGCCGATCGGCAAGCTTGATGAGGATGACACGGACGTCGCGCGCCATCGCCAGCAGCATCTTGCGGAAGTTCTCGGCCTGTGCGTCCTGCTGGGTCTGGAATTCCAGGCGGTCGAGTTTCGAGACGCCATCGACGAGATCGGCGACAGACTTGCCGAACTTGACGGTGATCTCCTCCTTCGAGACGTGGGTGTCTTCGACGACGTCGTGCAGCAGTGCGGCAATCAGGGTTTGTGCATCGAGCTGCCATTGAGACAGGATCTCGGCCACCGCGATCGGATGGGAGATGTAGGGATCGCCACTTTTTCTGAACTGCCCCCGATGTGCTTCTTCGGCAAGGCGAAAGGCGTCGTCGATCCGGGCCAGGTCGGCCGGTTTGAGGTAGGCGGAGAGGGTCTGCTGAAGCTCAGCGATGTGACCCACGGCGCCCCTCGCCGGACGTGCACACCCCCTCGCGCGTCGTGCTCGGTGCGACGCGCGTGATTCTGCAACCTATCGGGGCGTGCGGTTCGTCGATCAAATCAGCTCTGCGTGTGGACGCGCTTCAGCATCTCGATTCCGATGCGCCCGGCGGCGATCTCGCGCAATGCCGTCACGGTCGGTTTGTCGCGTGCGGCCTCGACTAGCGGCTCGGCGCCTTGGGCGAGCTGGCGTGAGCGATAGGTGGCCGCCAATGTCAACTGAAAGCGGTTGGGGATGCGTGCAAGGCAATCTTCAACGGTAATGCGGGCCATGGCGGTCGGTACCTTCTATGAATTGGCATTGAATGAATCGTGAGGCCGGGGCGGCCTGCTCGACAAGGGGCGCCAAACGCGCTCCACGCCGCTCGACAGATGATTACCGCTCGATATTCTTGGACGGCACGGCGAACAGTTCGCGATGCCGGATTTGTTGACGGGCCGTGGTCAATCGCGCGGCACGCATGATCGCCAGCAGATCATCGCGGGCCTCATCAAACGATCGATTGATAATAACATGGTCGAATTCAGGCGCATGGCTGATCTCGGTCGTCGCGACCGCCAATCGACGTCGAATAGTCGCATCCGAGTCCTGTCCGCGGGCGCGCAGGCGTTTTTCGAGCTCCTTGAGCGAGGGAGGCAGGATGAACACCGAAACGGCGTCCGGGAACTTCGCTCGAACCTGACGCGCGCCTTGCCAATCGATTTCCAGAACGATGTCGGTGTCCCGCGCGCGGGCGGACGCGATCTGCCTGCTCGACGTCGCATAGTAGTTGCCATGGACTTCCGCGCTTTCGAGGAAATCGCCGGCGGCACGCATCGCAAGGAATTTCGGCGGATCGACAAAGAAGTATTCGCGACCGTCTTCCTCGCCCGGACGCGGCGCGCGCGTCGTGTACGACACTGAAAGCTGCAAACGCGGATCGACTGCGAGCGCAGCGTTGACGAGCGATGACTTTCCCGCACCGGACGGAGCGGCGATGATGAACAACATCCCAAGCATCGGGCTGGTGATCGCGTCACTCAAGGTTCTGCACCTGCTCACGTATCTGTTCAATTGCAAGCTTGAACTCGACTGCCGCCTCGGACAGCTCGCGTGCGACCGATTTCGATCCGAGCGTATTGGCTTCGCGATTGAGCTCTTGCATCAGGAAGTCTAGGCGTTTTCCGGAGGCGCCACCCTTGGCGATGACGCGATCGACTTCATCCAGGTGTGCTGCAAGGCGAGAAAGCTCCTCCGCAACGTCGATCCGCACACCGAACACCGCAATCTCCGGGCGGATGCGGTCTTCGTCCTGCGTGCTGAGCACCTCGCGCAATTTCGCAGTGAGTTTGTCCTGATAAGCGGCAATGGCCTGCGGAATGATCGGTTCGAGCGAACGCAACCGCGTGCGCATTTGCGTTGTCCGGCTGGTGATGCTCTCCCCGAGTTTTGCGCCCTCGCGCGCGCGGGTCGCGATAAGGTCGTCGAGGGCAGCGCGCATGAGCTCGATGCTCGCGGCGCGCATGACGTCGAAGGCGGCGGCGCTGTCTGCGACGATGCCGGGCCAGTTGATCACTTCGGACACGCGCATGGGTTGCGCTTCGGGCATGACACGGCGGACTTCGGTGACCAATCGCGCGAGTCGTGCAAGGGTCGCCTGATCGACTGAGATGGACTCATCAGCCAACGGTTTGAGCGTGTAGGAAAGGCGACAATCAATCTTGCCGCGACCCACGCGGGCACCGATCAGCTCGCGGAATTGCGGCTCGACGGCGCGAAAATCGTCAGGAATGCGAAAGGCGATGTCGAGAAAGCGGCTGTTGACGCTGCGTAGCTCAAGCTGGACCGAGCCTTGCGGCAGCTCCCGCACTAAGGTGGCGTAACCGGTCATGCTATGAATCATGATAGTTGGGCTTTTTACTGATGCACCAGAGGGAATTCTCTGGGCATAATCGCGGCTTACAGCGAGTCTTCGAACGCCGACGATTCTGCGCCATTGCGCAACCGCCTCACGGCGCGTCCTCCCCGCATTCCAATCTTAGCTGCGAATCAGCGCGTAATGCCAACGCAAGCGAATCACCCATTGCCCGCTGGTTATCAGCTGCATGGCTACGAGATTGAAAAGGTCCTGTCGTGCGGCGGGTTTTCAATCGTCTATCTGGCCAAGGATGTTGCCGGCGAACAGACGGCCATCAAGGAATACCTTCCTAGCTCGCTCGCGCTGCGCGGCGCCAACGAGATTTCCCCTGAGATCTCGGAAGAAAACCTCGCCACCTTCCGTTACGGCATGAAGTGCTTCTTCGAGGAAGGCCGGGCACTCGCGAGCCTTTCGCATCCGAATATCATCCGGGTGATCAATTTCTTTCGCGCGAACGAAACGGTCTATCTCGTCATGAAGTACGAGCGCGGGCGCACGTTGCAGGAGCATGTGCAGGTCAAGAAAGGAAACGTCCGCGAAAATTTCATCCGTCGCGTATTCACCATGTCGCTCAACGGGCTGCGCGAGGTCCACTCGAACAAGCTGTTGCACCTCGATTTGAAGCCGGCCAATATTTACATCCGCAACGACCACACCCCGGTGCTGATCGATTTCGGCGCCGCCCGGCAGACGTTGACGCAAGGCCAATTCAAGCTGAATCCGATGTACACGCCCGGGTTCGCATCGCCGGAGCAGTACCGCAATCGCGAACTGATGGGGCCGTGGAGCGACCTCTACAGCATTGGTGCGGCGATGTATGCCTGCGTCGCGGGCACGGCGCCGCCCGCCGCCGACCAGCGCGTAGAAAAAGACAAGTACATCCCGGCCATCAAGCAATTCGCGGGGCGCTACTCGGAACACCTCCTGGAGACGATCGATTGGTGCCTGCAGCTCGATTATCTCAAGCGCCCGCAGAGCGCGGTCGCCCTGCAAAAGGTATTGCTGCGTGAACGCGATCCCGAGATCGCCAGCCGGCGTACCTTCGTTCTCAATTTGCGTGGCGCCCTGAGCAGGCTCGGGCGCCGCTAGGAACCCTCTACGGCAATTGCCAGACCAACGATGCGGTTCCTTATCTATCAAAGCAGCCGGCAGGGTCCGCGTAAGAACAACGAGGACCGTCTCGGCTACTCCTATAGCCGGGAGTCGCTCTTCATGGTCGTGGCCGATGGCATGGGCGGCCACCTCCATGGCGAGATCGCCGCCCAAATCGCGATGCATTCCCTGATCGAGGCGTTCAAGCGCGAAGCGCAGCCGAAGATCGCGGACCCGCACCGCTTCCTGCTCGATACGATGACGAGCGCGCACCTCGCAATCCTCGCATTCGCGGAGTCCCAGAGATTGCTTGAAACACCGCGCACGACTTGCGTGGCGTGCATCGTGCAGGACGGCGCCGCGTACTGGGGGCACGTCGGGGATTCACGCCTTTACCTGATCAGGGACGGGCGCGTCGAGGCCGTTACCAAGGACCATTCGCGCGTGCAGTTGCTGGTGGACGCCGGGCGAATGCGTCCGGAGGCGATGCAAGCGCATCCGGACCGGAACAAGATCTTCAATTGCCTTGGCCAGTTGCATCCGCCGCGTGTCGAAATTTCACGCAAGACCGTGCTCCACCACGCTGACACCATCATTCTGTGCAGTGATGGCTTCTGGGGCCCGCTGCCACAAAGCCTCATCGTGGATACACTGCTCCGCAAAGACATTCTCAGGGCTATGCCGGAGTTGCTCGACGCTGCCGAGCTGCGGGCGGGGGTCGACGGCGACAATCTATCGGTCGTCGCGATGACCTGGCGCGATGAGGACCAGGGCGAAGAAGATAGCGTATCGACCTTCAGGATGTCGGTGGGCGATCATGAAACGCGGTCCACGAATCTCGGTCGCGAAGCAACCGCATCGGCGTCTACCCAGTTGACCGACGAGGAGATCGAGCGGGCAATCAGCGAAATTCGCACTGCGATCAACAAGCCGTATCGATAGTCTATTCACACGCGGATTGCATTACACTCGCGACCCTTCTCATCGATGCGATCGCACCCTCCAATGCGCCCTTCCGGACGTCGTCCCGATGAGCTTCGGCTCGTCAATCTCACTCGAGCCTTCACCAAGCACGCCGAAGGTTCGGTACTGGTCGAGTTCGGTGCTACCAAAGTGCTGTGCACCGCATCGGTCGAGGAGAAGGTGCCCCCTTTTTTGCGCGACAGCGGTCGTGGCTGGATCACCGCGGAATACGGAATGCTGCCGCGATCGACCCACACCCGGTCCGATCGCGAGGCTGCGCGGGGCAAACAATCCGGGCGCACGCAGGAGATTCAGCGGCTCATTGGACGCAGCCTGCGTGCGGTCGTCGATCTGGCGGCGCTCGGGCAGCGCTCGATTCAACTCGATTGCGACGTGATCCAGGCGGACGGTGGTACGCGCACCGCGGCGATCACCGGCGCCTATGTCGCGCTGCAGGATGCTGTCGATTGGCTGCTTGCGCGCGCGCTGCTCAAAGCATCGCCGATTCGCGATTCCGTCGCGGCTATCTCCGTCGGGGTCTACGCTGGTACTGCGATCCTCGATCTCGACTACGCGGAAGATTCGGCCTGCGAGACGGATATGAACGTGGTGATGACCGGCTCCGGCGGATTCGTCGAGGTGCAGGGCACGGCGGAAGGGGTGCCGTTCTCGCGCGTCCAGATGAACGAGATGATGGAGCTCGCCGAGCTGGGAATCAGCGCGCTCGTCGCCAAGCAGCGAGCAGTGCTCGGACGCTGAATTCGTTGGGGCACCGCAAGGGGTGAGCCATCGCTGACACGACGAATCGAATCGTGCTTGCCTCGTCCAACGTCGGCAAGCTGCGCGAGTTTCAGCAGCTTCTCGCGGCGCACGGTTTCGAGGTCCTTCCGCAATCAGCGCTCGGCGTTACCGATGCGAAAGAGCCGCACGCGACGTTCGTCGAGAACGCACTCGCGAAAGCACGCCATGCATCCGCCCACACCGGATTGCCGGCCTTTGCCGATGATTCCGGCATCGTTGTAGAAGCACTTGCCGGTGAACCCGGTGTTCATTCCGCGCGTTTTGCGGGCGAACCGCGGTCCGATGCCCGCAATAACGCAAAGCTCGTCGAATCGCTCCGACCCCATCGCGACCGCCGCGCGCATTACTACTGCGTGATCGTGATGGTGCGGCGTGCGGCGGACCCTGAGCCGCTCATCGCGGATGGTCGTTGGCATGGCGAAGTGATCGACTCACCGCGCGGCGCCGGGGGATTCGGATATGACCCGTATTTTCTGTTGCCGCATCTTGGCCGAACCGCGGCCGAGCTCGATGCGGAGGACAAGAACCGCATCAGCCATCGCGGCATTGCCGTGCGACGCCTGATCGAGTTGTTGCAAGGAACCTGCCCAGTGGTCCGCGCCGATTCCTAGTCGACGCGATTCGCGCCTGTCCCGTCCTACGCGAGCCTGCGGAAACGCCGTTGGATCGAAAGCGTCCACACCAAAAGCGCGGCCAGCAGGAAGACCAGAAGTATCGCGAATGGCGCGCGGAGCAAGCGTCCGGGAACGGTGAAACTCGTGTCTATCAGGAGCCAATGGAACGCGCACAAGAAGCTGATCACGATTGCACCGAGCACCACACCTTGGCGCTCGAGATACGCGAGCGATTCGGTCCGTCGTTCCGGCGAGAGCCAGTAGGACGAATTCGGAATCTTGGTCAAGCGCGGCGTCCATCGCGGCAGGACCGCAATCGCGACAAACAGCAGAAACGGCAGGCCAATCACCAAGATCACCATGATCCTTCGGTAAAGATCGTGGGTAAAAAAGTCGAGCGCCAGGCCGTTCAACCCTAGGAGAATCGAGAGCAACGACGTGAGGTCAGGCGCGCTCACGACGAGGATCGCGGCCGCTCCCGCCAGTACCAGAAGAAAGCACACTCTTCCGAGGGTCCGAATCGTCATCGTGCTGGAGCTGGTTAGGAATTCGCCTGATTGGTTTCTTGCGCAGTGTGGCGGATCCGCGATTCGGAGGGGGACCTATCGATTGTTACGTCATGTGCATTATTTCACACCGCGATTTGCTGTCCAACAGTGTGATCGTCCGCGATCGATCGGGTGATTGTTAGGTTCATCACACGGCGATGGATGCCCTATACACTCGGCGCCCTCGTCGCGACCAAGAGCCCCTCCGTTGGACACCCTTCTGCTGATCAAGGCGTTGATCCTCGGTATCGTCGAGGGGCTCACTGAGTTCCTGCCGATTTCGAGCACTGGCCATCTCATCCTGGCCGCCGACCTTCTCGATTTCAATGACGAAAAGGGCAAGGTTTTCGAGGTATTCATCCAGACCGGCGCGATGCTAGCGATTGTCTGGGAATACCGGGTGCGCCTTTGGGGCGTGGTACGTGGCGCGCTCGATGATCAGCATGCCCGGCAGTTCATCCTCAATCTGTTCATTGCATTTCTCCCGGCGGCCTTCATGGGCCTTACGGTTGGAAAACTGATCAAGGCCCATCTGTTCAAGCCGGTCCCGGTTGCCGCGGCGTTCATCGCCGGTGCATTCGTGATTCTGTGGGCAGAGCGGCGGCAACGGACCGTGCGTGTCGCGAGCGTCGATGACATGACATGGCAGGACGCTTTGAAAGTCGGGATCGCGCAGTGCTTCGCACTCATTCCGGGAACATCCCGCTCGGGTGCCACGATCATCGGCGGCATGCTGTTCGGCCTCTCGCGAAAAGCCGCGACCGAGTTCTCGTTCTTTCTTGCTATCCCGACCTTGATTGCCGCGGGCGCCTACGATCTCGTGAAGAACCGCGCGTTATTCAGCGTCGAAGATATCCCGACGATCGGGGTAGGACTGATCGCCGCATTCGCTTCGGCGTTTCTTTGCGTACGCTGGTTGCTACGCTATATCGCGACCCATGACTTCACGATCTTCGCCTGGTACCGCATCATCTTCGGGGTCGTCGTGTTGTTCACCGCATGGACCGGCCTGGTGAATTGGACGGTGGGATAGCTCGCGCATCTCAAAAGCTTAGTACGCCGCCACCGCCCCATCGCTGCGCGGATCGAATCCGCCCTCGAACGTTCCGTTGGCGTGGCGAACGACTGCGCCCGCATGTCCCATCGTCTCGTCATAGTCCTTCAAGACTTCGACGTCATGGCCGCGCTGAATGAGCGCATCGACCACCGCCGCCGGGAAACGGGCTTCGAGTTTCAAGGTGTCCGTCACCTGTCCCCAGGTGCGCCCGAGCAGCCAGCGTGGCGCGGTGACGGCAGCTTGCGGCGACATCCCGAACAACGCATAGCGGGTGAACACTGCGCTTTGCGATTGCGGCTGCCCGTCTCCACCCATGTTCCCGTACACCATGACGCGGCCATCATTGAAGTGCGCAAGCGCCGGATTCAAGGTGTGGAACGGCTTTCTCCCCGGTATCAGCGCGTTGAGTGCGTCGGGTCGCAGGGAAAAACTGCAGCCGCGGTTCTGCCAGGTGATGCCGGTATTGGCAAGCACGATGCCGGCACCGAACTCGTGATACAGACTTTGGATGAAGCTCACCGCGCATCCCGCGCCGTCGATGACACCCATCCAGATCGTATCGCCCGGACCGACGCCAGCGCCCCACGGGGCGGCCCGAGTCGGGTCGATGCGATCCGCCAGCTCGCGAATTCGCGCGCCGTCAAGAAACTGCGCCGGGTCGACGGTCATATGCGCTGGGTCCGTGATGTACCGATCCCGAATCCGGAACGCCTGCTTGACCGCTTCGACCGCCAGATGGACATAGTCCGCGCTGTTCGGGTCGACAATTCCAATCTTCAAGACATCGAGGATGCCAAGGATCAAAAGCGAGACCAGCCCTTGGGTCGGGGCCGGCATGTTGTAGAGCATTCCGACCGAATGTTTCAGTGACAATGGGGTGCGCCATTGCGCCTCATACCGCCCCAGATCATCGAGCGTCACCGGGCTACCCGCGCGGGCGAGGTCATCCGCAATCGCCGTAGCCAGGCTGCCTCGATAGAAGCTCTGCGGTCCCTCATTCGCGAGCACACGAAGCGTCGCACCCAGCCGAGGCTGGCGGAACAAAGACCCTGGTTGGGGCACCGAACCGTCAGGAAGGTAGGTGGCAGTGAACCCCGGCTGTGGTTCCAGCTCACGGCGCTTGGCGCGCGTGTTGCTCGACTGGCTGTCGGTCACCGGCACGCCTTTTTCTGCGTAGTGCACTGCGTCCCGCAACAATCGTGCGAACGGGAGTTTGCCGCCGAGTGCGTCGCGACTGTAATCGTACGCGAGGTTCCAGCCGGCCAGGGTGCCCGCGACCGTATTGGCGGCGACGCCACCCCGGAACGGAATCGCATCGACGATTCCTCGATTTGCGTAGTAGTCGCGCGTGACATTTCCGCCCGCCGCGCCGCATGCGTCGATCCCGTGCGGCGCTTCACCGGGTGCACTGATCAACCAAAAAGAATCGCCGCCGATCGAGTTCATATGGGGATAGGCAACGGCAATCGTCGCGGCGGCCGCGATCATCGCCTCGATTGCATTGCCGCCTTCACGCAAGACATCGAGAGCGGATTGCGCGGCGAGGGAGTGGGGTGCGACGGCCATGCCGCGTGTTCCACGAGACGGATTGAGCATGTCGATTTCAGAGAGGTGAATGTCGGATTCGGATACCACTGCCGGGATCCGCTGGCTGCTCGGTGGAGGCGGGCCGGATGATCACCCGATGATACCGAAGCGGTACGCGCCATCACCCGATTGAGCGTCGATGCGCGACGCACTAAAGTGGTGCTTACTTGTGGCAGAATGCACCGGTCAAGTGCCTATGCCTTCCTACGCATATACGAAAACTGCGTTTTATTTCATGGCGTTAGACTGGGATGGCGGCGTGGCATGGATCATGCACCAATCCGGGCCAATCGTTCACGGCGGTGTTCGCTTGCTGCGTTCCGTTCCGCTCGACACGGACCATTCCGTTTTCATTCACACCCATAAGAAAGGAGCCACCCGATGACGAATTCAGCCGCCGACGTGCTGAAGTTGCTCAAGGACAAGGAGGTCAGATTTGTCGACCTTCGTTTCACCGATACCCGCGGCAAGGAACAGCATGTGACTGTTCCGGCTCGGCAGTTCACGCAAGACAAGTTCGACAACGGCCACGCCTTCGACGGCTCGTCGATCGCCGGTTGGAAGGGCATCGAAGCGTCCGACATGTTGCTTTATCCCGCGCCCGAGTCCGCGCGACTCGACCCGTTTTCGGATGAATCGACCCTCAACATTCAATGTGACGTCATCGAACCCTCGACCGGCAAGGGTTATGACCGCGACCCGCGCACGATCGCCAAGCGCGCCGAGGCGTATCTCAAGTCGACCGGCCTCGGCGACACCGCTTACTTCGGTCCCGAGCCCGAGTTCTTCGTGTTCGATTCGGTGACCTGGAATGTCGACATGTCCGGTTCGTTCGTGAAGGTCGAATCCGAGGAAGCGCCGTGGTCGACCAGCAAAGAATACGACGGCGGGAACATGGGGCATCGTGCGCCGGTGAAAGGTGGGTATTTTCCGGTACCGCCTATCGACACGCTGCAAGACATCCGCAACGCCATGGTCATTGCCCTGGAGGAACAGGGGGTCGAAGTCGAAGTCCATCACCATGAAGTGGCCGCACCGGGGCAATGCGAGATCGGCACCAAGTTCGAAACGCTGGTGAAGCGCGCCGATTGGATGCAGATCCTCAAGTACACCGTGCAGATGGTGGCCCATTCGTACGGCAAGACCGCCACGTTTATGCCCAAACCAATCGTTGGTGATAACGGTTCGGGTATGCACGTCCACCAGTCAGTTTGGAAGGCCGGGCAGAATCTCTTCGCCGGGAACGGCTATGCCGGTTTGTCGGACTTTGCGCTCTATTACATCGGCGGCATCATCAAGCACGCGCGCCCGCTGAACGCAATTACGAACCCGGGGACGAACTCGTACAAACGCTTGGTTCCAGGCTTCGAGGCGCCGATCAATCTTGCCTATTCAGCGCGCAATCGTTCTGCGTCCTGCCGGATACCGTACGTCTCGAATCCGAAGGGACGCCGTGTCGAAGTGCGCTTCCCGGATCCGACCGCAAATCCATATCTGGCATTTGCCGCGATGTTGATGGCGGGGTTGGACGGCGTGCAAAACAAGATTCACCCTGGCGATCCGATCGACAAGAACCTCTACGAGTTGCCGCCGGAAGAGGCCAAACGGGTCCCGACCGTGTGCCATTCGCTCGATATGGCGCTCGACGAGCTGGATCGAAATCGCGAGTTCCTGACGCGTGGTGGGGTCTTTACCAATGAATTCATCAATTCTTATATCGAGTTGAAGATGCAAGAGGTGACACGCTTCCGCATGACGACCCATCCGGTCGAGTTCGACATGTACTACAGCGCCTGAGGCGATCGGCGCGGGCGGGATGAATCGTCGTCTCGTCCGCTGCCGCCCTGTCGAGCTCCCCGATGTGTACCGCGACCACTCAGCCAGGGACCATCACGAGAAAGACCGGACGTATCCGCACTTGCGGCACATGTCCTCCCTCCCGAGTGGAATCGAGGTGCCGGGGCCAATCTCGGCGTAGTTCGGGATCGCTATCGTGACTTTTTGTCAATTGTCGATTTGTTACCTTCGGGTCATTGTCCTAAACTCTTCGTCTCTCTCCTGGAGTTCCTCGGACGATGACCTCGATACGGATCGCCGTCATGATCACCCTCGCAGCATCAGCGGGCGGTGCGTGGTCACAGACTCAGAACGTCGTTTTCCGGTGCCTCGACGATGCCGGTCGGCCGCAATACACCAATGTGCGTGCAGACACGATTGGCCGCCAGTGCCAGGTCGTGCAGAAAGAAGTGTCAGTCGTGCCGAGCACGGCCCCAGCGCCCATAGGACAGAGCTCGAACGAGCGACCGACAACCTCGGCGGCGGTCGCCCCTGGCAATCCCATGCGCGTCGACAAGGAAACGCAGAAAGGCCGCGACAACAGCCGGCGCAAAATTCTCGAGGACGAGCTCACGCAGGAACAGCAACTCCTCGCGCATGCGAAAAATGCCCTCGAGCAGCAGGAGAGCGTCCGTCTTGGCGACGAGCGCAACTACCAGCGAACCCTCGATCGACTGAAGCCCTTCCAGGAAGTCGTAGAGCGCCATTCGCGCAATGTCGAGGCGCTCAACAAAGAGCTGCAAAACACGCGCTGAAGGCTTATTCCGCGCATCCCGCTCGAGGCGCTAGCGCAGCCAGGAAAGCATTCACCAAGCTCGCCGGTAGCCAAATCGGGCGGCGTTTGGCACCACTCCGAGTATCGGATCAAGAGTTGTTCCAATGAGCCGCGACGCCCATGCGGCTCTCGATCTCCTGTCCACTGCGATCGTGCTGCTTGATGCCGACTTGCAGATCGTCGACATCAACAGCGCCGCCGAAAACATGTTCTCGCTGTCTCGGCGCACTTTGACCGGACGGCCACTGTCTCGCCTGATCCCTGAGCATGAGCGGCTCGCAAAAAAATTGCGGCATGCGATGCGGGAGAATCGGGGCTTCCGGGAAGAAACCATCAGCGTCGTCGGTGGCAATGGCTGTGCTGTGCTGCACGTCGATTGCATGGCGACGCCGGCAGAAGCGGGACCCGTCAAGGTTGCGCTCGAGCTGCGCGGGATCGACCAGCAAATGCGCGTCGAGCGCGAGGCCGCGCAGCTCGCGCAAAGCCAGGCAAATCGCGAGCTCATTCGCAATCTCGCCCACGAGATCAAGAATCCGCTCGGTGGCCTGCGCGGTTCCGCGCAGCTTCTGGAGCGTGAGCTCGATCGGGCCGATCTGCGCGAGTACACGCAAGTCATCATCAAGGAGGCGGACCGACTCCAAAGCCTGATGGAGCGATTGCTCTCGCCGCACCGGCTGCCACAGAGAGAACCGGTCAATATCCATGAAGTGTGCGAGCGTGTTCGCAGCCTCATCCACGCTGAGTTTCCCAATGGCATCGGCGTGGAGCGTGACTACGATGTCAGTCTGCCCGAGATCGAGGGTGATCGCGAGCAGTTGATCCAGGTCGTCCTCAACGTAGCGCGCAATGCAGCGCAGGCGATTCTGGGTCGGACCCCGCCCGCGGCGCAGAGCGGGAATATCGTCTTTCGCACCCGGGCGATCCACCAAGTCACCATCGCGCGCCGCCGGCATCGACTTGCGTGCGACCTGCAGATCATCGATAACGGCCCGGGTATTCCCGATGCCATTCGCGATCGGATTTTCTATCCCTTGGTATCGGGTCGCCCTGATGGGACCGGATTGGGCCTTACGCTCGCGATGAATTTCGTCGAGTACCACCGCGGCGTCATCGAATGCGAGAGTCGCCCTGGACGAACGTCGTTTCGCGTCCTGCTGCCGGTGACGACCGAGGAATCGCGCTTCAATCGCGAGGTGGCGGCATGAAACCGGTATGGGTGGTCGACGACGATCGTTCGATTCGATGGGTATTCGAGAAGGCGCTGTCTCGCGAAGGGATCCAACACCAAACCTTCGAGAGCGCGGGCGACGTCATGCGAGCGCTTGCTCTCGGCACCCCGCAGGTACTCGTCTCCGACATCCGGATGTCGGGCGCCTCGGGCCTCGAGCTATTGAGCACCATCAAGCAGCGATACCCGCATCTGCCGGTCATCATCATGACGGCGTACTCCGATCTCGATTCGGCGGTGCAGGTGTTCCAGGGTGGGGCGTTCGAATACCTACCGAAGCCCTTCGACGTCGATCGCGCCATCGAGCTTATTCGCCGCGCGATGGCCGAGAGCGTCCAGAAGGACGAACCGTCCGAGCTGGAGGATCCCTCACAGGAAATCCTCGGCCAGGCACCGGCGATGCAGGACGTGTTTCGCGCGATCGGGCGTCTCTCGCAATCGAGCGCCACCGTTCTGATGACCGGGGAATCGGGCACCGGTAAGGAGCTGGTGGCACGCGCCTTGCACCGGCATAGCCCGCGCGCAAGCCATTCGTTCGTGGCCATCAACACGGCGGCAATGCCGAAGGATTTGCTCGAGTCGGAGCTATTCGGACACGAACGCGGTGCATTCACTGGTGCCCAGACGCAGCGGCGCGGACGCTTCGAGCAGGCTGAAGGTGGCACGCTGTTCCTGGATGAAATCGGCGACATGCCGGCCGAGCTCCAGACGCGGCTACTGCGTGTCCTTGCCGACGGACAGTTCTATCGCGTAGGCGGCCACGCACCGCTTCGTGCGAATGTCCGCGTGATCGCGGCGACGCACCAGGATCTCGAGCAACGCGTCCGGCAGGGAGCATTTCGGGAAGACCTCTATCATCGGCTGAACGTGATTCGGCTGCGGTTGCCGTCATTGCGTGAGCGCCGCGAGGATATTCCCTCGCTTGCGCGACACTTCCTCGCGAAGAGTGCGCGCGACCTCGGCGTGGAGTCCAAGCGCTTGTCGGCCGAAGCCATGCAATTTCTTACCGAATACGGTTACCCCGGCAATGTTCGCCAATTGGAGAACGTATGCCACTGGTTGACCGTCATGGCGCCTGCGCAAACGGTCGATGTGAAGGACCTTCCGGTGGAGATTCGGGATGAGCCGCAGCAGGAGGGCACGCAGGCCTGGACCACCGTTCTGGAGAACGTGGTCAACCTTGCGTTGGCGCGTGGGGAACGCGATTTGATGGACCGGATGACCCGGGATTTCGAAAGCGTTCTCATCCGTCGCGCGCTGCAGCACACGGGTGGCCGGCGGATCGAAGCGGCGCAATTGCTTGGCATCGGCCGAAACACCATTACCCGCAAGATCAACGAGCTTGGATTGGATGCCAAGGCCGAGGATATAGCGTAAGCCTCCTTGCGACCCTGGATTAGAATTCTTGGTCCGATCCAACGAGAGAAGTGCCATGCAAATGCGTCACAAGCTCGCGGCCCTCATTGACGACTCGGTGGCGAGATTTCGCGTCGACCGTGCCATTTATTCCGACCCGGAAGTGTTCGAAGCGGAGCTCGATTGCTTCTACGAGGGCGGCTGGGTGTACCTCTGCCACGAAAGTCAGATCAGGCAACCGGGCGAATACTTCGCGACCCAGATGGGCCGTCAGCCGGTATTCATGGTCCGGAAGAAGGACGGAGCGCTCGGCGGATTCATCAACGCCTGCGCCCATCGCGGCGCGACCCTGGTGCCCACGCAAAGCGGCAAGGTGAGCACGTTCACCTGCCGCTTTCACGGCTGGGTATTCGCGCTCGACGGGCGTTGCATGAAGATCAAGAATGAGGAGTCGGGGGCCTATGCCAACCCCGATTGTCGCGCCGAGTGGAGTCTCACGCCCATACCGCGCATCGAATCCTATCGCGGTTTCGTCTTCGGCAGTCTGCGCGCCGATGTCTCGTCACTGGGCGACTATCTCGGACCGACGCGGCCGTGGATCGATCTCTTGGTCGACCAGTCTCCGGACGGACTGGAAGTGCTGCCCGGATCATCGACCTACATCGTGCGCGGCAACTGGAAGATGCAGGCGGAGAATGGCGTCGATGGCTATCACGTCTCGACGGTGCATCGCGTGTTCGCCGCCACCGTTGCGAATCGCGAAGCGAAGCTCGGGCTATCCGGCATGCAGCGAACCGAGTCCGGCCGCCTCACCGGCAATGTCGCCTCCGGCGGTTATGACTTCGGCAACGGCCATATGGCGATCTGGGCGCAGCATACCGATCCGAGCAAGCGCCCGATCTATCAGCAGAAGGAACGATTGGAACGCGAATTCCCGCCCGCAAAAGTCGATTGGATGATGAATCGCGGACGCAATCTCTTTCTATTCCCCAATCTCCTCCTGATGGACAACCCCTCGTCGCAGATTCGCACCATTCAGCCGGTGAGCTGTGATCGCGCGGAGGTGACCGTGCGATGCGTTGCGCCGATCGGGGAAAGCAAGGCGGCGCGCACTGCAAGGCTTCGCAAGTTCGAAGACTTCTACCTCACCACCGGGATGGCCACCTCGGACGACCTGGCGGCGCTCGAAGCGACCTACGTCGGCGGCTATGGACGAACCGCGCGTTGGAACGACTTCGCGCGCGGCGCAAAGGCGAACATCATGCACGGCGCTGAGGACACCGATGCCGCATCGATCGGATCTGCACCGGCCGCCAGCACGAACAATTGGGACCATGAAATCATGTATCGCGGGTTCTACCGCAACTGGAAGCAGCGGCTTCTGGAGCATGCATGAGCTTCCCGGTCATCAATGACGGGGCAAGCGCGATCGTCTTTCATGAAGCGTTGCTCCTCGATGAAAAGAAGTGGGAAGCGTGGCTCGATCTCTACACCGAGGACGCGGTCTTCTGGCTTCCCGCATGGAAAAGCGAGCTTGAAACAACGAGTGATCCGGAAAACGAGCTGAACCTGCTTTATTTGCGCGGCCGCGCCGGACTCGAGGATCGCGTGTTTCGCCTGGAGGCGGGAGACTCGTTCGCATCGGTACCGCTTGATCGCACCGTGCATGTCGTCGGTAATGCCATCGTCATCGCCATCAATGAAAGCAATGGCGAGCTCGATGTCGCAGCGAGTTGGCTATGCCATGTGTACGGCATCCGCGGGAGCTTCACGCGAGGTGGTCGTTACGACTACCGACTGCGCAAGACCGAGCGTGGCCTCAAGATCGCCTCGAAGAAGATCACGATGATCGATGACAAGCTGGACGGGCCCGTGGATGTCTATCATGTTTAACGGGAAGTGCATTCATAGGCTGTAGACATCCACCTTCGCTGGAAGATAGTCATTGAGTAGGATGATCTTCTTGCGCGCGATCAGCCATCTCCCGGCTTGTGCAACGAGTGCGTGCTCGTAGCGCCCGAAGAACACTTCAATCGTTTTCTCTTTGGGCAGGAACTGATGCGTGACGAAGTTCGATAGCACCTCCAGCCGCGTATCGGTCGAGCGATCGTCGAGCAGGATATTGGTCAGCGCATGCTGCGTGCGCGGGAGGACGAACGAGGCGACCGAGCGTCCGGAGCGTGCGCGCCAGATCCGATCTTCCAGCCCCGCGCGTGTCGCGTAATAGATAAGCGAAATTTCGCGGCGCGGATCCTCGGTCGGCGTGTGCTCGCCTTTCCATGCCGGCACCCAATACTCGCAGTCCGCGGTGAACAGGGCGGTCCATTCGTCCCAACGCTGCGTATCGAGTAGCAGCGCTTCGCGATAGAGGATACTGGTGGCAACGCCGAGCCGATCTTGATTCATCGCTGCCTGCCCACCGCATCTCGCATCGCACCCGCCTTCATCAACCGCAGCCATTCACGGTAGCTCGCATGAAAGATCGTTTCGTCCTGGATGTCATGCGGGCCATGCTGGCTGGTAACGGGTGCGATGCCGATCGTGCGCGCGTATTCGTCAGCGCCCGCACGAACCGCGGTGATGCCGCGTGCGTAGCCTTGCTGCCAGTTGATCGAATGCGCGCGATAGCCGGACTGGCAGTCTTCGTAACACGTGGTGTCATCCGGGGTTGCCAGGCCACTCACATTGAAAAAATCCTCGTATTGGCGGATGCGAAACGCTCTTGCGTCATCAGGTTCACCGACGGGTGCGAGGCAGTAGATGCGCATCTCCGTCTTGTCTACCGCGAGCGGACGGATCACACGCATCTGCAGCGACGCGTTTTCAGCGATCTGCACATTCGGATACAAGGTGAGATTGCGCGAGTACAACATCCATTCGGCCCGCAGTTCGCCGACCCGTTGTTTCACCTCGTCGATGAGTGGAAAGAGCGGACGAATGCGAGGATTCGCGTTCTGCGCCCAGATTGCGGCATGGCCGTGATCGAAGGTGAAGCTGCCGCGTGTGATCGCTGCCGACCGGTACGCCTCGAAGTCGAGTGCGTCCAGTTTGTTTCCCGATTCGCCGGAGCGGCGACGCTCGACGATCTTCACGAAGCTCGAATGCGCCGAGAGCACGTGGTACACATCCACGCAGTTCTCGATCTGCAGCTTCCAGTTGCCGTTGAAGGTGTAGGTTGAAGACCCCGGGACCAATTCGATCCCGTGCGGGCTCTGATCGATCACGAGGTCGAGGAAGAAGCGCGTGTCACCGAGATACGCGTCGAGCGTTGCCGCGTCCGGATTCAGGGTTCCGAACAGGAACCCGCGATAGTTCCCGAAATGCGCGATCGGCGCGAGGTCGTGGCTGTCCCGATCGAATACCGGACTGTACTGGCCATGCTTTCTATCCCGCACATCGAGATTCTTGCCCGCGCTGTCGTACGCCCAGCCATGGTAGGGACACACGTGGTATTTCGCGTGGCCCCTCTCATGCGGGCAGACCGTGGCGCCGCGGTGCCGGCAACTGTTGAGGAACGCAGCGAGATCGCCATCGGCATCGCGCATTACCACGACCGGCTGCCGTCCGATCCAAGTCGTGAAGTAATCATGCAGAGCGGGGGCTTGCGACGCCAGGCCCAGAAACACCCACGTGCCCTCGAAAATGTATCGCATCTCCAGATCGAAGAGCTCTGGATCGCGAAACAGATCGCGGTGCACATTGAATTCGCCTTCGCTAACGCGATCGATGACGAACTGGTCCAAGTCTCTTGCGCTCATCGTGTTACTCCGAAAACGCGATCGTGCAGTTCATTGCTTCGGCGGCGGGGATAGCGATACGCTTGCCAAGCCGTGCCGTCGAAAATCGGCCTCGGCGCAACACGTCCGCGGCGGTGGCGAGACTGCGCACGTTGATCGTCAACATCGCCATGTACGCCTCGCGCGCATGGCCCTCGTGGTCGTTCGCATCGCAGGCGAGCGTGCCAAGCGCCGTACGGAGCGCGGGCGGCGTCACCAACTCGAGCTCGGCGTGACCCAGCGTGATGCGCGCTGTGTTGTCAGCCGCGATTCCGGCGCCGGTATCGAGGATTTTTTCGTATCGAGTGATCTCGCTCGCGGGATCGGGGACGACAATCGTGAACGAGGCAATTCCAATGGCGCTGTTATCGTGAGACTGGAACGATGGATGCCAAACAAGCTCTGGCGTCTCGTGCCGGCAGTAGTAGACACGCCCGCCCTGCAAGGCGCCGCGCGGTAGTCGCACGGTGGTGAAGCGTGCTTCCTGCTCCACGGTTGAACCGGGTAGTGTGATCCTGCGTGCGAGTGCCTGCGGTTCTGCCGCAGGGAGGCCGCGTGCGACCAGCGCATGATGGATCGCGTGTGGGTCGGTCGCCTTCAGAACCAGACCGTCCAATCCGATCGGCGCCTGCAGAAGATCAGGTCGAATCATTTGGCCCGCAGGCGGAAAGCCGATCAGCTCGAGGTAGTCGCGCTCGAACACCATGAGGTGATTGCACGAACCCGTCGAATGATGGCCCCGATCAGTCAATGTGAATCCCATGCGCCGGAAGAGGGTCGCGGCCTCATCCATCCGATCGCGTACGCTGATGACCGCATGGTCGAGAGGGCACTGCGTGATCGCGGACATGCATGATTTCCGGTGCGAAACGTCCGGCCGATTCTACGCGACGCTTCGAACCATGGACCGCGACCCGGCCGCCAGTGCTTGACCTCCCGCCGGTTCGGCCGCATCCTCGCGCCGGGTCAGTTGATTCCCGATCGACATGCAAACGACCATTCACGGACCATGGCGCGATGATCCCGGCGCGATCACGTTGATCGACGCCCACCATCATCTTTGGGACCTGCGCGCCAATCACTATCCGTGGCTAACCGGTCCCGTCTCGCCGCATTTCTTCATGGGCGACTACACACCCCTCAAGCGGAATTACCTGCCTCGTGATCTGCGGCGCGATGCGGCTGGCCACAATGTCCTCAAAACCGTTCACGTTGAAGCTGAAATGGACCGTGACCTGCAGGTCGCCGAAACGCGTTGGCTTACGTTGATGAGCGATATCCATGGCCTGCCCAACGCGATCGTCGCGCATGCATGGTTCCATACACCCAATGCGGAAGAGATCATTGCCCAGCAGGCCGGATTTGCGCTCGTACGTGGAATCCGTTCCAAGCCGGTGACCGCGCCATCACCCGATGCGATGCGTCCCAGCGGGCCGGGCACCATGCAGGATCCGCAGTGGCTCGCAGGATTCGCGCTACTCGAAAAATACGGTCTGTCCTGGGACTTGCGTGTGCCCTATTGGCATCTGGCGGAAGCGGCGGAGGTTGCGCGCATGTTCCCCGGCACCGCGATCGTTCTCAACCACACCGGCTTCCCGTGGGACCGCAGCGAAGCGGGCCTGGCGGCCTGGCGTCAGATGATGGAGACCATCGCCCGCTGCCCGAATGTATGGCTGAAGGTATCGGAGTTTGGGCTGAAGGGCGAGGCGTGGCACTACGAGTCCAATCGGCGTGTGGTGCTCGACGCCATCCGGATTTTCGGCATCGAGCGCTGCATGTTCGCTTCCAACTTTCCGGTGGCCGGACTGCGCATCGGCTACGACACGCTGGTACGGTCGGTCGCGAGCATGCTTGAAGGGTTTTCCGAGGATGATCGGGCGCGCTTCTTCTGGAAGAACGCGCAGACGTTCTATCGTCTCTGAGCCCGCGGGTTGCTAGAGATCCAGCTCGGCTACCACCAGCGCATGGTCCGACGGCCGCTCGAGTTTGCGCGGCGCGAGATCGATCGCGCATGCCTTGCAACGTTGCACGATCGCCGCCGATACCAGAATGTGATCGATGCGAAGACCGAGGTTGCGTTTGAACCCGTTCATCCGGTAGTCCCACCATGTGAACGACTTCTCCGACTGTTCGAACAGTCGGAAGCTGTCGTGCAGTCCAAGGCCGAGAATGCGCTGATAGGCCGCGCGTTCTGGCTCGCTGCAAAGAATCTGCCCCTCCCATTGCTTGGGATCGTACACATCGCGATCATCCGGTGCGATGTTGTAGTCACCCACCACGACGAGCTTCGGATACCGCGCGAGCTCTTCCTTTAGCCACTGCGATAACGCGCCAAGCCAGCGGAGCTTGTACTCGTATTTGTCCGTGCCTACGGCCTGGCCGTTCGGCACGTAGCAGCAGATCACCCGCACATCTCCCAATGTGCCGGCAATGACGCGCTTCTGCACGTCTTCGAAAGCGGGGATGTTGCGCACGACGTCCGTCGCGTCGATGCGGCTCAGGATAGCGACGCCGTTGTACGTCTTTTGTCCCATGAACTGCGTTCGGTAACCGGCCGCCTCGATGTCGGCGCGCGGAAATACCGCGTCCTCCATTTTTGTTTCCTGCAGGCAGAGCGCGTCGGGCTGATGGGTCACAAGCCAATCCAAGACGTGCGGTAGGCGGACCTTGAGTGAGTTGACGTTCCAGGTGGCGATCTTCATCCGCCACATTTTAGTCACTTACCGGTCAAGCCGGGATACGCCTCGCGCGCCTAGCGGTCTGCATAGCGTCCTTTTGGTTTCGGCGCGGCTTCGGCTTCGACCTTCGTGTCGCTCACTGGCGTGGCGGCCGCGGGGGCGGGGGATTTGGATTGGCCTGGTACCGGGGACTTCCCGTATCCGGCCACATCGAGCGCGGTGTTGTAGAGCCCCGCTTCGAATCCCTTATGGACTTGTTTGCCGACCAGCATTGCCGGAAGCTCGGCGGCTCCCACGAGTCGGACGAGCTCTTCCTGCCGCTTGGAATCGTTGACGGAAATCTCGGAGAACGGAATTCCGCGCGCGCTGAGAAGCTTGCGCGCGTCGTCGCAAAGCTGGCCGCATTTTGGCGCGGTATAGAGCGAGACCGGGAAATTCTTGGCGGCAATCTGTGTTTCATAACTTGGCGGGCGTGCATCCGGTGCCGGCGCCGCGAGCTTGCGCTTCTCGGATTGCTGCCCCGGTGTGATAGGCGGCGCATCGCCATAGTGGACTTTGCCGTCCCTGTCCACCCAGCGATAAAGTCCGTCTGCCAACGCGGTAGCAGAGCTCAACAGCAACAACATGGTCAGCATCGATCGCAGCATCGCTCATCCCTCACTAAGTTGGCGGGTTCGGCGTTGCGCACACCGATCGCCGCTAAGCAGGCACCATCCCGTTATGTCGCAGTAGAGCTTCCACATTCGGCTCGCGTCCGCGAAACGCCTTGAACGAATCGAGCGCGGCGCGGCTGCCTCCGACGGCGAGAATCTCGTTCCAGAACCGTTCACCGGTTGCCGGGTTGAGGACGCCGTTTTCCTCGAACAAGCTGTAGGCATCGGCCGACAACACTTCGGCCCACTTGTAGCTGTAGTAACCGGCCGCGTATCCGCCCGAAAAAACATGTCCAAAACTGTTTGGGAAGCGGTTGTACGCCGGCGGATGGATGACCGCGACCTGCGCACGCACTTCTCCGAGCAGCTCGAGCGGTGTTTTGGTCCCGCGGGGATCGAACTGCGTATGAATCAACATGTCGAACATCGCAAGCTCGATTTGCCGGACGGTCCCCATCCCGCTCTGGAAATTCTTTGCCGCCACCATCTTCTCGAATAACGGCTTCGGCAAAGCCTCTCCGGCCTCGACATGCGCGGTCATGTGACGCAGTACCTCCCACTCCCAGCAGAAGTTCTCCATGAACTGGCTCGGCAGCTCGACCGCATCCCACTCGACGCCACGAATGCCCGAGACCTGCCCTTCATCGACCCGCGTCAGCAGGTGGTGCAAGCCGTGGCCGAATTCATGGAAGAGCGTGTTGACGTCATCATGGGTGAGGAGAGCAGGCTTGCCGCCCACCGGCGATGAAAAATTGCAGACCAGATACGCGACCGGCGTCTGCACCCCGCCTGCAATGCGCCGGCGGCAGAGCGCCTCGTCCATCCAGGCGCCGCCGCGTTTGGTTTCCCGCGCGTACGGATCGAGATAGAACTGTCCGATGGTTGCGCCGCCCCGCGCGCGGACCCGGAAGAAGCGGACATTCGGATCCCACGTCTCGGCTTCGTCGGGCTCGATCGAGATGCCGTAGAGCGTTTCGACCACGCGGAACATGCCTTCGAGCACTTTGTGCTCGGGAAAATACTGCTTCACTTCCTGTTCGGAAAAGGCATAGCGCTTCGCCCGCAATTTCTCGGATACGAACGGTATGTCCCACGATTCCATTTGCCGGAGCCCAAGCTCATCGCGCGCGAAGGTGCGCAGCTCCTCTACGTCTCGCCGCGCATAGGGCAACGACTTGTCCGTGAGATCGCGAAGAAACGACAGGACCTGCTCGGGATTCTTCGCCATCTTGGGGATGAGCGACACCTCGGCAAAGTCGCGGTAGCCAAGAAGCTTTGCCTCATCGTCGCGAAGCTCGAGGATGCGGCGGATCAGCGGCGTGTTGTTCAACTCGCTCTTGCCGAACTCGGCCGCGCGTGTCGCATGTGCGCGGTACAGTTCCTCGCGCAACATTCGGTTCTCCGCGTATTGCATGACGGGCAGATACGAAGGCAGTTGCAGCGAAAGCTTCCAGCCTGTCTTGCCGTCTCGCTTTGCTGCGGCCTTGAACCCTTCCAACACGTCGTCGGGAACACCGGCCAATTCTTCCCCGCGCTCGATGAGCTTGTCGAAGGCGTTGGTCGCATCGAGCACGTTCTCCGAGAATCGCGTTTGCAGCTTGGCGAGCTCGGCCTGGATCTGCGCGAATTGCGCCTTCTTGTCGTCTGACAACTCGGCGCCGGAGAGGCGGAAGTCGCGAATCGCGTGATCAATGATGCGTTGTTGCGGCGCGCTGAGCCGCGTGTATTCGGTTGCGGCGCGAAGGGCCTTGTATTTTTCGAAGAGGGCGAGGTTCTGCCCAAGCTCGGTGTAGTAATCGACCACCTTGGGCTGATTGGTGTTGTAGGCCTCTCGCAGCAAAGGGGTGTCGAGAACGCCGTGCAGATGCCCGACGACGCCCCACGCACGTTCAAGTCGTTCATGGACGTCGGCGAGCGGTTCGACAAAATCCTTCCAGGTCGCGGGCACATCGGAGGCGGTCAGCCGCGCATCGGCAGCGCGACATTCGGCGAGCAGCGCATCGACCGCGGGCGTGATGTGATCGGAGGTCACCGCGCGATAGCGTGGCAGGCCGGAAAAATCGAGTAGAGGATTCATTGTGTTCATCGTCAAATCAAAATGAGTTAGGCGGAGTTCAGGGAGCGCTCGGCTGCGAGTACGGTGTTGGCGATCAGCATGGCGACGGTCATCGGACCAACACCGCCTGGAACGGGCGTGATCCATCCGGCAACCTTGCTGGCACTCTCGAATTCAACGTCGCCAACAAGCTTCCCGTTCGGCAACCGGTTGATGCCGACATCGATCACTGCCGCGCCGGGCTTGAGCATCGCGCCGGTGACCATGCCGGTCTTGCCGACCGCGACGACGACGACATCGCCTTGGCGGGTGATCGCGGACAGGTCCGGCGTCTTGGAATTACAGATGGTGATCGTCGCGCCTTTCTGCAAGAGGAGCATCGCGATCGGCTTGCCGACGATATTGCTCGCCCCAACCACGACCGCATGCTTTCCCCAAAGGGGAACGTCGCCACTTGCCAGCAACGCCATGATGCCGGCTGGTGTGCACGGGACATAATGCGGGCGCCCGGTCACCAGTGCACCGACATTCTGCGGATTGAACCCGTCAACATCCTTCTCCGGGGCGATCGCGTCAATCGCATGGTGCGACGCAATGTGGTTTGGAAGGGGCAGTTGCACTAGGATGCCGTGCACACGCGAATCGGCATTGAGATCCCCGATCAGCGAAAGTAGATCCCCTTCCGATGCGGTCGCGATCAATCGATGAACCTCAGACCTCACGCCAACGTCGCCGGCAGCACGCATCTTGTTGCGCACATACACCTGCGAGGCCGGATCCTCACCCGCGATCACCACATCGAGGCGAGGCGTCATGCCGCGCGTTGCGAGGGCGGCGATGCGACCCTTCAAGTCGTCACGGGTCGCGGCGGCAAGGCGCACGCCGTCAAGAATGATTGCTTCGGGCATGCTCGGGATCGAATTGCGGGATGTCGAGGTTGGGGACGCGGGCTGGGCCGGCAATTATCCGGGAGCCCGGCGGGTTCGGTCGGCCCAAATTTCGCCAGATCGATGTTTCGCTATACGGAACGTATTTTTGCCATATGATATTTTATAATGCAGAGCGCCACAATCATTGGGCCGATCGCTCATCGCACCAATGATTAATCGATGTCCTCGGTCCGCGTGGTCCGGGGTGATCGTCGAGCGCGGTAAAAGGAGTCGCCATGACAGCAGCCCTCCCAGACTTTTCCCAGCCGAACGATATCGATTCGGTGGAAACCCGCGAATGGCTCGATGCCCTTGCCGCAGTCATCGATCATGAAGGGCCCGAACGCGCCCATTTCATTCTCGAGCGAATGGTCGAGCAGGCGCGTCGTTCAGGGACCTACATCCCATTCAGCGCGAATACCGCTTACATCAATACGATCCCCCCGCATCTCGAGGATCGTTCGCCCGGTGATGCCGCACTCGAAGAACGCATCCGCTCCTTCTGCCGGTGGAATGCGCTTGCGATGGTCGCGCGGGCGAACATGGGTGATGGCGACCTCGGTGGGCATATTGCGAGTTTCGCTTCGGTCGGCGCGCTGTTTGGCATCGGCTTCAACCACTTCTGGCGTGCACCGAGTGAAGATCACGGCGGCGATCTGATCTACTTCCAGGGGCATTCGGCGCCCGGCATCTATGCACGTGCTTATCTGGAGGGGCGTCTCAGCGAGTCGCAGCTCGAAAACTTTCGCCGCGAAGTGGATGGCGTGGGCATCTCGTCGTACCCGCATCCATGGCTCATGCCCGATTTCTGGCAGTTTCCAACGGTCTCCATGGGGCTAGGGCCGATCCAATCGATCTACCAGGCGCGCTTTCTCAAGTACCTGCATGCGCGCGGGCTCGCCGATACCGAGCAGCGCAAGGTCTGGGTCTTTTGCGGCGACGGCGAAATGGACGAGCCCGAGTCGCTCGGCGCGATCGGCATGGCCTCCCGCGAGAAGCTCGACAATCTTATCTTCATCGTCAATTGCAACCTGCAGCGCCTCGATGGTCCGGTGCGCGGCAACGGCAAGATCATCCAGGAGCTCGAGGCGGATTTTCGCGGCGCCGGTTGGAATGTCATCAAGGTCATTTGGGGATCGTACTGGGATCCCCTGTTCGCGCACGACAAGGACGGCGCGTTGCGGCAGATCATGATGGACACGGTCGATGGCGAGTACCAGAACTACAAGGCCAATGACGGCGCGTTCGTACGCAAGCATTTTTTCGGCAAGGATCCGCGAACGCTCGATCTGGTTTCCCGCATGACCGACGACGACATCTGGCGCCTCAATCGTGGCGGGCATGATCCGTACAAGATCTACGCCGCATATTCCGCAGCAGTGAAGCACAAGGGCCAGCCTACGGTCATTCTTGCCAAGACGATCAAGGGCTATGGGCTCGGCAAGCAGGGGCAGGCAAAGAATCCGACCCATCAGTTGAAGAAACTCGATATTGAATCGATCCGCGAATTCCGCGATCGATTCAATATCCCGATCGCCGACGACAAGCTCGCGGCGCTGCCGTTCTACAAGCCTCCTGCCGACGACCCCGTCATGCAGTATTTGCACGAGCGTCGCAAGACGCTCGGCGGTTTCCTGCCGGCGCGTCGTCGTGTCGCGGCGCACCGGTTGCCGGCGCCCCCGCTGTCCAGCTTCCAGCAGGTATTGCAACCGACCGCTGAAGGTCGCGAGATCTCCACGACGATGGCATTCGTGCGCATCTTGACGGCGTTGATTCGGGACAAGGAAATCGGCAAGAAGATCGTTCCGATCGTGCCTGACGAGGCACGCACCTTCGGCATGGAAGGGATGTTCCGGCAGCTCGGCATCTATTCCGCCGAGGGGCAGAAGTACGAGCCGGTCGATCGCGATCAGGTCATGTATTACCGCGAGGACAAGGCCGGGCAAATTCTCGAAGAGGGCATCAACGAAGCCGGCGCGTTCTCGTCATGGATGGCGGCGGCGAGCTCGTATTCGAACAGCGGGATCAACATGATCCCCTTCTACATCTTCTATTCGATGTTCGGCTTTCAGCGGATCGGTGACTTGGCTTGGGCGGCGGGCGATCTGCGCTCGCGCGGATTCCTGCTCGGGGCGACCGCCGGCCGCACCACACTCAACGGCGAAGGGTTGCAGCACGAAGACGGCCACAGCCACCTCATGTCGGCGGTCGTGCCGAACTGCGTGTCGTACGATCCGACCTTCGGCTACGAACTGGCGGTGATCATCCAGCACGGTCTGGTGCGGATGCTGGAGCGCCAGGAAGATGTGTTCTATTACATTACCGTGATGAACGAGAACTACGCGCATCCGGGCATGCCCGAAGGAATGGAAGCCGACATCATCAAGGGCATGTACCTGCTCAAAGAAGGCGGCAAGGGCAAGACGCGCGTGCAGCTCATGGGTTCAGGAACAATCCTTCGTGAAGTCATCGCCGCGGCCGAGTTGCTCGAATCGGACTGGAAGATCGCCGCTGATATCTGGAGCTGCCCGAGCTTCACCGAGTTGAGGCGTGACGGACTAGACTGTGACCGCTGGAACATGTTGCATCCTGACGGCGAGCTACGCGTGCCGCATGTGACGCAGTGCTTGTCGGGCCGTGCCGGCGCCGTGGTTGCTGCCACCGACTACATGAAGGCCTTTGCCGACGGCGTTCGTCCGTTCATTCCGCGCGAGAAGAGCTATCGCGTTCTCGGAACCGATGGATTCGGGCGATCCGACACACGCGCAAAGCTGCGCGAACACTTCGAAGTCAATCGCCACTATGTCGCCGTGGCGGCGTTGAAGGCGCTCGTCGAACAGGGCGAAGTCAAGCCGACGGTCGTCGCGCAAGCGATCAAGAAGTACGGCATCAATCCGGACAAGCCGAATCCCGCGTACGCATAGGGGATGTGATTAGCAATGATTCACCGCTGCGCTTCAAATCATGGCAAATCACCGAAAGATTTCGTACGAACAAGGGGAGAAGCTCCCCCTTGTATATCCCCCGAACGAACAAGGGAGCTCGCCCCCTTGTTGATCCCCTCCGCAGCGGAGAGTCGTTGGTAATCAGGTCAGGAATTTAGAATGGGCGCGATGAAAGAGGTGTTGGTACCGGACATCGGCGACTTCAAGACGGTCGATGTGATCGAAGTG
>JANMUI010000222.1:0-15221 GCA_031391405.1 Betaproteobacteria bacterium
CGATGGCGCGCCGCTCTATCTTGGGTTATCCGAGGACGATATCAAGTCCCGTTTTACGCTGGCGGATTTTCCGCAGACGGGTACGCGCGAGCTGGTGGCCGACGACTATGTGTACCAGATCAAGCGGCTCGCGCATCCGCGACTCAGCTCGCCCGTTCTAAGTCATATCGCCGACTATGTGGTCGGTCTGAAGGAGCTCGGAACCGCGCTCGAGGCCGCCAATCGAAGAATGGTCGAGGCGCACAGGGTGGCGTAT
Source organism: Betaproteobacteria bacterium (assembly GCA_031391405.1). Taxonomy (GTDB): domain Bacteria; phylum Pseudomonadota; class Gammaproteobacteria; order Burkholderiales; family SG8-39; genus SHXR01. The sequence continues at coordinate 257 of JANMUI010000222.1, forward strand.
GGGCCGACCGATAAAGGTCTACCCTGGATCGACCTGCACGAGTTTCAATTGAGCGGCGTAACGGTTGTCGATCAGCACACGTTTCGAATCCGCGTGAAGGGCAAGTATCCCCAATTCATCTTTTGGCTCGCGATGCCGTTCTTCGCGCCGATGCCGGTGGAGGCGGATCGTTTCTACAGTCAGCGCGGGATGAACGATGGACGCAACCTGACCTTGGAGTGGTATCCGATCGGGACCGGCCCGTACATGCTCGCTGAAAACGATCCAAATTCGCGAATGGTGCTCGCACGCAATCCGAACTTTCGCGGTGAGGCGTACCCCACCGAAGGCGCGCCGGGTGATCGAGAGGCTGGTCTCCTCGCCGATGCCGGGAAGATCGCTCCGTTCATCGACCGCGTGGTCTACGCCCGCGAGCGCGAGAGCATTCCCTATTGGAACAAGTTTCTGCAGGGCTATTACGACCGTTCAAGCGTCGACTCCGACCAATTCGATCAGGCGGTGAAGATCAGCTTCGAGGGCGAGGCAACACTATCGGAGGACATGGAGCGCCGCGGGATCCAATTGCGCACTTCGGTTGGCACCAGCACCTTCTACATGTCGTTCAACTATCTCGATCCGGTGGTTGGCGGATCGCAATCCAATGCGCGCAAACTCAGGCAGGCAATATCGATTGCGATCGACTGGGAAGAATTCATCACCATCTTTCAGAACGGGCGAGGGCTGCCCGGGATGGGGCCGATTCCTCCCGGCATCTTCGGCCACCTGGAGGGGGAGGCCGGCATCAACCCGGTTGTCTATGACTGGGTCGACGGCAAGCCGCAACGCAAGTCGATCGAAGCGGCGAAAGCGCTGCTTGCTGAAGCCGGCTACCCGGCCGGCCGTGATGCCAAGACGGGCGCCCCGCTCGTACTCTATCTCGACGCGGTGCAGCGCGGGCCGGGAGACAAGTCGCGCCTCGATTGGTATCGCCGGCAGTTTGCGAAGCTCGACATTCAGCTCGAGATCCGGGCGACCGACTGGAACCGGTTCCAGGAAAAGCTCCGCAAGGGCAACACGCAGGTGTTTTTTATTGGCTGGAATGCCGACTATCCGGATCCCGAGAACTTCCTGTTTCTGCTTCACGGTGATCAGGCGGTTGCGAAAGCGGGCGGAGAGAACCGCGCGAACTATGTCAATCCTGAATTTGACCGGCTGTTCGACCTGATGAAAGGACTGCCGAACGGTGAGGAACGGCAATCCGTTATTTCGCGAATGGTGCGGACTGTGCAAGAGGATGCGCCATGGCTTTTCGCGTTTCATCCGAAGGACTACCGGCTGATGCATGAATGGGTCCAGAACGTGAAGCCGAACCAGATGGCGCGCAACGGACTCAAGTTCCAGCGGGTCGATGCCACGCAGCGCGCGACCAGGCGCGAAGAGTGGAATCGCCCGGTATGGTGGCCGGTGATCGCTTTGCTCGCGCTCCTGCTGGTCTCGGCGATTCCCGCCTATCGCGGATATAGGCGACGCGAGCGCATGGCAGGCCGCGAGATCATGGCGCGGGCATAACGCGTGTTCGCGTACATCGTCCGCCGTCTCGCCTATGCGATCCCGATTCTCATCGGCGTCAACATCATCACCTTCGCGCTTTTCTTCGTGGTCAACACACCCGATGACATGGCGCGCATGCAGCTCGGCGCCAAGCGCGTCACCCCGGATGCGATCGAAAAATGGAAGCAGGAGCACGGGTACGACCGGCCGTTGCTTTTGAACACGACCGCAGAGGGGCTCGGACGCTTCACCAGGACAATTTTTTTCGAGAAATCGGTCAAGCTATTCGTGTTCGACTTCGGCAACGCGGACGACGGTCGCTCGATCGGCCATGAAATTCGAACGCGTATGTGGGCGAGTCTCGCGTTGGCGATTCCGGTGTTTTTGGTGGGGCTCGCGGTGCATGTGACCTTCGCGTTGGTCCTCGCCTTCTTTCGGGGGAGTTACCTCGATTTCTGGGGCGTAGTCGTGTGCGTGGCGATGATGTCGATCTCCTCGCTCTTCTACATCATCGGCGGGCAGTATCTAGTGAGCAAGCTGCTCGCCTTGGTGCCGATATCCGGTTTCGCATCAGGTGTCGACGCCTGGAAATTTGTTGTCCTGCCCGTGGTAATCGGCGTGATCGGCGGCATCGGCAGCAGCACGCGCTGGTATCGCACCATCTTCCTCGAGGAAATCTTCAAAGACTACGTACGTACCGCGCGCGCCAAAGGGCTCAGTGAACGGGTCGTCATGTTCCGCCACGTGTTGAAGAACGGAATGATTCCGATTTTGACCGGCGTCGTCGTCGTGATCCCCTCGCTCTTTCTCGGCAGCCTGGTAACGGAGTCGTTTTTCGGCATCCCAGGACTTGGCACCTACACCATCGAGGCGATCAATGCCCAGGATTTCGGTATCGTCCGGTCCATGGTGTTCCTGGGTTCGGTTCTATACATCGTCGGACTTATCGCGACAGACATCTCCTACACGATGGTCGATCCGCGCGTGAGGTTCGACTGATGCTGGTTCCGCTTTGGACCGATTGGCTGGTTTGGCTGCTCGTGCTCGCAGTGCTTGCATTCATTGCATACGCGCGACGCCGCGAACATCTTTCGGCACCTTGGCGTCGTGTGGTGACCAGCCCGGCGGCGATGGCCTCGATCGTCGTGCTCGCGGGATTTCTCGCGATCGGGCTTCTCGATTCGGTCCACTACCGGGCCAGTCTCGGCGTGGGCAAGGACGACGGGAAGCAGGCTTTCGCGGTAGAGGTGTTGAGTGGGCTCGACTGGATGCTGAGCGGTCTGCGCGCCCGCCAGGAGAAAACCTACTCGGCGCCTTTCGCGCTGCACCTTTTCCAGAAGGAATCCATCGAGCGAGTGGACGGAAAAATCGAACGTGTGTTTCCGCGCCTGCGGCATGCGGGCACACATTTGAAGGCGGAAAATGACCTCGTGTTCGATGTCGTATCACGCGCAATCATAGGCGTTCTCGCCGGGACCGTCGCCACTGTCATCGTGGCCGTGCTCGCAACGCTTTGGATTGCCCGAAGCGCAGGCGCGCCATTTTCTGCGACCTGGGTGGCGATTCGGCGCGGCCGGACGGTTGCATGCTGGCGCGCGGCATTGATCGCCTTGTGGCTCATGCTGATCGCGACCTGCGTGGCGGTGTCACTAACGCCCTACTATCACGTGTTCGGCACCGACAAGGTGGGTCAGGACGTCTTCTATCAGGCCTTGAAGAGCATTCGCACCGCACTCGTCATCGGCACGATTACAACGCTTGTGACCTTGCCGCTTGGCGTGCTGCTTGGCATCGCGGCGGGATATTTCAAGGGCTGGGTCGATGACATCATTACATACGTCTACACCACGATCAATTCCATTCCGAGCGTGCTTCTCATCGCGGCCTCGGTGTTGATGATGCAGGTATATCTCGAAACCCATCCCGAGTTGTTCCCGACCACCGCACAGCGTGCCGACCTGCGTCTGCTATTCCTTTGCATCATCCTCGGATTTACGAGCTGGACCGGTCTCGCCCGATTGCTGCGCGGCGAGTCGCTGAAACTTCGGGAGCTCGAATTTATCCAGGCGGCCCAGGCGTTCGGTGTGACGCACGCTCGAACGATCACACGCCATATTCTCCCTAACACGATGCATATCGTGCTAATTGCGCTGGTGATGGAGTTCAGCTCGCTCGTGCTAGCGGAAGCGGTGTTGTCCTACATTGGCGTGGGCGTCGACCCGACGATGATCAGCTTTGGGACCATGATCAATACAGCGCGATTGGAAATGGGGCGCGAGCCGATGGTCTGGTGGTCCTTGACTGCCGCGTTTTCATTCATGGTCGTTCTGGTCCTCGCCGCCAACCTGTTTGCCGACACGGTACGCGACGCGTTCGATCCCAGAAACGCGATGGGCGGGGCGGCAGGCATCGGAGTGCCCCGGTGACCAAACCCTCCGTCGTGGTGTCCAAGCTCACAACTTCGATTTACGGGGCAGCCGAGACGATTCGCGCAGTCGATGGCGTCGAATTTTCGATCGAGCCTGGGCAGACATTTGCGATTGTTGGCGAATCAGGTTGCGGCAAAACGATGACCGCCCTCTCGATCATGCGACTGCTACCCGATGCGGCACGCATCATCAACGGATCGGTCGTCGTCGAAGGCACGGACCTCCTTGCGCTCCCCGAAACCGCGATGCGGAACATGCGCGGACGCCGGGTGGCGATGATCTTCCAGGAGCCCGGGACCAGCCTGAATCCGGTTCTGACCGTTGGCCGGCAGATCGTCGAAGTTCTCGAGCGCCACACTGTCTATGCCGGGGTAGCGGCGCGTGAGCGTGCTATCGCGCTATTGGAGTCGGTTGGCCTACCCGATGCGAGCAAGCGGGTGGACGACTATCCGTTCCAGCTTTCCGGCGGTATGAAGCAGCGCGTCATGATCGCCATCGCGCTGGCAGCCGACCCCGATGTCATCGTTGCCGATGAACCAACGACGGCGCTCGATGTGACCATCCAGGCGCAAGTGTTGGATCTCCTGAAAGCGATCCAACAACGCCGTGGCACGGCCATGCTGCTGATCACGCATGATCTTGGCGTGGTTGCCGCAATGGCGCATCGCGTCGCGGTGATGTATGCAGGAGAAATCGTCGAAACCGGCGAGCGTGCTGCCTTTTTCGCGCGCCCGTCGCACCCTTATTCGCGGAAACTTTTTGAATCGCTCCCCGGCACGCAGCAACGCGGTACACCTCTTTCAGTCATTCCGGGGCAGGTGCCCTCGCTCGGCACAAAGTTCGCCGGCTGCCGATTTGTCGATCGATGCGATCTCGCCCACGATCGGTGCCGTCAAGCGGCGCCCGGCTGGACAACCATCGCGCCTGGCCATGCTGCGCGTTGTTTCGCATTGGAGGATGGACGAAAGGCGACCGCGCCCGCCGCGACGGCGCCGTTGACGCAGTCGCCGATACCAGCCGAAGCCAAGCCTGCTGTTCTGTCGATGCCGTTGCTCGAAGTGCGCGACTTGAAAGTCCATTTCCCCATTCGCAAGGGCATCATGAAGCGGACAGTGGGGCATGTGCGCGCGGTGGATGGCGTATCGCTGTCCCTCCACGAAGGTCAGACCCTGGCGCTGGTGGGCGAATCGGGGTGCGGTAAGACGACAGTGGGCAAATCGATCGTTCGTCTACAGTCCCCGTCCTCGGGAAGTGTCTGGCTGGGTGGCGTGGAGCTCACCGGCCTGAACGGAAGCGCATTGCGGGCGCGTCGTGCCGATTTTCAGATCATCTTCCAGGATCCCTTTGCGTCGCTGAATCCGCGGATGCGCATCGAAGATTTGCTGCTTGAAGGCATGACGACCCTCGGTGTTCAGAGAGGGCGAGCTGAACGAAGCAAGCGAATCGACGAGCTGTTGGACCAGGTCGGTCTGCCAAAGTCCGCGCGTGGACGGTATCCGCATGAGTTCTCCGGCGGCCAGCGCCAGCGTATCGCCATCGCGCGCGCACTCGCTGTGAATCCGCGGATGATCGTATGTGATGAACCCACCAGCGCGCTCGACGTGTCGGTGCAGGCTCAGATCCTCAATGTATTCGCCGATCTGCAACGCGAACTTGGTGTCGCCTACCTGTTCATTACACACAACCTCGCCGTCGTTGAATATCTGGCTCACCGCGTGGCGGTCATGTATCTCGGACGGATCGTGGAGGAGGGAGAGGCCGAGGCGGTGCTGCGTGCGCCCAAGCATCCCTATACGCGATTGCTGCTGTCGGCGGTGCCGCGCCTGGATGGCATCTCACGCCGCCAAGAGGTGAACGGCGAATCGCCATCACCGATCTCGCCACCGGCCGGATGCCACTTCCATCCGCGGTGTCCGCATGTGCATGACGCTTGCCGGATGAGTTACCCGCCCGCAGTCGAAGTCGGGCCATCCCATCGGTCGGCGTGCTTCGGGTATTAGCGGGACCGCGCGGTCCCCGGTCTCACCCTTCGTTGACGCGACCTATCGTTTCGCGACGCTGACGGGCGTGGTCGAGTTAGGCGTCCCACCGGCTGGCGCATTTGGAGGATTCGCATTCGCGGCTTTAGGGGCTGGTGTGCGAGCCGGTGTGGCGCCCGACTTTTGAATGGTCAAGGATTGCCCGGCGACAAGTGTTGCGCCGCCATTCCAAGACTGCAGGTCCTGTACCCGCACGCGGTAGCGTCCCGCGATGCCTTGCCAAGTTTCGCCCGCCTTCACGAGATGATGGACGACGCGTGGCACAAACTCCGCGGAGATTGTTGCAGGCGACTTGAACAATCCGGGGAGGGGTCCTGTGGCGCCTGCGCCGTTGGGCACCAACAGTCGCGCATCGGTCTGGAGCCGCCCGGATCCACGAATGCCGTTGACTTGCCGAAGCTGGTCGACGCTGATCTTGTGCTTGCCGGCGATTTCTTCCACTCGCTCACCGCGAAGGGCACCATAGATCTGCCATGCCGAATGCGGTTTGTCGTAGGAAGCGAGATTGGCGATGAACGAATCCAGCCGATCCGCAGGCAGTACAAGGGTCGGTGTCTTTGAAGAGGTCACCACCGGGCGATTGTGGCCCGGATTCAGCGCGATCAATTCCTCAAGCGGCAGCTCGGCCAATCGAGCCGCGAGATCAAGATCGATATTGCGGGTCAAGGTGACCGTTGCGAAGTAGGGGACGTTCGGGATGGGATCCAGCTCGATCCCGAATTTCTCCGGATTCGCGATGATGTTCTTCAAGGCCTGCAAACGCGGTACATAGTGGCGAGTTTCGTTCGGCAGTCGCAGGTTGATGAAGTTCATCGGCAATCCGATGCGCCGATTGCGTTCGACCATCCGTGCCACGCCCCATTCGCCGAAATTGTAGGAGGCCAGGGCAAGGTGCCAATCGCCATGCATCTCGTAGATTTTTTGCAGGTACTCGAGTGCGGCGCTCGTCGACGCCACCACGTCGCGACGCGCGTCATACCACCAGTCTTGTTCGAGGTTGTAGTCGCGTCCGGTGGACGGAATGAACTGCCACAATCCGGAGGCATGTGCGCGCGAATATGCCATTGGATTGAACGCGCTTTCCACCATCGGCAGCAGCGCGAGCTCGGTTGGCATGCCCCGCTTCTCGATCTCCTCGACGATATGGAAGAGATATCGTCGGCTGCGCTCGACCAGCAACTTCATCATCTGGGGTCGATTCGCGTACTCATTTTGGCGCTGCGTGACCAGTTTCGAGTGCAAATCAGGCATCGCAAAACCGGCGCGGATCCGCTGCCAAAGATCCGCGGTCGATGCAGCACCCTCGCTTGGAAGGCCAGCATCGATCCCGTTCGATGTAGCGGAGATTTCACGGAGGACGTCGTTTGCCGGCCCGAAGGTGCCAGAAGGCGGCGATCCGCCATCCACCCGCGAAGGTCTCGGCGCCACAACGAGGCTCGATGCCGGCGCGAAGGACACGGCAGTCACGTGGGGCGGCTCGGGCATCGCCGGCGAGACGTTTCCGGACTCCACCGAGACGGGCATGCCGGCGGACTCTTTAATATCCGCGTCGGACTCAATTCCGGATTGGAGCTCGACCACTGGCGGGAAGTCGATATTCGCGCGACTGAACCCAGGAAGGAATGCAATGGCTGCAAACGCCAACACCATCGTCCGCTGAAGGATGCGGGATGTAAATAGCCGTTCACGCTTTGGTGGTGTTGTCATCCGTTCCCTCGATGCCTGCAAAATCAATGAATTGTAAGCGCGACCTACCGTGCGGCGCAGTCTAAATTAACCATGCCGACACAATTTGATTGAGGCACGGATACGAAAAGCGGCAGATGACGCAATTCCAAGGGCGATGATGCGTCCGGGGCCATGCGAGCTCGAATCAGTGTGCGCCCCATCCCATGAATGATTCACGGCTTGCTCGCTTCGCCTCCTGCGCGGCGTCATTGTGCCGTGTCCGGACCTTCCGTGCATCCGCCCATTCTTACGCTGATGTGCTTACGCTGATGATGAGCACCCCGCCGAAACAGAACGCATCTACGGCTGGACGCAGCGGTCGCGCGTCAACAGTCGACAGCGCGCCGAAAATTTGGCGTTCGTTCCGTCGGCATGACAAAATAAGGCGACGAAGGGCGCGCTCCGCACAGTGCATGGTGGTACCGGCGGGTTCGAGAACGGCGCCCCGTACAGTGAATTCTCGGAAGCGAATGCGCATGAGTCGAATCGTATTGGAGCCGCTGCAGAAGTCCACGATCGTCGATTGGTTCGCGAGTGACACCGGACAGTACACATTGGCGTGGGAACGGAAACAGATCGATCTCGCGGTCGAGGACGTATTCGGATACAACGCGGTTCAACTCGGTGCGCCGAGCATCGACTTTCTGCACGCAAACCGGATGTCATCTCGCTTTACCGTGGGGCCGGATCCGGGGTGCACGATTCGCACCGACTTCGCCCATTTGCCGATCGCCTCGCAAAGTATCGATCTGCTCGTGCTACCGCATGTACTCGAATTTTGCGAAGATCCCCATCAGGTCCTAAGAGAGGCAGAGCGGGTGCTCATGCCCGATGGGCAGATTGTTATCGCCGGCTTCAACCCGCTCAGTCTTTGGGGTATCTCCAAATTGGTTCCGGGGCGCCGGCAGGAATGGCCGTGGCGCGGCGAATTCATTGGTCTCTTGCGGCTGCGCGATTGGTTGAAGCTCCTTGGCTTCGAGTTGAACGGCGGCAAGTTTGGTTGCTACGCGCCGCCATTCAAGAGCGCGACATGGCTCAGGCGATTCGGCTTCATGGAGGTTGCGGGGGATCGCTGGTGGCCGATTGTCGGCGGGACCTATGTCGTGCGCGCGATCAAGCGAACGGTTGGCATGCGCCTCGTTACGCCGGCGTGGCGAACACGGCGCGGTCAGGCGCGGGCACTTGCGGCGGTCACGCAGCGTGCGGCGTGGGGCAGGGACATGCAGGCCAGCGCTCGCGCGACCCCGGCTTTGCGCCTCATCACCGGGGCGCCACTGCCACCGGTCAATGCCGCTATCCCATCGCGATCATCGGGCGCGACGCGGAACGATGACCCGGATGCCTCGTAGCGCCGATTCAGCAATCGATACGGTTCACATCTATACCGACGGAGCGTGCAAGGGCAATCCAGGTCCGGGCGGGTGGGGTGCGCTGCTCACGTTCGGCACGACCGAGCGTGAATTGTTCGGCGGGACGGCGCAAACAACGAACAATCGGATGGAGTTGACTGCGGCGATCGAGGCGCTTGCGGCCCTCAAGCGCCGATGCCGCGTGGAGTTGTACACCGACTCGCAGTACGTGATGAACGGCATGGAAGAGTGGTTGCCGCAGTGGAAGCGGCGCGGCTGGAAGACAGCGAGCAAGAAACCCGTGAAGAATGTCGATTTATGGGAGCGGCTGGATGCTCTGGTGGGCGCGCACGACGTGCATTGGCATTGGGTCCGCGGCCATGACGGCCACGAGGGCAATGAACGGGCGGACGCGCTGGCAAATCGCGGCGTCTACCGAGCCGATTCCTGATCCAGAGCCTCAGAAATTCACCACGTAGGAGATGTTCGTGCGGCAGATCGTTCTCGACACTGAAACAACAGGCTTGAATGCCGGCCTTGGCGATCGCGTGATCGAGATTGGCGCGGTGGAAATGGTGAGCCGTCGCCTCACTGGGAATCATTTTCACCGATACGTCAATCCGGAACGTCCGGTCGAGGCGGGAGCACTGCGTGTTCACGGGCTCACCGATGAATTTCTAGGCGACAAGCCTTTGTTCGCGGAGGTTGCGGCCGATTTTCTCGATTTCATTCGTGGCGGGGAGTTGGTCATCCACAACGCGCCATTCGACGTCGAATTCCTGAACGCAGAGTTATCGCGGCTCGACAAGGGATCCCTCGGTGAGCACTGCGATGGCGTGTTCGATACCCTGGTGCATGCGCGCGAGCTCCATCCGGGAAGGAAAAACTCGCTGGATGCGCTCTGCGAACGCTATGCCGTCAACAACGCGCACCGAAAACTTCACGGCGCGTTGTTGGACGCCGAATTGCTTGCGGAAGTGTATCTGGCCATGACCCGGGGACAAGACTCCCTTGCCATCGAGATGGGCCGTGCCACTGTTCCGGGGGAAGGCGCCCATCGCGCCACACGGCCGGATACGCCTCTACTGGTGCGCATCGCATCGGCCGATGAGCGGACTGCCCACGCGCAGGTGCTCGCGTCAATCCAGGGCGAGAGCAAGGGCAAGTGTGTATGGCTCGAGGGAGCCGAGTCGCCGGCCTAGTGGCGTTGTGAACGGTCCGTCGGGGTGTGGGGTGTACGAGCGCCGCTTATACTAACGGCCTTGCTTATCAATGCTGATCGCCCATGGCTTCGAATCATCTCAACGCCTACAACATTGGTCTCGACAAGAATCCGGCCAATTTTTCAGCCCTTTCGCCGGTCAATTTCATCGCGCGAACTGCCGAGGTGTACCCCGATCGCATAGCGGTCGTCCATGGTGCCCGTCACTTCACATGGGCTAAGACCTACGAGCGCAGCCTGCGGCTCGCGAGCGCGCTGGCCAAATCCGGGATCGGTGTCGGCGATACGGTCGCAGCGGTGTTGGCCAACACACCGGAGATGTATGAGGCCCACTTCGGTGTACCGATGACGGGCGCCGTGTTGAATGCGATCAATACACGTCTCGATGCCGATGCGATCGCTTTCATGCTCGATCACGGCGAAGCGACGGTGCTCCTGGTCGACCGGGAGTTCTCGGCCACGGTGCAGGCGGCCGTCGCGAAGTCCGGGCGAACGATGCTGGTGATCGATATCGACGATCCCGAATACACCGGCCCGGGCGAACGCATCGGTTCGACAACGTACGAGGCGTTTGTTGCCGGCGGCGATCCGACATTCACCTGGCGCGGCCCGGCCGATGAATGGGACGCCATCGCGCTCAACTATACGTCCGGTACCACCGGGAACCCAAAGGGCGTCGTGTACTCGCATCGCGGGACGTACCTCAATGCGCTTGGCAACATCCTCACCTGGGGCATGGCCCATCACCCCGTCTATCTATGGACCCTGCCGATGTTTCATTGCAACGGCTGGTGCTTTCCCTGGTCAATCGCGGCGCACGCGGGGACGAATGTTTGTCTGCGCAAGGTCGATGCGGCGCTCATCTTCGGTTTGATCAAGGAGCACAAGGTCACGCACTACTGCGGGGCGCCGATCGTGCACTCGACGTTGGTCAACGCGCCCGTCGAGCTGCGTCAGGGCATCACCCATAAGGTTGCCGCGTTCGTCGCAGGTGCCGCGCCCCCTGCATCGATGATCGAAGGTATGGAACAGCTCGGTTTCGATCTCACGCACGTCTACGGCCTGACGGAGGTCGTGGGGCCGGCGGCTGTCTGCTCGAAACAGGAATCGTGGAATGCGCTCGATGTATCGGCGCGTGCCGAACGAAACGGGCGGCAGGGGGTGCGTTACGTCGTCGAAGATGGCATGACGGTTCTTGACGCAAAGTCGATGCGGGAAGTGCCGCGTGACGGTGAAACGATGGGCGAGATCATGTTTCGCGGCAACATTTCCATGAAGGGTTACTTGAAGAACGCGAAGGCGACCGACGAAGCGTTCGCCGGCGGGTGGTTCCATTCAGGTGATCTCGCCGTGCTGCATCCCGATGGTTACGTGAAGATCAAGGATCGCTCCAAGGACATCATCATCTCCGGCGGGGAGAACATTTCGTCGATCGAAGTCGAGGACGTTCTGTATCGGCACCCCGCGGTCCTCGCCTGTGCGGTTGTGGCGAAGCCCGATCCGAAATGGGGTGAGACGCCGTGCGCGTTCGTCGAGCTCAAAGCCGGCACTCAAATCACCGAGTCCGAGATGATCGAATTCTGTCGTGCGCATCTTGCGCGATTCAAGGTGCCCCGTGCCATCGTCTTCGGCGAGGTGCCGAAGACATCCACCGGCAAGATCCAGAAATTTCCGCTGCGGGAGCGGGCAAAGTCTGCTTCTGCGATCGACGTTTGAATATTTCGTTCCGGCATCGAGGCAACGGTGCCAAGGCGCAGTTCGATGGAGACGGTGATGAATGCAAACGTTCAGTCAGCGGTTGAGCAGCCCTATCTGATGCGCACGGATCGCGACGGAATCGCGACCGTTACCCTCAATCGCGGTGATCGCCTCAATCCGCTGTCGATTGCGATGCTCGATGCGATCCAGGCCGAGCTGGACCGAATCGCGATTGACGCGTCGATCAAGGTCATCGTGATGGCAGGCGCCGGCAAGCACTTCTGTGCGGGGCACGACCTGCGCGAGATGCGCACCAATCCGGACAAGGCGTGGCAGGCCGCGCTGTTCGAACGATGCAGCAAGATGATGCTGACCCTCACCCGCCTGCCGCAGCCGGTCATCGCACGCGTTCAAGGTGTCGCCGTGGCCGCGGGCTGCCAACTCGTATCGATGTGCGATCTGGCTGTCGCCGCCGACAACGCGCAATTCGCGTTACCCGGCATCAAAAGCGGGATTTTCTGTACCACGCCAGGGGTCGGGGTGTCCCGCAATGTGGCGCGCAAACGCGCGATGGAAATGCTGCTGACCGGCGACCTCGTGGATGCCAATACCGCAGAGCGCTGGGGGCTCGTCAATCACGTCGTCCCGCTCGCGGACCTCGATGCCGCAATCGATCGTCTTGCCAAAAAGATTACCGCGCACAGTGGTGCGGTCGTCAGCATGGGGAAGGCGCTCTTCTACAAACAAGTCGAGATGGGACTTGCCAACGCCTACGATGTCGCGGCGGATGGCATGGCCTGCAACATGATGCTCGAAGACGCGGGCGAGGGTATCGACGCGTTTCTGGCCAAACGTGCGCCGGGCTGGCGGGAGTGCTAGCACCACCAAAATCGCCAATCCGACAGGTCCGACATTGGAGTTGCACGCCGCGCCCTAGGCTCGTATAGTTACGCCCTATGAGCCGACATCTCCCGATGCGGATTCCGCCCGCGCTGCCTAGCGCGCTGCTGCGGCTCGACCTGCTTCTGCTGCGCCCAGCGCGCAGATAACCTCACCCCCCAATTAGGAAGTCGTTCCCGCCTGTGCAAGCCGGCAGGGAGAACCGTATTCCGCCCGCTCGCGATCCGCCCAAAGGAGCAAGTCATGCCCATGTTGAAGAACCCGTCGTCGAAGTACCGCCCATTTCCGGCTATCGGCTTGAATGATCGGACGTGGCCGGATCGCGCCATCACCAAGCCACCGATCTGGTGCTCGGTGGATCTGCGGGACGGCAATCAGGCGCTCATCGAGCCGATGAACGGCGCGCGGAAATTGCGCATGTTCGAGCAACTCGTCCGCATCGGGTTCAAGGAGATCGAGGCCGGATTTCCATCGGCATCGCAAACGGACTTTGATTTCATCCGCAAACTCATCGACGAGGATCTCATCCCGGGTGATGTCACGATCCAAGTGCTGACGCAGGCGCGCGAGCCGTTGATTCGGCGCACCTTCGAGGCGGTCCGCGGCGCTCGCCGGGTGATCATGCATGTCTACAACGCCACCGCGCCGGTCATGCGTCGTGTGGTGTTCGGCATGAGCGAAGAGCAGGTGATCGCCGATCTTGCCGTGACCCACGCCCGTCTGGTGAAAACGCTCGCAGCGGAAGCACCGAAGACTGAATGGGTGTTTCAATATTCCCCGGAAATGTTTTCGGGGACGGAGCTTTCCTTCTCGAAGGCGATCGTCGATGCGGTCACGACGGTCTGGGCACCGACCCCGTCAAACAAGTGCATCATCAATCTACCTTCGACGGTCGAGCACTCGACGCCCAACCTGTTTGCCGACATGATCGAGTGGATGCATCGTAACTTGGCACGACGCGACGCGATTGTCCTCTCGGTCCATCCGCATAACGATCGTGGCACCGGGACGGCCGCGGCCGAGCTCGCACAAATGGCCGGTGCCGAGCGGGTCGAAGGCTGCCTGTTCGGCAACGGGGAACGCACGGGCAATGTCGACGTGGTCAATCTCGCCCTCAATCTGTATGCGCAGGGTGTCCAACCGGGGCTCGACTTCTCAGAGATCGACGAGATCCGCCGCTGCGTCGAATACTGCAATCAACTCCCGGTTCATCCGCGCCATCCGTACGCTGGTGATCTCGTGTACACGTCGTTCTCAGGCTCCCATCAGGACGCGATCAAGAAGGCGTTTGCCGCCCGTCGGGAGAGCGATATCTGGGAGATGCCGTATCTGCCGATCGACCCGAAAGACGTCGGGCGAAGCTACGAGGCGGTGATTCGCGTCAATAGCCAATCGGGGAAGGGCGGAATCTCCTATCTGCTCGAGGCGGAATTCGGGCTCACATTGCCGCGCAGGCTGTCGATCGAGTTCAGTCAGGCTGTCCAGGCGGTGACCGACGCTTCCGGCAAGGAAGTCACTGCCGAGGACATCTGGGGCATCTTTCGTGCCGAGTACCTCGATTCCACCGCACCCTATGGATACGTCGAACACGAGCTCACGGTGGGCGCGAGCAAGGATGAAATCGCTCTCTCGGCCCAGATCGTGCACGACGGGGACAAGCGATCCCTCCGCGGGCGGGGTAACGGTCCGATCGATGCGTTCGTGCGCGCAGTCGGTGATTCGACCCGCGATCTGGTCCGTGTATTGGACTATTCCGAGCACTCGGTCGGGGCGGGCGCCAATGCAACGGCAATCGCGTATATCGAGATGCGGGTCGGTGATGGACCGATGCTCTATGGCGTTGGCATGGATGCGAACATCGTGACCGCATCGCTGAAGGCGATCGTCTCGGGCCTCAATCGGGAGTCGCGCCGACTGAAAGCGCAGTCAACGGTACGCCTACTGAAGAGGCGAATGGCGCGGCTATCTCGAACGGTCACCCAGTCGAGAGCTCGACAAAGGCTGTGAGTGGAGAACCTGATTCATTTTCTGACATGCAACTCGACAGCTTGACAGTCATTGTTCGCAAGC
>JANMUI010000302.1:0-5171 GCA_031391405.1 Betaproteobacteria bacterium
GCTCCTGGCCGCCCCGCAGGACCGTGATCATCGGAGTCAGCATGCTTTTCAGCGCGTCAAGGGCGCGCTCCGCGCGGTACTCCTGCACGAAACCGAGCACCGCGCAAAACACGATAATCACAAGAATGATGGCTGCATCCACGTACTCGCCTACGACCGCGGAAAGCAGGGTGGCAACAATCAGGATGACGATGAGGATGTTCTTGAACTGGTTGAAGAAGAGCACCCAGGGCGACGCTTTTTCCTCGTGTACAAGTTCGTTCGGACCATACTGGCCGAGCCGGTCGGAGGCCTCCGTCGGCGCAAGACCCTGGCGCGGATCTACCTGGAGTTCTTTAAGAACGGCGTCAGCATCGATCGAGTGATACAACGGCGTAGTCATGGTATTCCCCGTACTCAGTTGATAAAGACGGAAAAGAGACCTTCAGCCATTTGGGCAAAGGTTTCGCCTGCAATACCGAGTTTTCCGGCGGGCCGGGGAACCGGAGTCGATCCAATGCCCCGTCTTGCCGAAATAGCCGGCAATGATCCAGATGCCCACCAGAATCGCCATGACGTTCCAGTCCACGTAGTTGAACGCTTCCTTCTCCGTCATGATGCCAAGCCAGCACATGAGCGCGACACCGACCAGCGCGGCCAGCGTGCTGTCGATGGTGTTGGTGATGACCGCGAGGATCGTGAGGCCGAATATGATCAGCGTCAGCCATTGCATCGGTTCCATTGCTTTTCCCTTTGTATTCGATTACGAAAGTGTTGATGAGTTAGCGCGCCGGCGACTGGGCCGGTTGCTGCGCGACCGGCTTTGCGATCGGCGGATCGCCGCGCTTGGGCGTGGGCTGCCAGCCCATGACCGCGAGCAGCACCAAGAAGCCGATGACATAAGCGACCGCGACATGCCAGCCGTGATACACCCAGCGACCCACGTTCTTGGCTTCCGGATACATGTTGGACAGCGCCACGCCGGCGGAGGAGCCGAACCAGATCATCGAGCCGCCAAAGCCCACCGTGTAGGCCAGCATGCCCCAGTCATAGCCGCCTTGTTTCAGGGCGAGCGCGGTGAGCGGGATGTTGTCGAACACCGCGGAGATAAACCCAAGCCCCATCGCCGACTGCCAGGAGGCGGCCGGCAACTTCTCCACCGGCATCATCGAGGCGCAAGTGACCAGCGCCAGCAGGAAGATCGTGCCCTTGACTGCGCCGGGCAAGAGGCTCCATTCCGGCGTGCGCAATGGTGTCGAGATCAGGATCGCCACGACGACTGCAACACCGATGAAAGGAAAGCGGTCCGCAATATCGTTATGCAAGATATTTACATAAACATTGACGGAAATCGCGGCCACCAGAATGAACGCCACGATGCCGACCCGGGCCCAGTCGATGGGTACGCCACCCGGTTGGTACGGCATCAACGGCGAGTGCTTGTCCTGTTGCATGGCCGCCGGGATGCCGAACATGATGAGCGCGACCGCCGCGGCGACATAGGCGTGCAGCACGGCGATCGGACTCACACCGTCGATCCACATCATCGTGGTCGTGGTGTCGCCCACCACACTGCCCGAACCGCCCGCGTTGGAGGCGGCAACGATCGCCGCGAGGTACCCAATGTGGACCTTGCCGCGGAATACGGTGTGCGCCATCGCCCCGCCGATCAGCGCGGCGGCAATGTTATCGAGGAAAGACGACAGCACGAACACCATCGCCAGCAGCACGAACGCGCCCTTCCACCCGGCGGGCAGGTACTTCGGCAGGATCGCCGGCACCTTGCTGTCCTCGAAGTGTTTCGACAGCAGCGCGAAACCGACCAGCAGGAACAAGAGATTGGTGAGGATGACCCATTCGTGCCCGAGGTGGCCCAATAGGCCAGGAATGCCGTCGCCCGCCTTGAACCCGGTAAAGGCAAGCTTGTAAATCGAGATCGTCGCCAATCCGATCAGGGCCACCTGCAAGGTGTACCGATGGAATAGCGCCACACCCAACAAGGTCAGGGCGAACAGAATGAAATCGACTGGGATGCCAAACGCCGCGGGCGATTCGGTCGCCGCTGCGGCAAGCGGCGCGGCCAACCATAACCCGGCGCCGACGACGCAATGCGCGATATTTAAACCCGCGCGCTCCGCGCTATTCTTGCTCTCTTCAAGGCGCATCGGCCCCTCCCCTGCTTCGCGTTGATCGTCGCTATGCGGAGGAGCGAATTCTCGCTGCCATCGCAGAGCGGCCCTTTACATCGCGCAAGTGCCAAGCATGGCGATTGCACGATTATGAAAAGGTCTCGCTTGCAACGGTCAGGTTGCCGGCAGGGCCGGGGATCCGGACATTTCTAAAGCTCCGGCCTCCCGTGATGACGACCCCGCCGCGGCAGCGATTCTGTGGCGCCGCCGTGGCTACTCCCCTTTTGCAGGTGTGCGGTGCGGAACCCGCAAAGGCTCCACATGCGCGCGGGCTTTGTACCATTCATACGCGCCCCGTGTCAAAGCGCACTGCGATGCCTCGGCCACACACGCAGATCGCGCTCCCGAAGGATTGATGTTCGTCAATGGTTGAATGGGGTGCGGATGTCTATAGTGCGCGACCCGCGAACCCGCTAACGCGAGCCCAGCGCGCCCAAGTCGGCGGCTTGGCCATCGCATCATCCCTATTGCCCGGAGACTGTCATGCCATCGGATATCGAAATCGCCCAGGCTGCAACGATGCAACGCGTGTCGAAGATCGCGCGCGAACGCCTCGGTATTGCGGAGGAGCATCTCGAACCATTCGGACACTACAAAGCAAAGGTGTCGCTGCCGCATTTGGATAGTCTGCCTGAGCGTGCCGGATCGAAGCTTATTCTTGTCACGGCGATCAACCCGACACCGGCCGGCGAAGGCAAGACGACCACGACGGTGGGCCTGGGCGATGCGCTCAACCACATCGGCAAGAAGGCCGTCATTTGCCTGCGTGAACCATCCCTGGGTCCGGTTTTCGGCGTAAAGGGTGGCGCGGCGGGCGGTGGTTACGCGCAGGTGGTGCCCATGGAAGACATCAACCTCCATTTCACCGGCGATTTCAGTGCTATCGCGCTCGCAAATAATTTGCTGGCCGCGATGATCGACAACCACATTCACCATGGCAACGAGCTTGGCATCGATGTGCGCCGCATTGCCTGGAAGCGTGTGGTCGACATGAACGATCGCGCGCTGCGCGAAATTGTCGGTTCGCTCGGTGGTCCGGGCAATGGCTATCCACGTCAAGACGGTTTCGACATCGTGGTGGCGTCCGAAGTCATGGCGATTTTTTGTCTGGCCACATCGATCGATGATCTGAAGCGCCGCCTCGGCAACATCGTCGTCGGCTACACCCGCGAGCAAAAGCCGGTCTATGCACGCGATCTGAAGGCGCATGGCGCGATGACCGTGCTGTTAAAGGATGCCCTGGCACCTAATCTCGTGCAAACGCTCGAAAACAATCCGGCGTTTATCCATGGTGGCCCGTTTGCCAACATCGCGCATGGCTGCAACTCGGTCATCGCGACCAAGTCGGCGATGAAACTGGCGGACTACGTTGTCACTGAAGCGGGCTTCGGTGCCGATTTGGGCGCTGAGAAGTTCGTGGACATCAAATGCCGCAAATCAGGATTGCGCCCCAACGCGGCGGTGATCGTGGCGACCGTGCGCGCGCTGAAATATCACGGCGGCGTCGATCTCAAGATCATTACGCAAGAGAACGTCGCAGCGCTCGAGAAAGGCATCGTCAATCTGGAGCGCCACGTCGAGAACGTGTCGAAGGTCTATGGCATTCCGTGCGTGGTCTCGATCAACAAATTCACCAGCGACACGCCGGCCGAGATTGAGCTCATCAAGACGCGCATGAAGAAACTCGGGGTCGCGGTGGTGCTTGCCAATCATTGGGCCGAGGGCGGCAAGGGCGCGGCGGAACTTGCCAATGTAGTGGTCGGACTCTGCGAACAGAAGTCGAACTTCAGTTTCGTGTACGAAGACACCGACACGCTTTGGGACAAGATCAACAAGATCGCCAAGCGTGTGTATCGTGCGTCCGAGGTCACCGCGGATGGCAAGATTCGCGGGCAGATCAAGAAACTGCAGGACGACGGCTACGGCAATTATCCGGTCTGTGTAGCAAAGACCCAGATGTCGTTTTCGACCGACGCGGCATTGCGCGGTGCGCCTGATAATCATTCCATCAACATCCGCGAAGTGCGGCTCGCGGCCGGCGCCGAGTTCATCGTCATGGTGTGCGGTGACATCATGACCATGCCCGGTTTGCCGAAAGTCCCCTCGGCTGAAAAGATCGATCTCGTGAACGGCAAGGTCGTCGGCTTGTTCTGATCGATGACCCATCCGTCGACAAGCGGAGCAGGTGCGGAATGGAAGTGGCGCTGTCCGAGGCATTCTGGATTGGCGTGCTCAAGATTATCGGCGTCAACACGGCGCTGTCGGTCGACAACGCCGTAGTCATTGCGCTGGCCGCACGCGCATTGCCACCGCGGCAGCAGCGGACGGCCATCTTCTTTGGCTCCGCTGCCGCCATCACCGCGCGGGTCCTGCTGACGATCTTCGCCGTCAGGCTGCTTGACTATCCGTGGCTCAAGCTGATCGGCGCGCTGCTCCTGCTGTGGATAGGGATCAAGCTTCTCATCCCCGCATACGGCGGCGAGAACATCGATGCGAGCGATAGCCTGCTTACCGCGATCAAGACGATCCTGATCGCCGATATGGTGATGAGCCTGGACAACGTCGTCGCTGTGGCCGCCGCATCGGGTGGAAGCCTCGCGGTGCTGATCATTGGCCTCGCCGTGTCGATCCCGCTGGTCATCGTCGGCGCGACGATGCTCCTCGGATTGATGCAGCGTTGGCCGTTCATCATTACTGTTGGCGCCGCCTTGATCGGTTGGATCGCGGGCGACCTGATCGTCACCGATCAGGCGATCGCAGTCTGGGTCGATGCGAACGCGATGTGGTTGAAGACCTTCTACGTCGCTAAGATCACCGGTGCGCTGTTGGTTATCGCGATCGGTACCGCGCTCAACAAGAGGAAGAAACCGGCCGCAGCGGTTTTGCCGCAGGGTTAGCGTTGGTCGCCCGCGGGCTTAGAGTCGGCTGGTTGTAAGGGAAGGTTAGGGGAATTGTTGGGTCACGACAGGTAGCGAATCCCCAGGAAAGGGGTCAGAATAATTG
>JANMUI010000318.1:0-2103 GCA_031391405.1 Betaproteobacteria bacterium
TTCCTGATAGCGACGACTGTTAGCGCCTGCCATCAGGAATCCGCGCGGTCTGCCGCGCAAATTCCTCGGAGAACCACCCAATGAAAATCCACGAGTATCAGGCGAAGGAGGTCCTGCGGCGATTTGGCGTTGCGACGCCACGCGGGATTCCTTGCTTCACGGTCGATGAGGCCGTTGCGGCCGCCCAGTCGCTCGGCGGCAAGGTGTGGGTCGTCAAGGCCCAGATTCATGCCGGCGGTCGCGGCAAGGGCGGTGGCGTGAAGCTCGCCCGATCGATCGACGAAGTGAAGCAGCATGCGAGCGCCATTCTCGGCATGCAACTCGTTACGCATCAAACCGGTCCGCAGGGCCAGAAGGTGCGCCGGCTCCTGATCGAGGAAGGTGCCGACATCAAGAAGGAACTCTATGTCGCCATGGTGGTCGACCGCGTGACCCAACGCACCACCCTGATGGCCAGTGCCGAAG
Organism: Betaproteobacteria bacterium; assembly: GCA_031391405.1. GTDB lineage: Bacteria > Pseudomonadota > Gammaproteobacteria > Burkholderiales > SG8-39 > SHXR01. The sequence goes on from JANMUI010000318.1 coordinate 466, forward strand.
GCGGGATGGATATTGAAGAGGTCGCCGCCAATCATCCCGAGAAGATTCACCGCGTTTCGATCGATCCGGCGACCGGGCTCAAGCCCAACGAGGCGACCGATGTTGCGCGCAAACTCGGTATTCCCGATGCTGCGCTTGGACAGGCCACGGCCGTTCTGCAAGGGCTCTACCGTGCGTTCGTTGAAACCGACGCAAGCTTGGCCGAGATCAATCCATTGATTTACACGGGCGCGGGCCAGGTGATCGCGCTCGATGGCAAATTCGATTTCGACGGCAATGCGTTGTTCCGGCATCCGGACATCCAGGCCATGCGCGACATCGATGAAGAGGACCCTGCCGAAGTCGAAGCGTCGAAGTTCGATCTCAACTACATCTCGCTCGATGGCAACATCGGTTGCCTCGTGAACGGCGCAGGACTTGCAATGGCTACCATGGATACGATCAAGCTCTATGGCGGCAGCCCGGCCAACTTTCTGGATGTGGGCGGCGGCGCCACGACCGAAAAAGTGACCGAGGCATTCAAGATAATGTTGCGCAAGCCTGAGCTGAAAGCGATCCTCGTCAATATCTTCGGTGGCATCATGAAGTGCGACACGATCGCGGCGGGCGTTGTCGCGGCCGCACGCGAAGTGAAGCTCGCGGTGCCTCTGGTGGTGCGCATGAAAGGCACCAACGAAGAACAAGGCAAGAAGATCCTCGCCGAGTCGGGGTTGCCGATCATCGCCGCGAACAACATGGCGGAAGCGGGTGAACGCGTGGTTGCCGCCGCGCGGGCCCACGCATAGCGTTCCCGAAGGAAGCAAATGTCGATCCTCATCAATAAAAACACACGCGTCGTCACCCAGGGCATTACCGGCAAGACCGGGCAATTCCATACCCGCACCTCGCGCGACTACGCACTTGGCAAGCAGTGCTATGTCGCGGGCGTGAACCCGAAGAAGGCGGGCGAGGATTTCGAGGGCATTCCGATCTTCGCTTCGGTGCGCGAGGCGAAGCTTGCGACCGGCGTCAACACCTCCGTCATCTACGTCCCGCCGGCCGGCGCGGGGGCTGCGATCTGGGAGGCGATCGAGGCCGATCTCGATCTGGTGATCTGCATTACCGAGGGCATTCCGGTGCGGGACATGATCGACATCCGCGATCGCATGCGCAAACAAAATCGGCGTTCGATGCTGGTCGGGCCGAATTGCCCCGGTGTCATCACGCCGGACGAAATCAAGATCGGCATCATGCCGGGGCACATCCACAAGAAAGGGCACATCGGCGTGGTGTCACGCTCGGGTACGCTCACCTATGAAGCGGTGGGTCAGTTGACCGAGCTGGGTTTTGGCCAATCAACGGCGGTCGGCATCGGCGGTGACCCGGTCAATGGTCTGAAGCACATCGACGTGCTGAAAATGTTCAACGACGATCCGGAAACCGAAGCGGTCGTCATGATCGGCGAGATCGGCGGCACCGATGAAGAAACGGCTGCGCTCTGGGTCAAGGACAACATGAAAAAGCCGGTAGTCGGATTTATCGCCGGCGTCACTGCGCCGCCCGGCAAGCGCATGGGCCACGCCGGGGCCATCATCTCCGGCGGCAAGGGCACCGCACAGGAAAAGCTCGCGGTGATGGAAGCGTGCGGCATCAAGGTGA
>JANMUI010000334.1:0-30563 GCA_031391405.1 Betaproteobacteria bacterium
GCCGGTTCACGCGGGCGGCCGGGAATCGTCGAAATCCCGGCTCGATAGCGTAAGATACCGGTGCCGCCTCACTCTCGACCGGTACGCGTCCGGTTGCACCCCTCCCATGGCTGAATCCGAAAACTGGGCGTTTCCCGCCAATCTGCAGCCCAAGCCCGAAGAGGTGCCGTTCGACCTCAAGGCCGCGCTCGATGCGGTGGTGCTGATCCGCTCCGATGTTCCCGAAGACGCGTTCACCGCCGCCACGCTCGGCACCGAGCGGATGGGCAACGGTGTTGTCATCCGCGATGACGGTCTGGTCCTTACGATCGGCTATCTCATCACCGAGGCGCAGACGCTCTGGATCACCACGAACAATGGTGTCGTGGTGCAAGGTCATACGCTCGCCTACGATCAGACCAGCGGCTTCGGTCTGGTGCTGCCCTTGGGGCGTCTTGGCGTGCCGATGCTGGAGCGGGGCACGATCCGCAGTGTGAACGTGAATGACGAGGTCGTGGTGATCGGTCAGGGTGGCCGACCGCATGCCCTCAAAGCGAAGGTCATCGAAAAGCGGGAGTTCGCGGGCTACTGGGAATACGTGCTCGACGAGGCGCTGTTCACCTCGCCCGCGCATCCGCAATGGGGCGGCACGGCGGTGGTGAATGCCGTGGGAAAGTTGATCGGCGTCGGTTCATTGTTGATCCAGGAAAAACAAAACGGCGAGCAGGTCGAGGGCAACATGATTGTGCCCGTCGATCTGCTGGAGCCGGTATTCGAGGACATGCTGCAGCTTGGCAAGCCGGCTGGGCTGTCGCGCCCGTGGCTTGGGATGTACACCACCGAAGCGCAGGGCCACCTCGTGGTGGGCGGCCTCGCCAAGGGTGGGCCGGCGGAACGGGCCGGCGTGAAGGTCGGCGATGTCGTGCTCGAGGTCGGCAGCGATCGCCCGTCGCGGCTCGCCGAGCTGTTTCGCCGCATCTGGCGCATGGGGCCGGCCGGCACGGAGATTCCACTCACCTTGGCGCGCAGCGGGGTCATCAAGAACCTGCGCGTGAAGTCGGCGGATCGAAGCGATTTCCTGAAGAAGCCGCGGTTGCACTAGGAATCCGCGCGGCGGACCGCCCGGATTCCAAATGGAAGTGCCATAACTCGAACCACCAAGACACCAAGGCGCCAAGTTGAACTTACGCGGCTGCGCGAGCGGTGTCATTGTTACGGTCGGGCTCGCTGTTACACCGCAACTTGGCGTCGCACAGGCGATGCCCTTTCCATCCAAGCCGATCCGAATTATCGTGCCGACCCCACCGGGTGGCGGCGCGGATCTTTCGACGCGCCTGATCGGCAAGCGCCTGTCCGAGAACGTCGGCCAGCCGGTGCTGGTCGAGAACCGGCCCGGTGCCGGTGGCAACGTTGCGGCCGAGTACGTCGCAAGATCGCTACCCGATGGCTATACGATTTTCATGGGGGCGATCGGGCCGATGTCGATCAGCCCGAGCCTGTTCCGATCGCTGCCATTCGATCCCCTCAAGGATTTCGCTCCGATCACGATGTCGGTGGTGCTCTCCAACGTTTTGGTCGCGCATCCATCGGTGCCGGTCACCGATGTGCAGTCCCTCATTGCACTCGCCCGATCGAAGCCCGGCACGCTCAACTTCGGATCCTCAGGGAACTCCTCGGCAGGGCACCTTGCAGGCGAGTTGTTCGCGGGAATGGGGCAGGTCGAGCTGGTGCATGTTCCCTACAAGGGCGGGGGCCCGGCGATGGCGGATTTGCTCGCCGGACAAATCCAGCTCATCTTCGCGACCACGCCAAGCGCATTGCCGCACATCAAGACGGGCAAGCTGAAAGCGCTCCGCGCAAGGTCTCGATCCCACGCCGACCACGCCCGAGGAGCTGACTGCCATCATCAAATCAGAAATCGCCAAATGGGCCAAGGTGATCAAGGACAGGAATATCGTGGCTCCGTAACGATTTACCGGAGGACACCATGACACCGACCTATGAGCTATACGCGATCAAATATGGCCATCACAAGCGGATGCGCAGTGCCAATTTTCTGGGCGGCGACGCGCACGATGGGCCGATGCCGATGGATTATTTCGTGTGGCTCGCGCGTGGGGCCGATCGAACATTCGTGATCGACACCGGATTCAGCCAGGCGGGCGCGGATCAGCGCAAACGGCAGTTGATCCGGCTACCGAGCGAAGGACTCAAGCTCCTCGATGTGGACGCATCGCAGGTGCAGGACGTGATCATCACGCACTTGCACTATGACCATGTCGGCAACTTCGACCTGTTCCCGTCCGCGACGTTTCACATCCAGGACCGCGAGATGCAGTTCGCGACCGGCCGCTACATGTGCCTCGACTGCTTCAAGCATTCATTCGATGTGGAGAACGTGGTCGGCATGGTGCGTGCGGTCTATAAAGGACGCGTCGAGTTCTACGATGGCGAGGCAGAGATCGCGCCCGGCATCTCAGTCCATCTCATCGGTGGGCACACGCTTGGGTTGCAGTCGGTGCGGGTTCATACCAATCGCGGATGGGTGGTGGTCGCCTCGGACGCGGCGCACTACTACGAGAACATGCTGGCCAAGCGGCCGTATTCGACGGTCATCAACATCGGCGACATGGTCGACGGCTGGAAGCGATTGCGGGCGCTAGCCGATTCGCCGGATCACATCGTGCCGGGGCATGACCCGGAAGTGCTGCGACGATATCCCGCACCGAACGCCGCGCTGGAGGGCATCGTCGCCAGATTGGATGTAGCGCCGAAGGCCTGAGAGGTCGACGGCGCGGACCGGGCCCCGCGCTGCTACGCGGGTGCCCGCATCGAACGACTCGCTACTTCTTCTTCGCCTGATGGGCGACGATCTGATCCTTGATCTTCTCGTAGACGCCTTCCGGGATGATCTTCTTGTCGACCAACTCGTCTTTACCCTTATATGGGCGGCCTTTGATGATCGCCTTCGCGCGCGCATCGCCGATGCCATCCAACGTCTGCAACTGGTCGGCGCTTGCGGCGTTAATGTCGATCAGTGCCGCGGACTTCTGTGTCGCCTTGTCCGCGGTCTTGTCGGCTGCGAACACCGGCGCGCCCAAACCGAGCGCGATCAGCATTACGATCAGTGCTAGAACTTTCATTTCTCTCCCCTTCGGTTAATGGCATTCACTTGCTGCGGGCCGGATAGTAAATCGGATGCGTGCGACGCCGCAACCCAATGGCAATCTTCGTCTGCCATCGGCAGTCCATCCGGTCCTCTGTGCAGATTCCTATTCGTTGCGGATATTCCGCTCCTTCACCAGACGCCCCCATTTTTCGTGCTCGCTCTTGAGATGCGCACCGAACGCTTCCGGCGTGCTCGCGACGATGTTGATCTTCCCAAGAAAATTTTGAACAGCTCACCCGAAATATGCGGATTGGTGCCCACACCAGCCGACGAATAGTTGAGTCCACCGGGCTTCGATCGTGCGAGATCCACCAATTCGAGGACAGTACGCGCCAGCACCGAGGGGTGCACGACCACGAGCGAGGGCGACGACGAAATCAGCATGATCGGCGCGAAATCAACGAGCACGTCGAACGACAGTTGTTTGAACAGATGCGGCTTCGAGGTGAGCGGCACTGTATTGAGGAGCTACCCCCGCCCGCTCACCACCGCCTCGATCGCCTTCGACACCGCAAGAATGTGCCGGTCCTGCATGGCGACACCGGACATCATAAGTCCGACCGGACCGGTACCGGGTTCCTGGCAAGGGACGGTCGCGGCACACCCGTCGAGAAAATTGATGATGCCGCAGTTGCGCACAATGCGCATGTTCCACTTCATATAGGCTTCATCGGTCGCGCCTGCTTCTGCGATTGGCGGTGCAACGCAGGGCACGGTCGGTGTGAGGATCGCGTCAAACGGCGCGATCGCCTTCTCGATTTCGCTGATGAAGGCCTCGCGCATCCGGTTCATTTCAACGAATTCAACGCCGGTCATGTTCCCGCCGGCGGTGATGCGGGAGCCAACCCGTGGATCGTATTCTTTGATCCGATTCGCCCACGGCTTATGGATGTGCGCGGCTTCCACCCCGGAGTAGCCGCCGCTCTTGAAGTACTCTGCCTGGTGACTGAATGCGGGCAGTGCGACTTCAATAACGTGCGCGCCAGCGCGGGACAACGCCGACAACGCTGCTTCGAATGACCGCGCGACATGCGGTTCGAGGTCTTCGATGGCCTCCGACCGGGGCACCATCAGGCGTAGGCCTTTGGCCGAAATCGGTGCAAGCGGCGTGATCGGCTCTCCAGCAAGAACCGCGTCGTAGGCAGCGCAACAATCGATCGTCTTCGCGAGCGGTCCAACCGAATCCAGCGTGTACGCGAGCGGGAACGCGCCGTCGCGTGGAATGCGGCGTTGCGTGGGCTTGAATCCCGCGACGCCGCATAACGCGGCCGGCATGCGCACCGACCCGCGCGTGTCGCTGCCGAGCCCCATGACGCCCATTCCGTCGGCGACGGCTACGGCGGCACCTGACGAGGAACCGCCCGGTGCGCGTCCCGTCTTGCGATCCCACGGATTGCGTGGCGTTCCGTAGTGCGGGTTGAGGCCAAGACCACCAAATGCGAATTCCACCATGTTGGTGCGACCAATGATGATCGCACCTGCCGCACGGAGCCGCGCAACGACCGGTGCATCGGCCTTGGCGGGCGGCGCATCGTTCAACACTTTCGAGCCCGCGCGCGTGACATCGCCGCCGACGTCGAAGAGGTCCTTCAACGAAATCGGTAACCCATCGACCTGCGAGCGAACGATACCCGCCTTGCGCAATCGGTCGGCATGATCCGCTTCGGCGCGCGCCGTCTCGCCGTAGATCTTGAGAAAGGTTCGCGCCCCTTCGCCAGCCGGATCGGCGATCCGCGCAAGCGCCTGCTCGAGTAGCGCACGACTGGTGGTGTGGCCGGCGGCAAGCTCAGCCGAGAGGGTAGCGACGGTTTCCATGCGAATCTCCTTGAATCGAGAAAGTTCGGTCAGTGCAAGGATAATCCCAAGCCTCCAACCATGGACGAGGTGCCCCCACCGGCGGCTCCATGGCGGCTCCGTTAGTCACTTACTAATCAAGTGGCGACACTTTTGGCGAAGATGGGGGGATTTAAAAGGGGGTCGCGAGATCCCCTTGTTCCAACACGGGGGATATACAAGGGGAGCGCTCCCCTTGTTCCTACGAAATCTTTTCCCGGCCTCATAAGCACGCATCCCCTGTTTGGTTCTGGCTCGGCCGGCTTAGGGATTCAAGCGCCTTGATGCGCCAGATCAATGGCGCGGCCACACGCATGTCGTAGACTTCTGCGGGTGAGATCACGTGGAGTATTTTCATGCATCGAATCACACTGTTCTTGGCCGCCTTGGTAACTTCGAGCGCGGTATCGGCTCAGACCTATCCCGATCGTGCGGTCCGAGTGATCGTGCCCTGGCCCCCGGGGCAAGCAACCGATCTGGTCGCCCGCATCACCGCGCAAAAGCTGAGTGAATCCTTCGGCCAGCCCTTCGTCATCGAGAACAAGGCAGGCGCCGGCGGGCAGATCGGCACCGATTTCGTCGCCAAGGCCGCACCGGATGGGTATACGTTGCTCGCCGCCTCTGCCGGGCCGATCACAGTCAGCCCGCTGTTGCAGAAGGTGCCCTACGACGTCGACAAGCACTTCGCGTTTGTGCATCTGTTCGGCGTGTCGCCCTATGTGCTGGTGACCAATCCGTCTTTCCCCGCGAACAACGCGCGCGAATTCATCGCGCTCGTCAGGGCTAATCCCGGCAAGTACAGCTTCTCGTCGTCAGGCGCGGGCGCCGCTGCGCATCTGATAACGGAGTGGTTCAACTCGCATGCGCAATTGAAGGCGACGCATGTTCCGTACAAAGGGAGTTCGCCCGCGCTGATCGATGTGATGAACGGCCAGATCGCCTACACCATGGAGACCATGGTCGCGACCAGCCCCTATGTGAAGTCGGGAAAATTGAAAGCCTTCGGTGTCTCGATCTCGCGGCGCAGTGTCGTGTTGCCCGATGTTCCCACGCTCATCGAAGGCGCCGACTTGAAAGGATTCGATATCGGTGCGTGGCTCGGTTGGATGTTTCCGGTTGGCACGCCGCCAGCCATCGTCGCGCGCATTTCGGGTGCGACCGAGAAGGCGCTGCAGGTTCCCGACACACGCGACAAGATCACTTCGATCGGGCTGGAAATCGACTCGCGCGGATCGGACGCCTTCGCGGTCTATCTCAAGGAGCAGCAAGCGAAGTTTCGCGACATTATCAAGGCGGGAAATATCAAGATCGAGTAGGGGCGTGCTGATTCGACACGATCGTTATTGAGCGCGATGACCGCGGTCACTCGTTAGCCGCGCGAGCGTTGCGCTGTGCGTCACTTCATGATAAAAGGAGCGTTGCATTCATGAGTCGACGATCATGCCGAGCCCTCTCCAAGTCTTCCTCGATGACCACGACCATCAGCGGCTCTCGGCATGGGCGACGGCGCGTGGGTGGACCAAGTCCCAGGCCGTACGCGTGGCGATCCGGGCGCTGACTCAGTCCCGCGCCGAAGATCCACTGCTTGCCGCAAGCGGCATGATCGACGCCCTACCCCGCGATCTGAGCGTACAAATCGATCGCTATCTCGAGGAGACCTACGTTGCCCCGCCAGCCACGGGCGCGCGCCAGCGGGCGGAGCGCAAGCGCAGTATTCGTCGATAGCGGAGGGTGGATCGCTCTGTTCAGCGCCCGTGACGGCCATCACGCAGAAGCTGACCGCTTGATCCGCCTCGCCGTCGAACGGCGCGTGGCGCTCGTCACCACGAATCTGGTGCTCGCCGAGGTTCATCGCCTGTTGCTTTTTCGCGCCGGAATCAAGCCAGCAGCCGCAGCCCTCGACCACATGACACGAAGCCCGCGATTGACGATCGTCTTCGCGGGGCCTGAACACCATCGTTCCGCGCTCGAATGGCTGGCCAAGCTCGGCGATCAAACGATCACTTACACGGACGCCATCAGTTTCGCGGCTATGCAGTCGGCGGACTGCACATCGGCTTTGACCTTCGACCACGACTTTACGGTCGCCGGATTCACGCCCTGGCAGTAGAGCGGGTTGCTCGGCGCAATTCAGGGCGCGAACACCGCAAAACACTTGTTCGAATTCACCACGTAGGACTCCACCCAGTCGACGATCTCGGCCTTCTTGCCTAACTCCGCCATCGCGCCGGCCACCGTCACCCAGTTGAGGAATTCCTGTTGTCCGGCGTCTTCAACGGTCGCCAACGATAGGTCGCGCCACGCGCCGAAGCGGTTCTCTTTCAGTTCGGCAAATCGTGCGCGATCGCTGGTAATGTCCGGATAGAGACAATCATTCTTCGGCGTGAGAAAGGCATGCGACCAGCTCGATGATGCGATGAGCGCCACACGCCATGGTGATCGGGCCAACACCCGCCCCACCGCGCGGCCCATGTCGAAGCAGGCGGCAGGTGTCGGCGAGGGCGGATCCTGCTCGCCGACCAGTTTGTCGGTCAGATTCGTCGCGCCTTGCATGCGCACGACCTCGCTGCCGTAGCAGTTCACATGGAAGGGCACGACCGGATAGGGAAACCCCTTGCGATCGACATCCAGGTAGAGGAGCGTGTTGATGAATGCGTGCGCCAACCCGCGGCCGTACCGGAGGCGATACGCATACGGAATCGGGAAGCCTTCCTCGTTCAATCCATTCACGAGCTGGCGCGCGACCCGCGGATGGCCTGCATGTCGAAACAGTGTGTCCGGCCCCTCGTTCCAGACATTGCGTGTGAATGGCCCAGCGCCCGGCGCGAACGGGCGCGATTCCATGGGATCGGTGATGTAGACGCAGAACGGCGGCAGACAGTCTTCGGTGAAGTTTTCGTACTGATCATCGCCAAAAATCAGCACCGCATCGGGCTTGAACGCATCAAGCCGCTCGCGAATCACGCGTGATGCGGCAAAGCAGCGCTCGCGATGACGGCGTCCCGCCGCAACGCCTTCGTCGTCCGCCCATTCGTCGCGCATAGGCGCCGGCCAATTGCGAGGATCCTTGAGGCGTTCCGGGATCCGATTGCCGGCGAGCAGGCGTCGCAATGTCCCGACGACGTCTTCGTCGACGCGAAGCATAGCGGGTGTATGGGTCATGCCCAGACCGAGAATCTCAGCCATGGATGGTTCCAGTTTGTTGACTGGCGCTACTCTAACTTGATTCCGGCCTCGCGGATGATCGGTCCCCACTTCTCGTACTCGGCCTTGATCAGCGCCGCAAATTCCTCCGGCGGGTCGCTTACGGGGGCGTTACCTTGCGTTGTATGCCAATCGCTCGATTCCTTCGAGCGAACGATCTTCACGAGCTCGGTATTGAGCCGCTCGATGATTTCTTTCGGTGTGCCGGCCGGTGCGCAGAATCCGCTCCAGGTTGAAAAGTCATATCCGGGGAGACCCGATTCGGCGATGGTCGGAACGTCGGGCAACATTGGCACGCGCTTGGCGCTGGACACGGCGAGCATCCTGACCTTGCCTGATTTCGCATGCGGAAGGGTGATGCCGATTCCATCCAGCGTGTAGGTGACTCGCCCGGCGATGAGATCAATCATCGCGAAGTTGCCAGCCTTATAGGGGACGAGCGTCGTTTCGATGCCGGCCATCTTCCGAAACAGCTGCTCCGCGATATGCGGTGGCGTGCCGATGGGTGCTGACCCGAAGCTCAATTTGCCGGGCTGCTCCTTGGCGAGGCGCACGAGATCCGCAACGGAGCTCGCTGGCACGTCGGCATGGACCGCGAGCACCAGATGCGTCAAAGTCGTGCGCGTCACCGGCGCAAAGTCCTTGATCGGATCGTAGCCGAAACGCGCACCCTTGGATGCTTCCATCGCGTGGCGGCAACCCTCGTTGCCTCCAGCCTGATCTCCGCCTCGTCAGCGCCCCGCGATACGCGCGCTTGTGAATGGCGGAATTCGCAGTGGATCCGGGTCTCGACCCTGATCTCGCAACGTGGTCATACTCGAAACATTATCCTTACGATCGAAAGGAATAAGCGTAAGATCGTCATGAATTTCGCATTTCCTTGCGATCGAAAGGATACTTGTATGACTGCGTCTCGATCTATCCGAACCCCGCTCGACCTTGGCCGGATCGTCCGGGCTGTCCGGAAGGCGCAGCGCCTGCGCCAGGACGACACCGCCGGCAGCATCGGCGTCAGCGAGAACTTTCTCGCGAAAGTCGAGCGCGGCGGCGAGCGTGCGCAGCTTGGCAAGGTGATGCAAGTCCTTCGTGAGCTCGGCATCGAGCTAATCGCGCGCTTTCCATCGGAGGTCGAGGTCACGCTGGAGAATCGCGCACGTGCGCGAGCCCGATCAACGGCGAGTGGCCGCCTGATTCCATCCAAGGGACGACCCCCGGTATCGCACAAATGATGCGCCAGCTTGTCGTCCTCATCGACGATCAACGCGTTGGCCTGCTGGAGGAGGAGAACGGTCTGTGGGCCTTCCAGTACGACACGCAGTGGCTCGCATCAGGCAAGGCGTTCGGTCTGTGTCCGAGCCTTCCGCTGCAGGCCGAGCGCCATCGCGACGACGGCACTCTGCGTCCGGTGCAGTGGTACTTCGACAATCTTGTCCCCGAAGAGGAGCAGCGCGTGCTGCTCGCTGCAGACGCGAACGTATCCCCCGCCGATGCATTTGGGCTCCTCGCGCATTTCGGTGCCGAATCGGCAGGGTCGTTGACATTGCGTTCGCCTGATTCCACCCAGGAACCCGAAGCGTCGATGCGACCACTCACCTATGCACGACTCATGGGTCGCATTGAGAAACTTCCCCGCGTACCGCTGACGCGCCGGGCGCCAAAGAAGATGTCTCTTGCCGGCGCGCAGCACAAGCTCGCGGTCGTGTATAGAGGTGGAAAGCTATTCGAGCCGGTCGGCGCTGTCGCATCGACGCACATCCTCAAGCCGGATCATCCCGCGACCGACGACTATCCCCATTCCGTGATCAACGAATGGTTCGTGATGTCGCTCGCGCGCGAGCTTGGAATTCGCGTGGCTCCCGTTCATCGACTCTATGTGCCGGCGCCGATCTATCTGGTGGAGCGATTCGACCGGGAGGCCGCTCCCGAAGATCGTCCGGCCCCGATCATTGCGCGGCGCCTGCATGCGATCGACGCCTGCCAGGCGCTAGGGATCGATCGCGCCTTCAAGTATTCCCATGCAAGCGTCGCGCGCTTGCTCGAGATTGCCGATCTCTGTCGCGTCAAACCTGCGGCGCGACTGGCGCTCTTCTCGTGGCTTGCGTTTAATGTTCTCGCGGGTAACGGCGATACGCACCTCAAGAATATTTCGCTCATGGCGGGTCGCGATGGATTTTCGATTGCCCCCGCCTATGATCTTCTCAGCACCGCTGTCTATGCGACCAAGGCGCTCGGGGGTGCGGGCTGGCCGGATGTGCCACTCGCCTGGCCTATTCTCGAGGCGCGCACGTTCGCGGAAATGGCTCGCGCGCGACTGGTCCAGGCGGGCGGCGCGCTGCGGCTTTCTCGTGAGACCAGCGAACGTGTCGTTGCGAGAATGCGCGAGCAAATCGACCCGGCCTGCCAGCGCATCATCGCCCGTGTCGATGGCGAAAACGCAGAGCAGCTTCAGTCTGCCACGCCCGACCGGCGCCGTTTGCTCGCGGCAATTTTCGCGGGAGAACAAAGGTGCTTGCGTGCGATCCGGACCATCGTCGTTCGCGACATGTGCAAGCGGATTGCCTGATCCCCGCATCCCCAATGACCGGTCCCCACTTCTTGTAGTCGGCCTTGGACAGGGCCGCGAATCCGGCATTTCGAGGACTCGGTTCATGACGGTGTTCACCCTCGTGCTGAGCGCGGTCGATAAAGACCGAAATGCTCGACGCTACCGTTTCAGTGTCCCCAAGTCTTCCGCCGCTAGCGTGAGCCCCACCGCCCCGACATTCTCTTCCAGGTGCGCGATGTTTCCCGTTCCCGGAATCGGCAGCATGACCGGCGAGCGCGCGAGCAGCCATGCGAGCGCGACCTGCGCGGTCGTTGCGCCATGCCGTGTCGCGATCTTCTTGAGCTTCGACGATTTCAGTGATTGGCCCGCCGCAAGTGGGAACCATGGGATGAATGCAATGCCCATCCGCTCGCATGCGGCCAATACGTCGTCGTGGCTGCGATCCTCGAAGTTGTAATGGTTTTGAACCGACACGATCGGGACGATGCGCTGTGCCTGTTCAAGCTGCTTCACCGACACGCTCGATAATCCAACATGCAAGATCTTGCCGGCGCGCCGCATCTGCGCGAGGGCGCCCACCGAATCGGCGAAGGGAACCCGCGCATCGGGGATGTGAAGCTGATAGAGGTCAATGCATTCGCGCCGCAGGCGTTTGAAGCTCCCGTCGAGCGCCTTGCGCAGATGGTCGGGATGACCATTTGCAACCCAGCTTCCTTCGTTGGGCCGCGTATAGCCGCCCTTCGTGGCGATCACAACGCCCGCCGGATATGGATGCAGCGCCTCGGCAATCAGCGTCTCCGACACGTCCGGCCCATAGCTGTCGGCGGTATCGATGAAGTTGATGCCAAGCTCGACGACGCGTCTTAGCACCTGCAGCGCACCGGCGCGATCCTTCGGCATGCCCCAAGCGTATCCGGCGCAGACGCGCATTGCACCGAACCCAAGACGATTGACCTTGCGATCACCGATAGCGATCAATCCCGCTTGCGAGGCGTTGCTTTGCTGTGACGGTGCCATGGCTTCTCTCACTCCGGCTTGATGCGCGCATCCTTCGCGATCTTCGCGTACCGGCCGATATCGACGCGAATGACTTCCGCGAATTTCTCTGGTGTCGAGCCGAGTGGTTCGATGCCGACCGGCGCGAGCTTCTCTCGGACGATCACCGGATCCGTGATGATGCTCGCATTGACCGTCAATACGAACGGTTCCGCACCCACCAGCACGATCGGCTCGAAGTCCTTGATCGGATCGTACGGCAGCTTCACGAAGAAACTGGGGTTCACCGCGTGCGCGCTCGATGTGAAGAGCAGCGAATACCCGTCGGCAGGTTGCCGGGCGACAAATTCGGTGGCGATATTGCCCGCCCCGCCAGGCTTGTTCTCGACGATCACGGGTTGGCCAAACGCAGCCTGCAGTCGCTCGGCGATGATCCGCGCGAGCAGGTCGTTCGACCCGCCCGGTGGCAGCGGCACCGTAATCCGAATCGGTCGTGCAGGGTAGCTTTGCGACCATGCGGGTGCCCAGAACCCCGCGATCGCGATCCACACGATTGCGGCAGCGGCCGCAACAACGCTTCGTCGAACCGACATGGTTGCTCCTACTGAGGTGTGCGGGCAAGGACGGCAAAACGCTCACCACCCTGAACGTTTCTTCGCGGCGCACATCATACCGGCCGCCTGCGTAACATTGCGGCCATGGACCTCTCGACGCAACTGCTCGACGCCGCACGCAAGCTTTCCCGTGGACTATCGAAGCTCGAGTTCTCGCTGCCGATTACCCACGTCTACAACCCCCACGCGTACGCCTGGGCGCCGTACGAGGAGTATGTGAGCCGGTTCGGTGCCTCCAGGAAGCGCGTCGTTCTGCTCGGCATGAATCCAGGGCCGTTCGGCATGATGCAGACCGGCGTTCCGTTCGGTGAGATTGCCGCGGTGCGCGATTGGATGAAGATCGAGGCGCGCGTGAAAGCGCCCGCACAGATGCATGCGAAGCGCCCGATCGAGGGGTTCGACTGCGCACGCTCGGAAGTGAGCGGGCGGCGTCTGTGGGGATGGGCAGCGGCGCGCGCGAAAGATGCCGATGAGTTCTTCAGCGAATGGTTCGTCCTCAACTACTGTCCGCTTGCGTTCCTCGAGGAATCGGGCCGCAACTTCACGCCCGACAAGCTTCCCGCCGCGCAGTTGCGTGAGCTATACGCGCTCTGTGATCGGCATCTCGCGGTGGCCCTTGCGACACTTGCGCCGAGTTGGGTGCTAGGGGTCGGTGGATTCGCGGAGAAGCGGATTCGCTCGGTGTTGGAAGGCGCCGCGATCGAGGGTGCCGTCGCACGCCGGATCCAGGTTGGCCAGATCCTTCATCCGAGCCCTGCCAGCCCGGCAGCAAATCGAGGGTGGGAGGATGCTGTGAATCGACAACTTGCGGCTTATGGGGTCGTCTAAGTAGGGTCGTCTGAGAATCTGCGCTGCAGACCGCGCAGATTCTGAATAGAAATGGCAGGCCTTGGGGAGCCTGCCCTGAATTACCACCCATAAAGGAGGAGAAGAACTGGGTGTTCGCAAAACCGAGTGTTCGCAAAACCGGGTGTTCGCAATACCGCATCCTGCTCATGGAGCCATAAACGGGACGCGCTCACCAAAGCGTACTGCATGGTGTCGCAGCAATCCATCTATCGGAAGATAGAGTGTCAAACGCAGATCCTCGAACTATGATGGCGGCGCACCCGCAGTTGCAACGCGCCCGGGGCATTCGTCCCGCGGTCGATTTCTCCAACCAACATCCACAAGCGGAGCGGGAACATGGCCGACCATATCTACAAGCTGCTCGAATTGACGGGTTCGTCTTCTGTCAGCGTCGAGGATGCGGCGTCGAAAGCGATCGCGAAGGCCGCGCAGACGGTGCGAAACATCCACTGGTTCCAGGTCACCGATACGCGCGGAACGGTCACGGCCGGCAAGGTCGATCACTGGCAGGTGACCTTGAAGATCGGATTCACGCTAGAAGACTAACGTTGCGTTGGCCGCACATGGAGGTCCCCATGGCCACGATCGATCACGGCAAGAACGAAAGACGGTTCGCGCGCTGTGCTCCGGATGAGTTGCCACCGCTCACCGCCGGAATCACATGGCTGCTGCACGCGCTCATGGCGGCGGCCGTGTTCCTTCAAAGCTTCCATCGCACGCCGACGCGACCGAGCGATTTCGATTACTGACAGCAATCCGCACGGTCTGTCAGGAATCGCTCACCGTCCGCTCGCTCTACCCGCCCTCCGGTTGCGAGAACCGGACCGGCAGAATCTCCTTGATCGTCACCTTGCCGGCGCGATCTTTTTCGACAATGAACGGCTGCTGATCGTCTCCGCCGCGCCGACATCGGTGCGCGGCCGAAAGGGCGTGCCTGTCCGGAACACGTTATCCCCAGGTCGGACAGCGCGCGCAATCCGCGGGGATTTCAAGTACCCGGTGCCAGTCGATGGGCGGTTCGATTGCATGGCGGAACAGGACGGGGCGCCACGCTCTTCAATGCCGAAGGAAATGGTTTCACGCACGGAATGGTTGCACCATGCGATTGAAAGTCCACGGACGTTTATGATCAAGCACTATGCGTGGTAGGTCGGGTGGATTCCCGGCTGTTGAGGGTCTGCGACACGGGAGGGGTAAGTGGCCGATAGTGACCGTTTGGATCGCATTGTCGCCGCGGCGCGGCACAACCGCGAGCAGCGCGAAAAGACTTATCGCGAACAGGCGTTGAAACTCTATCCGTGGGTGTGCGGTCGCTGCGTGCGCGAGTTCAACCATGGGACGCTGCAATTGCTGACCGTGCATCACAGGGATCACAACCACGACAATAATCCACCGGACGGCAGCAACTGGGAGCTTCTCTGCGTCTACTGTCATGAGAACGAGCACGCGCGCCAACTGGACAATGCCGGACGCGACGGCGCAGCGCCCGGCACTGAGCCGGGCTCCCGCGCCACGTATCAGCCGTTCGCCGATCTCAAGAACAGGCTGAAGGGGAAGCCGTGACAAGCACGGCATCGATTGCGAAACGCGTGCCGGCGTGCAACGAAATGGTACAAAATCGGGACCTTGCGGGCCGCTGCATGGTCTAACAATATAGGAGAGTGCCAAGCGGCGTTGCGCGGTCCGCGACGTCGTGTTCGGGGCCTCTTGATTTCAGCCGCACGGGAAGGGCCATGCGACTAGGCCGGCTGGAGGTTACGCGCGGCGCGCTCAAGGCGACCTTGTTGGGCTGCGCGCTGGTGGGTTTCATTTGCGCATCGCTGCTGGTCTATCACGAGCTGAAAAGCTCCGCGTTGCAGGCCCGCTACTTCTCACAGCTCGCCCGGGGCGCGGGGTACGCCGTGGCACCCGGCGCAAGTCCGGACGCACGCTTTCCGCGCAGCGGTCCGTACGACGACCGGTTCGGCCATAAGCACATCCCGACATTCCTCAAACGCCTGGAGCACCACGGGTTTGCGATCGTGGAACAGGCGCGCCTATCACCGGCGATGCTCGCGATCGCGGACCGGGGGCTGTTCTTGCCGTATCGGGAGAAGAACCAGACCGGGCTCACGCTCCTCGATCGCGGTGAGCGGGTGATGGCCCGCACGCAATTTCCGCAACGCGTCTATCGCAACTTCGAGGACATCCCGCCGATTGTGGTCGCAAGCCTGCTGTTCATCGAGAATCGCGAGCTTCTCGACGATCAATTCCCTCGGCGCAATCCCGCGGTGGAGTGGGACCGGATGGCGCGGGCGGTCCTCGATCAGCTGGTGCACGCCATCGATCGCGACCACGACGCGCCGGGCGGCAGCACGCTCGCCACGCAGATCGAGAAGTACCGGCATTCGCCGGGAGGGCGCACGGTTTCGGCGCACGACAAGCTGCGCCAGATGGTCTCGGCTTCGCTCCGCGCGTATGCCGGAGGCGAAGATACGACCGCAGTGCGGCGCAGAATCGTGGTCGACTATCTGAACACGATGCCGCTCGCGGCGCGCGCCGGCTACGGCGAAGTCGAGGGCATCGGCGATGGATTGGCGATCCTGTACGGCTGGGAATTTGGTGCCGTCAGCGCTTGGCTGCGCGCCGCCGCGGTTGACGGCGTCGCGGCGCCCACGGCACGTGCCTATAAGGAGGCCCTCAGTCTGCTGATCGCCCAGCGCCGTCCAACGTCGTTCCTGCAGGAAGATCGTCTCGACGCGCTGCAATCGCTCACCGATAGCTATCTGCGGTTGCTCGCCGGCACAGGGGTGATATCGAGCCAGTTGCGGGACGCTGCACTCCCGATCCGTCTGGCGCCCGCCCGCAACACCATGGCAAACGTTACGCAGCCGGTCGAGAAATCCACGTCGGCTATTCGCGCCGAGCTGGCAGGGTTGCTGGGTGTGCCGCGCCTCTACGATCTCGATCGACTCGATCTCACTGCTGCCGCCACGGTGGACGCCTCGGCGCAGGAGGCAGTGTCCCGCGCGCTGCGCGAGCTGACCGATCCGACCACGGCCGCGGCTGCGCAGCTCCGCGGCCCGCAGCTTCTTGAGCGTGGCGACCCCGCAAAGGTGGTTCTCAGCTTTACCCTCTACGAGCGGGGCGAACATGCGAATCTCGTCCGCGTGCAGGCCGACAATCTCGATCAGCCGCTCGACATCAATGGTGGCACGAAGCTCGATCTTGGCTCCACCGCGAAGCTGCGCACCTTGATCACGTATCTCGATATTGTGTTCAAGTTGCATGAACGCTATGCGTCCTTGGAGCCGGAGGCGGCGCGACGCGTCGCGATCGATCCACGCGATCCGCTGTCCCGCTGGGCGCTTGAATACTTGAGATCGGCGCGCGATAGGCGTCTCGATCTCATGCTCGAGGCCGCACTTGAACGCAGCTATTCCGCCAGCCCGGCCGAGACCTTCTACACCGGCGGGGCCCCGCACCAGTTCGTGAACTTCCGGCCGGAAGACAACGGGCGCGCCATGACGGTGCGGGTGGCGCTGCGCGAATCGGTGAATCTCGTCTTCATCCGTCTGATGCGCGACATCGTCCGTTACTACACCTATGGCGCGCCGGGCGCCACCGGCAGCGTGCTCGATCTGGCCGATGATCCGCGCCGCGCCGACTACCTCGCGCGCTTCGCCGACCGCGAGGGGCGCGTGTTCCTGCGGCGCTTCTACGCGAAGTATCGCGGAAAGTCGCCGGCGGAGGCTGAACAGCTCCTGATGCAAAGCGTACGCGCGACGCCGAGACAGCGCGCCGCCATCCTGCGTACTCTGCAACCGGCGGCGACGTTTGAGGAATTCGCCGACCAGATGCGCTTTGCGGCATTGCCCTCGCTTCCCGCGCACGAGCTGGCGCGCCTCTACGACGAGCTGTCACCCCTTCGCATGTCGCTGCCGGATCGCGGCTTCGCGGCCGGCATCCATCCGCTCGAGCTCTGGGTCGCGACTCACTTGCGCGCCTATCCGCATGCTGCCGAAGCGGAGCTCGTGGAAGTGAGCCATGCTGTGCGCCAAGCCGTCTACCAGTGGCTGTTCGCTACGCGCCGCAAGGACGCCCAGGACATTCGCATCCGCGACCTGCTGGAAGTCGAGGCGTTCGTCAATATCCATCGCCACTGGAAGCGTCTCGGCTATCCGTTCGATTCCTTCGTTCCCTCGTACGCCGCCGCGCTGGGTGCCGCCGCCGATCGGCCCGCTGCGCTCGCCGAGCTGATGGGAATCCTTCTGAACGACGGCGTGCGCATGCCCGCGACGCGAATCGAATCGTTGCGTTTTGCCAGCGAAACGCCGTACGAGGTGATGCTCGCACGCGCGCCCAATCCCGGCGAATCGGTGCTCGATCCGACGATCGCCCGGGTCGTGCGCAAGGTCCTCGAAGAAGTCGTCGAGCAAGGTACTGCGCGCCGCGTCAAGGGCGCCCTTACCGGCACCGACGGCATGCCGGTTCGCATCGGCGGCAAGACGGGCACCGGCGACCGCCGCTATGACACCTATGATCGCGGTGGCCGTTTGATTACCTCAAGCGTGGTCGAGCGCTCGGCGACGTTCGCTTTCTTCATCGGCGATCGCTTTTTCGGCACGGTGACGGCATATGTGCCCGGTGCCGCGGCCGCAGGCTACGCGTTCACAAGCGCGCTGCCGGTGCAGGTGTTGAAGACGCTGACACCAACCATCGCATCATTGACCGGAACCACGCCGCTACGATAGAGGAGCGGCCCGCGGGGTGACCCTGTGGTATCAGTGCCGGTACAGCATGACCGGAATTTTCGAGCTCGTCATGACCTTGGTTGCCTCGGCGGGGGCAAACCAGCCGGCGAGGCCGCTACGGGCGTCGGAGGCCATGAAGATCAGGTCGCAGTGGTCTTTCTCGGCTTCGCGAACGATCGCCTCATGCAGTGAATCCCGAGTGCGTTCGAGATGCGTTTCGCACGCTACGCCGGCACTGCGAGACACACCTTCAAGAAAATGCAACGCCTGTTCGGCATGCTGTTGCATGCGTTCGGCAATCTCTCGTTCCAAGTCCTCCTGGGCGACAAACAGATAGTTGGCATAGATGCGCGGCCGGAGCTCGTCGAGGTTGAGCGAATAGAAGCCGACGATCTTGGCATGCTCATCGCGAGCGAATTCCACCGCTGCGCGCACCGCTTCCTGGGCCCGCTCGGAGCCATCGGTTGGAACCAGTATGTTCTTGAACATCTTGATCTCCTTACCTGTTCACTTGAAGCTTGCGGATCGCCTAGTGCACCACGAGGACGGGTACCGCCAGGTACTTGGCGACCGCCGTCGCGTTCGAGGGCTTCAGCATGGCAGCAAGGCCGTGCCGTCCATTCGTGCCCATAACGACGAGATCGCATTTTCTCTGCTGGGTAATGTGCGCGATGGCATCCGGCACCGATCGGTTTTCCTCTTCGAAATACGTCTCGCAATCGACACCCGCCGCGCGGGCGGCCTGCTCGACCTCGCCAAGGTTGCGTTGCGCAGTGGTCCGCGCTTGCGCCATTTCCCGCATGAGTTGCCGCGGGTTGGTCTCGACGGTGGCGAGGCACATTATGTCCCCCACATAGAGACCGGTGACCTTTGCGTGCTCCTCGGCGGCGAGGGTAACGGCCGTTGCAATCGCGCGCCGTGACAGCTCGGATCCATCGGTGGGAATCAGGATGTGCTTGAACGGCATGGTTGTCTCCAACGACATGTGAACTGCTTTCAAGCTAACGCGATTTGGGCGAGCACCGCAATCTGTCAAAGGATAGAGAGCGATTTCCACGATTCGGATAGCGGTAATGACCCTGTGCTGACCATGCTGCGGCCAAGACATCGCCGGCGACGCAGCACTCAGCTTGGTGATGATGGCCGAATACATGGACACTTTGCCCGCGTATGGCGCCGCGTTCTACAGCAGCCTGTTCCGGGAGGGCGGAATAGCGGGCCGGGTCCTGTCGACCAGGGAGCGGGTCATCGAGCA
This sequence comes from Betaproteobacteria bacterium, assembly GCA_031391405.1. GTDB lineage: Bacteria > Pseudomonadota > Gammaproteobacteria > Burkholderiales > SG8-39 > SHXR01. Next base: position 19,178 of record JANMUI010000334.1, read on the forward strand.
CCCCGCTGATAGGCCCGCCGGATCTTCATCAACGAGCCTTTCAATGGCACCTACTGCTTCCCCGACCGCCAGATGCCAAGAATGATCCAGGCACTGTTGATGAACGCGAGCACATAGCCAAACAAGCCGAGTGCGGTGAATACCGGTAAGCCGAGCACGGCCGGTCCGCCTTGCACGGTCATGACGATCGAGGAGCCGATCACCAGCGAGGCGGTCATGATGCCCATCGTGGCGCGATCGATGGTCCGATCGAGCTGGCGTCCGAAGTGATCGAGACGCTTGAGGTCGAGGTCGATCCGGGTCTTGCCGCGTCGCGCGTCGCGCAGGAGCCGAGCCAAATCGCGCGGCACGCTCGCGACCGAGCTCAAGATCTGTTGCAACGCGTTCTGGCCGCGCTTCAAGATCGCACCCGGTCGATTGCGGTCCGCGATCGAACGCTGCAAGAGCGGCGTCAGGTGTTCGATGATGCGAAATTCCGGATCGTACTGGCGCCCGAGCCCCTCCATCGTGATGAGCGCCTTGAACATCAAGGTGAGGTCCGCCGGCATCATGATCGAATGCTCGCGGATGATCGTGGCGAACTGTCGGATCAACGTACCGATGCGGATGTTCTTGAGCGCGGCGCCTTCGTAATCGAACGCAAGATCGCTCAACGCGAGGCCGAGCTTCGCCTCATCGACCGTGGCCTCGACCGCCCAGTCGAGCAACACGTCGAGCATTGCTTCTTCGTCCATGCGGGCGAACCCGGCCAAGAGGTCGACGACCTGATTGCGCCGTTGCGGGCTTAGCCGTCCGACCATGCCGAAGTCGATCATCGCGATGCGATTGCCGGGCAGGTAGAACACATTGCCCGGATGCGGATCGGCATGAAAGAAACCGTCGACGAGAATCATCTTGAGCACTGCTTCGGCACCGCGCCTTGCCAGGAGCCGGCGATCGAGTCCGGCGGCTGCAACCTTGTCGGCATCCGTACCGCGAATCGCCTCGACATGCTCCTGCACATTGAGCGACTCGCTCGTCCATTCGGGGAATATCCGGGGGATGACGATGAACGGATCGCCTTCGAAGTTCTTGGCGATGCGCTCGACATTGCGCGCCTCCATCGCGAAATCGAGCTCGCGTTCGAGCGATCGCGCGAACTCGGCGGCAATATCCTTTGGGCGATAGCGCCTTGCCTCGGGCATCTCCGCCTCGATGAGCTCGGCAATGTGCGCAACGATGCGCAGGTCCGCTTCGATCTTCGATCGAATCCCGGGACGCCGCACCTTGAGGACCACTTGCGTGCCATCGGCAAGCCGGGCCCGATGGACCTGGGCGATGGAAGCCGAGCCGAACGCAGTGGTCTCGAGGTCGGGGAACACCTCGAACGGGGACCGGCCCAGCGCGCGCTCGAGCTCCGGAATGAGCAATTCGAACGGCACCGGCGGTACGTCGCTGTGCAGCTTCTCGAGCTCGGCAATCCACGGTGGCGGCAGCAGATCGACACGGGTGGCCAATAGCTGCCCCAGCTTGACGAACATGGGACCAAGCTCTTCCAATGCGCGGCGCAATCGCTGCGGTGGATCGAGTTGCACCGTTTCATCGGCAGAGCGCCAATGGAGGATCTGTCCGGCGCGCTCGAGTACGCTTGCGACCCCGATGCGCCGCACGATATCGCCTAGTCCGTACCGGATCAGGACGGACGTGATCTCATGCAGGCGCGGGAGATCCCGCATGACGCCAAACGTTTCGCGGATCATGTTCGTTGCGAAGCTGGTGTCGCAACTACGCCGGGTGCCGTGGGCCTTGGCTGGGCGGCGCGTCCGCGGTGGGCGGTTTTCGCAATGCGTCGGCGAGCCCGGACAGAATGCCGCTGGCAAGGGCTGCAAAGCGCGACCCGACTTCTCCTGCGACTTCGATTCCGGCGATGGTCGCATCGAGCGAGGCGACCGAGGCGCGGTGCGCGAACTCGTTCACGACCGAGGCGACGTGCTTGCCGGTCTCGGTCCCTGTGCGCCGGGTAGTGGCCAGCAGGGCACGGAGCTCGGGCTTCACGCGCTCGCCCGCGGCATCGGCGACCTGCCCGACCGTGGCGAAGAATTCCTCCTCGAGCCTGCGCATATGCGTCAACGCCTGCTTCAACTCGGCGTCCGAGAAATCCTTGCCGGTCGTGGTGAGCTGCTTGAGCGCCGCCTGACCGGCTTCGGCAGACGTTCTCAAAGCACGGTCCAGTCCATGCAGCGCCTCCGAAAGCGCCTCGCGCACGCTGCCACTGCGCTGTTCGGCACCGTGCGCGAGCCCTTCGGTCACGGCCTCCAGGACCGCGCGCACGCCCTGCCGATCGAAGCGGTGTTTCTCGATCGCAAGCAATGTGAGGTCATGCACCCGCGAACGGATATCGCTCCCCTGCCGGATTGCCTGGCTTGCCGCCTCTTTGATGCTCTCGTTGTCCTGCCGATTCTCGGTCATCACGCCTCCTCGGAGTGGATATCGATTTTGGGGATACCGCCACCCCCGAACCGCCTAAGCATGCCGTCCAACGGATATCGCTTATCCCCCACGCAGAGGCGCCGGATCGTATCGCCATAACCATCGCAGCCGAAAAATCTATTGGACCAATGCGCCGGGATGGCACGTGCTATGAGGATTGTAGTCTCGCATGGACCGCTTGTGAGGGCCGACGCATGCACCGTGCTGGGCGCACTCGCCACGCCCCAACGATCGATCTGCTTTCATTGCAGCGCCCCGATCCGAACCGCTTCGATCTCGTTATCGCAGATCAGACCATGCCGCGTATGTGCGGGCTCGTGTCAGCGAGCGACTTGCTGTCCATCCGATCAACGCTGCCGAGCATTCCATGCATCGGCTACCCGGACGGATTGTGCAATGAGGAGGTGCGGGCGGCCGGTGTGAGGTCGTTCTTGCGGAAGCCTGTGGTGCCCTGCGACCTGTTTGCAGAGTTGCAGGGCTGTCTTGCGTAGCTGCAACTCGAGGGCCTCTTGCAAATTGAATCGAGACGCACTTGGAAAATCCGCTGGAATGCGCGCCTGCGGCTTCAGGCAAGATCGAAGAGCAGCACCTCGGCCTCTTTGCCATTTTCGATGACTAGCTTCGGGACTGCACTCATCTTAAGCGCATCGCCGGCGACGAGCGCTTGGCCGTTGATCGTGACCGTTCCCCGTGCGATGTGCAGGTAGGCGCTCCGCCCGGGCGCAATCTCGTGAACCGCTCGCTCAGAAGCATCGAACAGCCCAGCAAACATGTATGCGTCCTGGTGGATCGTTACCGAATCTTCGCGGCCATCGGGCGATGCGACGAGCCTTAGCTTGCCACGCTTGGCCGATGCATCGAAATGCTTCTGCTCGTAGCTTGGTTCGATGCCGGCGACGTTCGGCTCGATCCAGATTTGCAGAAAATGAACAAGCTCGCCGCGCGAGGGATTGAATTCGCTATGCCGAATGCCTTTGCCTGCGCTCATGCGCTGCACATCCCCAGGGCGGATCACCGAGCCGGTGCCGATGCTGTCCTTGTGTTCCAGGGCACCATCGAGAACGTAGCTGATGATCTCCATATCACGGTGCCCGTGCGTGCCGAACCCTTGGCCTGGTTGCACGCGGTCCTCGTTGATCACGCGCAGCGTCCCGAACCCCATATGATCGGGATCGTGATAGTCGGCGAACGAAAAGCTGTGAAATGAACGCAGCCAACCGTGGTCTGCATGACCCCGTTCATTTGCCTTGCGAAGTGCTTGCATGATCCTTCCTCGGTGGAACGATTCTCCCTGGTCGCGCGCAACCGACCGTGACCGCCGTTCCCTGCATGGAGTCGCCGGCAAGCAGGTACAAGGGAGGCTCGACGTGGAGATTCGTGTGCATATCGACGCCGAGACTACTGGCGCTCAACTACCGACGCTCAATATGCATGATCGTGAACTTGCCTTCAAGTCGGTCGGCAGCAAATCGTACGGCAGTTCCCGATTCGAGGGATTCGATGAGGCGCCAATCGATTACCCGAAACGTCATCGTCATGGGTGGGAGTCCAAGATTCTCGATGCTGCTGCACGATGCGTCCGTGTTGCACAAAGGTGTGTCCCGCCGGGGTCACCCGAACGCCGCTCCGGTCGCGATGCAACAGGGGTGCTATCGCCCCGCACAGGAGCTCCTTGGTGTTGCGCTTCTGCTAGGGCCGGCATTGTTCGGTCCGACAGTCCGGCGCGATTCCTGCGAGGCACGCGCGTGGTTTGCGCGGGCCGCGGATCAAGGCAGTGCCATCGGCAGAATGCATTTGTCTCTTCTGGATCGGCAACGCCGGCTCGGATTCGTACCACAGTGCGCTTGAACCCGAGAGTTGCTCGCGCCTGGCTGTGGCCGAGGACGTTGCCGAAACGGTCGAACGTTTGCCGCTCAGGCGGAGGGCGACGTGTCCAGGGCACTGTTAATGGTCGAAAACATGCTCATGCTGAGCCGGCCGGCGTTCGAAGAGGTGGGGCGCAAGCGATAGCCCTTGAACGGGATTCGCTGGCACTATCAAGAAACAGGCCGTGCTACCATTGTGCTTACCATGAATGACCGGAGCGAATGATGGAAGTGACCATCCGCAAGATGGGCAATTCCCAAGGCGTGCTCATTCCCAAGCCCATCCTGGCGCAGCTTGGCCTGAAAGGCACGGCCGATCTGCAAGTGCGCGACGGCGTCATCGAAATTCGGGCGATTCGCCGCAACCCACGTGAAGGCTGGGCCGACGACGCGAAGCGTTTGGCCGACCAAGGCGGCGATGCGCTGGTCTGGCCGGAAGTGGCAAACGAGGGCGACGACGAACTGGTTTGGTAATGAAGGCTGGCGAGATTTGGCTGGCGCAGCTCGACCCGACCGTGGGTCGCGAGATCCAGAAAACGCGTCCCTGCGTCGTGATCTCACCAGACGAGATGAACGCGAACTTGCGCACCGTCATCGTGGCGCCGATGACCACAGGATCGCGGCCCGCGCGATTTCGCGTCGCGCTTACTTTTCAGGGCAAGCAGGGCCTGATCGTGTTGGATCAGATCCGAACGCTGGATCGCGTGCGGCTGTTAAGGCGACTGGGGGCCCTTCGACCTGCCACACTGGCCGCGACGTTGCAGAACCTGCAGGCCATGTTCGCGCCGTGAACGAAATGCGACGTCTCCCGGTGCGATGCGTTTCATGACCTATTGGATACCACACCGAAATCGTCCATTGGTTCAATGATCATGCAGGAGCGTGATGACGACGTTGCCCTTCTTGTGCCCGGTATCGACATAGCGGTGTGCCTCCGCAATCTGTTCGAACGGATAGCGCCGATCAATGACCGGCCGGAGCTCGCCCGCTGCGGCCAATGATGCGAGGAATCCCAAATCCTCTGTTCGCCAGGCTGCGGGCCCGGCGATCACTTTCTTGCGGCTCGTCATCGCGACCCATGGTGCTTGCAGCATGTCTGGTAACCCGCTTAGAACTAACAGAAGACGACCACTTTCCGTTAGCGAACCTTTACTGCGGGAGAATGGCGCGGTGCCTGCCGCATCGAGAATGACGTCGTAGGCTTCGCCGCCTCGCGTGAAATCATCCTTGGTGTAGTCGATGACCTGCGCAGCACCAAGCGAACGCACCATTTCCATGTTCGCGGTACTGCACACCCCGGCCACGATCGCACCGAAGTGCTTGGCAAGCTGTACGGCTGCGGTGCCCACGCTTCCGGAGGCGCCATTGATCAGTACTTTCTCGCCACTCTGAAGATTGGCCTTCCTGAAGAATGCAAGCGCTGTCGTGCCACCGAAAGACAATGCAGCGGCTTCGTCGTAGTCTAAATTGTTGGGCTTCATTGCAACGCCGGCATCTTCCGGCATGCATCGGTATTCGGCGTGGCAGCCCATGCGGAAATCGCTGAAGGCGAACACCTGGTCACCGACCTTGAACTTCGTTACGCCAGCGCCTATCGCAACAACTTCTCCGGCGAGCTCACTGCCGAGCACTGGCTGCCTTGGCTTCGAGATGCCGAAGATCATCGGGGCAATGAGCCGGAACCCGGGGGGCATCTCGAGACTTCGCATTCGCCAGTCCCCGGAAGTCACCGTCGTCGCGTAGGTCTTGATCAGGATTTCTTTCGCGGTGGGGACCGGCTTGGCGATCTCCTTGATTTCAAGAACGTCCGGTGAACCGTATCGTGTGTAGACAATCGCCTTCATAACACCTCTTCATTCAATGCGCCTTCGCATCGGCCAGCTCGCGCGACACGTCGGCTTCCTTGGCATGATCAAAAAATGGGGACCGACAACGTGCTCGCCGTTGCGGGCGCCGCGCATGGCAGTTACCTGCTCGTGGTCTTGGGGCTGTTGATCAGCATTCCGATCGTTGTTTGGGGCAGCACGATTTTGCTTCACTTCGCGGAGCGCTTCCCGTCGATTATCTACATTGGGGGCACAGTACTTGCCGCCACGGGCGTCAAGATGATTCTCTCGGAGACTGTGGTGTCCGCAGTCCTACCGCAAAACCCTGTGGTGATCGCGTTGATTTATGTTGTGGTCGTGGCGGGCATCATGCTGGCAGGCCACTTTCGGAATCAGGTCAGACGCATGCGCGCGGCATTCCGCTTGCATGCGATGGGCCGCCGCCAATTTCGTCGTAGTTCAGTGTCGTCCTCTAAAGGAGTGGTCATTGAGAAGGTCCTGTTGCCCATCGATGGTTCCAACAACTCAATCACGAGACTCCTGCAGCATTCGGTCACGGCCAAGTTGCTGGAAAAGGCCGAAGTGCCGGTTGAGCCCGTGGTCGGAACCGAAGCCTCAAGGTGGGAGCGCTTTGGCGTCCCGGCGGGCGTCGGTGCGGCGTTGGTCGCAGTATTCATCGCGGCCGATTAGGACGAGCGCATCATGGAATTTGACCGCGGCTACGCGTGGCGTGCCGGCATCGACAAACCCGGGCTTGGCATCATGAAGCCTTTCGACGGTAGGGCGGCGAGCGTCGGCAACGGTGTGATGGTCGCGCTGGTCGTGGATTCACGCGAAAAGGTCGATCGCGTGTACAAGAAGGCGCTCGAATTGGGCGGCAACGACGAGGGTCCCGCCGGCCCGCGTGGCGACGGCTACTACGCCGCATATTTTCGCGACCTCGATGTCAATAAGCTCAACGTGTTCTGTACATAAGAAGAGCCCCTATGGTCGGGCATGGGGAAGGTGCTCTATCAGGACGGGCTGGACATCTATCCGGCGATGATCCTCGCAGGGATGGTGGCCGTGGCGGTCGTGGGCTTTGCGCTCACCGCGGTCCTCGATTTCATCGAGCGTCGCTCGATGCCGTGGCGCACGTTGCACTGAAGGCGCGGGCGATGGACACGAAACTCATGCAAGCGTCGATCGCGGTATTGTCGGTCACCGGTCCTCGGGTGTTCTTTGGTCAGTGGACCTTCTCCGTCTGGGTCGAGCTCGCGCCCCGCAAGTTCCTGCCGTTGCCGCGCAGGTCATTGAGCGCGGCATCGCCCTGGTCACCCAACCGTTGTCGTGCCAGACCTTCCAAGGCCATGCTCGCAGCGCACACCCCTTTTCATTGAAGATCAGCACAACGCTGCCGATATCGATTGGCGATCAGCGGGTGAACTCGGTTGCCACAATATCTGCCCGCGCGCGTTTGTGCGATGTTCGCGCAACAACCGAGGTGTGCCCTGACGCTCCACGCACTCCAAAAGGAGTCACAAGTGAATCTCAAGAAAGTCGTTGTTGGTTTGTCGATGCTGGTTTTCGTGGGCACCGCGTTCGGTCAAGAGGCCCTGTTGAGAGTGCGCTGCGAGGGCGACAGCGAAGGCGCCGACATCTACATCAACGGGCAGATCAAGGGCCAGTGCCCCACCGACCTGTCTCTGCCCCCAGGCCAGATCAAGCTCAAGGTCCAAAAGAACCTGGACAAGGGCCGCTACCGCACCTTCGAGCGCGACTTCCTTCTTTCCTCCGGCGCGCTGAAGCGCTTCGACGTGGAATTGGGCGGCATTCAGCTGAACGCTGAAGGCCAGCGTCTGGAGAACGAGCGCCTCGCGGCCGAACGGATGGCCGCCCACAAAAAAGTAGAGAAGGAAGCGGCCGCCCGAGAAGAAGCTCGACTCCAGGCCGAGCGCGATGCACCGCGCATCGCCGCCGAGAAGAAGGCCGCCGAAGCGCTCGCCGCAGTCGAAGCAGAAGCCGCGCGCCGCGCCGCGCCGGGTGCGGTCAAGCAATACATGGGCAACATGAGCAGCAAAGGCGACGCCAACCCCACGACCGCGACCATGGCCACGCTCTATGCGCCGCTGTTCTTGCCCATGTCGACCACCCCCGACGTAGTCGACGGCAAGAACATTGCAATCACCGACCCGGCCGTATTCGGCAACCCGAACTCCATGATGGCCAAGTCGGTTCAGCTGCAACAAGAGCGCCAGCACGACGCCAGCCGAATCGCGATGGCACAACGCTAGATGCCGCGCGCCTTTGCACAAGCAGGCGCCGCCGCGCTGGTCGTGGCGATGCTGTCGGGGTGTTCCAGCCTGCCATTCGGCGGGGCAGGTTCACCCACGCGCGGGCAGGCACTGACGACCACCGAGTCGGGAGTCGTGCATGCGCTGCTAAGCCCGCGGCCTGAGCCACTGACCCGCGAGACCCTTGGGGCGTTCTTCACGCACGACCTGCGTCGCCTGGCACTCTTGTGCCGCGGGGTCGAGCCATGCCCAGAACGTAAGCGCAAGGCCGAGCAGCTGTCGGCGTTTTTCAGGGGCAGCTACCTGCGCCCCGCGGCGAGCGGGCTGGCGCCATCGGGCGAGTTGTCGCTGAACGAGGCCTACGCGTTTCACGCCACCGAATATTTCAGTGACCCGGCCTACGCCTGCAAGCATCCGCTCGTGGCCAAGGTGCTGGAGTCTGCCTGGCAGCTCGACACCGCAGGTGCGCCGCCGTGCAACCCCCTCGTCCCCTTCCAGGTGACCGAGAGCGGGCAGGCCAGCAAGGTCCGCTGGATCGACCCCACACGAGTGCATGCCGTTCACCTGCTGTTTGCGGGCGAGGCGGGCCAATCGATGAGCCGTTTTGGCCATGTGTCACTGCGGCTGATCCAGTGCAACAAAGACCGCCTTGCGGTCGATGAACAATGCGATAGCGATGTCTTCGATCACATCAGCCTGGGCTTTAAGGCCAACATCGACGAGATTGATTTGTCGCTGTGGAAAGGGGTGACGGGCGGCTACCGGCTGAAGCTGTATGCCCAGGCCTTTGTCGACACCTACCGCGAATACAGCATCGACGAATTTCGAGGCGTGCGTTCACTGCCGTTGGTGCTGACACCCGAGGAGCGGCACGCGCTGCTGCGTGCCTTGTCGGAAGTCCATTGGTCCTACAGCAACGATTATCGCTTCTTCACACGCAACTGCGCCACCGAACTGCAGTGGCTGCTCAACAGCGCGCTCGCCGCGTACCGGCCAGCCGCCACAGCTTTTCTCCCGCAGGCGCGCCTGCGGCCCGACCGCTTGTTTGCCGATGCCCGAACGTCGGCGCACTTCGAGGGCGAGGTGTTGTTGAACCTGGTCGAGGCGGAAAAAACCGGCCACCACTTCCCGAGCGCCGAAAAGTACTATCAACTCGCGGCACAGACCGTCGCCGCGCAGTTGCCCTCTGCGAACCGCACCCCCGCGGTCATCACGCCCGAACAATGGCTGGCCCAAGACGCCGCTTTCAGGCGCGAACACTGGCTCGCCGCTTACGCGGCACTTGGTTCGGCCGGCGGTCCCCCTTTGCAATAAAGCTCCACACAATTGCCCTCGGGGTCAAAGGTGCGAAAGGAATTGAACTCTTCGCCCTCCTTGATCTGCGCGCCAAACTTCTTGGCCCACTCATCGAGCGCAGCCATGGAGGGAACACGAAAGCCGACGTGCAGATCCGGCGCCCGGTTGACGGGTTCGCCTTTCTCGAAAGCGATGAGCGCGCCGGGACCGCGCGCAAGGTGACGGTCCACCTTCAGGCCGAAGGTTTCCGCGTACCAGCGTGCCATTCCCTCGGGGTCCCGGGAGGGTATGTTGAGGTGCTCGAGTTGAAATCTCAGGTCAGACATAAATGTTCTCCTCAGTCAGACTCCGCGCCAAGAGGGCGGGGAATACGAGTGGAAGATTAGCAGATCCACTAAGGCGCCCCCGGTGAGCGGTGTCACGCGGGCACGTTGAACACCTGGCGCAAATAGGCCAAAAATGTCTGATCGTCGCAAAGCGTCTTGCCTGGGGAATCGGAGAGCTTGGCCACCGGCTGGCCATTGCAGAGCGTGAGCTTCATGAGGATAGGAAATTCAAACGCCCTTTTTTCGAGAACGGTCAATCTATCGCCGTACCGGCGAATCGTCAATCGCCACTCAATAGGCGCCTTGGCATAGGGATGGTGTTCGGCTGCGGGGACTGCTTGGCCGATGCATCGGCGGAATTCGACGCAGCCTGAACGCTGGGGCGAGCAACGGCCGAGCCGGGCCCTCGGCGCTGAGGCAGAACCGGACTTCGCTTGACCATCAAGCCGCTTGGAAGAGATCGAACCGGTGCGCCGGTGCGCGCGGCGGCGCCCGCGTGGGCAAGCCCAGGTGGGCGAGAATTCGGGCAATCACGGGCGGGTGTTCGATTGCGGCGATGATCTTGAGGGTGCCGCCGCTGTGTGGGTAGTGCTCGATATCTTCCTGTGGATCGCCCCGCAGCCAGAATTCCTGCGCATCTGAAGAAATCGGGGAGATGCGGTTGCCCGCCTGAGGCTCTACCGATTAGTGTTTAGAGGATGCTTGACAGCCGGCGCTTGGCGATTGTAAAGTGACGCTCAAACAACTTACGGGAGATGAGATCAATGCCTAAGGGCAGGGAAAAATTTGGTGCGTTTATCCGCCGTGAGCGGGAGTCCAGGGATATTGGGTTGCGGGAAATGGCAAAGATGATCAGTGTGAGTCCGACCTACCTATCGAAAATTGAGCGAGATGAGTTTCCGCCGCCGGTAGAAGAAAAAGTGAGGGCGATTGCAAAGATTCTCGAATGTGATCCGGACGATTTGCTGGCACGCGCGGGCCGGGTGTCGTCTGATGTTTCGGACATAATCAAGCGTCATCCGGTCGAACTTACGGCTCTTCTGCGGACCACGAATGGCCTTACCGCGGACGAAATTGCCCGACTGAATCGCGACGCGCAAAAAGTGAAGAAAAAGTGATAGCGTAGTTGGCGACGGCTTCGACGATGCAGATGAGGATGGCGGATAGATGATCAGATTCGTGCCCTACCTTTCGGAAGAAGTAATCGAGCGCGATGCAGAGGCGCTACTGGCCGAATATGCGCAGGCGCGAGGCGTCGTCATCGCCCCGCCAATCCCAATTGAAGACATCGTCGAAAATCACCTCAAGCTTGGCCTTGAGTTTGACGACAC
>JANMUI010000339.1:0-9433 GCA_031391405.1 Betaproteobacteria bacterium
GTACTTGGCTTCTATCGTCTGCGCTATGTCCACCGCATAATCATAGGGCGCGTACCAAAAATGTTCAAGTTATTATTGCTAGCCTCCTAAGTGTCCCGCCAAGGTCCATCCACACCACGGCGCATGCACGAGCGGCGCGTACATCTCGTCGGCCGGCGGTGCGTGATTTACGATAGTGATATCAATGATTGACAGCCCTCTGAAGACATCCAGTCGGTAGTCACGGTTCGTCAGGCTACGCAAAACGAAAGTCGAGACGAACCAGTTGCACGCACGCGGAGCGCTCATGCCCGTCGGCACGCCTTCATGGGGGGCAAAGCCGTTGTCGGATAAAATTTGCGCTCGTCAAAAAAACCAACTGAGGGGAAGGAGGATCCACGTCCCTGATATTCGCAGACCGCTTTTAGTAGCAATCCACGTTTAGTAGCGCAATCCACGTCGGCCAAACAATCAAGGCAATTCCCCCCCCCGTGAATTGTTGTTGTTGCATCGCACGTACCTTGTGAACTTAGACCTCCCACGGCGCGACGGGAACGCTGGCTCATCGAGCGCACCTCAGATATCTGGGGCCACGGATAGATTCCGCTATCGCTTGCGCCGATGCGGGGCCAAGCTTTGGATTCGTGATCCGAGCCGAAGTAGCCGACTCCATGAGCATTTTCTTGATCGATTGGGTGTCAGTTCGGCTTATGTTTTCATCGAGAACGGCGGGAACAAGTTGAAGCGTAAGGAATCCATCGCGTGTTGGAGAAACTCGCCATCGCCTACTAGCACTATGCTGTGGTAGCTTCCTTACAATTAATTCAAAACGCAGTTTCATTGCGGCCCCGCGCCTGTATCCAAGATTTCTGACCACTCCTGCGACCTATGATTTTTCGTGAAATAGAAATTGCTGGCGCATGGCTGTTGACACTTGAGCGGCGTAGCGACGAGCGAGGGTTTTTCGCGCGGATTTGGTGCGAGGAAGAATTACGAAAGCAGAATCTGGTCGCTGCGTTCGCGCAGATCAACACTGCTTTTAGCCCTAAGGCTGGGACACTCCGTGGAATGCACTACCAGGTATCGCCGCATGACGAAGTTAAGGTCGTTCGCTGTTTGCGCGGTGCCGTCTATGACGTTGCCGTGGATCTGCGGTCGCGATCGCCGACGTACATGCGTTGGGTTGGTGTAACGCTGTGTGCTGAAGACGGCGGGCTTTTCTACGTGCCGGCCGGTTGCGCACACGGATACCTAACCTTGAGCGATGACACTGAAGTAATGTACATGGCGTCCACACCGTATGCGCCTCAGTCGGTACGTGGCGTTCGATTCGATGATTCGGCGTTCGGAATCCGCTGGCCGGGCGAAGTGAAGACCATTTCGACGGCCGATCGAGAGTGGAAAGATTTCATCGGACCGGACGCGCAGTGATGTCCGGCCGAGACCCCTCGTATTGCGGACCGCCAGGACGTGGTGACCGCTGCGATTTTTGGAGGTGAACCTTCGTGATAATCGTTGACACAGCGTTGGCAAGGCGGCTTGAGCAGGGGAACCCCGTGCGCGTGGCGATGGCGGGTGCAGGCTATATGGCGCGAGGTATCGCGCTGCAAATCATCACGGCGATGCCGGGCATTCGCTTGGTCGGTATTTCCAATCGCACGTTGGATCAGGCTGAGCGGGCGTATCGCGAAAGCGGCATCGACGACTTCGTTCGAGTCGACTCCACGACGCAACTCGAAGACGCAATCAAACGAAACCAGTACGCCGTAACCGATGACCCCATGATTCTGTGCGAGTCGGGGCAAGTCGAAGCAGTCATCGAGACCACCGGCGACGTTGAGTTCGGCGCACATGTGGCATTAAAGGCGATTCACAACGGCAAGCATGTCGTCTTGATGAACGCCGAAGTTGACGCGTCTATCGGACCAATCTTGGCCGTCCACGCGAAGCGCGCCGGCGTTGTCTACACATATACCGACGGCGACGAACCTGGTGTAGCGATGAATCTATTTCGCTTCGTTGACAGCATGGGGTACAAGCCTGTGCTGATGGGGCAGATTAAGGGATTCCTTAATCGCTATCGGAATCCGGAAACGCAGCGCGCATTCGCAGAAAAGCACCAGCAAAAAGCTGAGATGGTGGCGTCGTTCGCCGACGGTTCGAAGCTTGCAATCGAGTCGGCCATCATTGGCAATGCGACTGGATTCGTCCCGGGCGTTCGCGGTATGTACGGCCACGAATGTGCGCACGTCAAAGACCTGTTAACAAAATTCAAGATTGAAGATTTCACCAATGGCGGATTAGTCGATTTCGTTCTTGGGGCTGAACCGCACACCGGCGCATTCGTGATGGGCTTCAATGATCATCCGATCAAGAAGAAATACATGAGTTACTTCAAATTCGGCGACGGTCCTCTCTACATGTTCTACACGCCCTATCATTTTCCGCACATGCAATTACCACACACCGTGGCGCGTGCCGTGCTGTTCAAGGACCCGACCCTAACGCCCCGCGGCGCCCCGGTTTGCGACACCGTTTCGATGGCCAAGCGCGATTTGAAAGCGGGCGAGATGCTTGATGGAATGGGCGGGTTCGCTTGCTATGGCTTGGTTGATAGCTACATCAATTGCCGGCGCAACGACGATCTTCCGATAGCGTTATCCGTTGGATGCCGTCTGAAGCGGGATATCGCCAAAGATCAGCCTATGAGCTATCGCGATGTCGAACTGCCGGTCGGTCGGTTGAGTGACCGTCTGCGCGCAGAGCAGACACGCCATTTCGCATTGGCTCAGAAGTCAGCCGCCTGAGATGTGGCCGCGAAAATTGACGCATATCTGATGAAGGAGACTTGGCGCAATGAGTGGGACCAGAGTGATCATCGGCCTGCCGGTGTACAACGCACAGAAGCATATTCGTGCCGCGATCGAGAGCCATTTGTCGCAGTCATTCACCTACTTCGAACTGGTGATCGCCGACAACTGCTCAACTGACGCCACTCTCGAAATCAGTGCTTGGTACGCCAGCAGGGACAAGCGGGTCAAGGTCCTCACGTCGGGGCGGAATCGAGGCAATCGCTGGAACCATCTGCGACTACTGGACGAGATTTCGAGCCCGCAACAGTACTTTCGCTGGGCGGGCGGCGACGACATCATGGGGCCCGGGTTGCTGCAGTCCATGGTGGACGTGCTCGACTCGCGCCCCGAAGTCGCCGCCGTCATGCCCGATACGAAGAATATCGATGACCTGGGTGAACCCATCGGCTCGATGCCTCGGGTGCTCGACCTGCAGTCCCCTGACGTCTTCAAGCGTGCGCACGACATTTTGACCGCCAACTACCAGCACGTCATCGCCTATGGGCTGATCCGGGCATCCGTGCTACGGAGCATGCGAACCCGACCGGCGTATCCCCACTGGGACCCGGTCTTCGCATTTGAGCTGGCCTTGCGAGGCCAAGTCGTGCAGACCATGGGAACGTGCTTGCTGAGGCGCTTCCACCCGGGCTCAATTTCATTGGTCAAAAAGGTGAGCGAGGTGCGACGGTGGGCTGAGCCGGAGGCAAGAGCCGGCATGAACTTTCCGAGCTGGAAGGTGGCCTACGAACGGGCTCGGGTGCTGATGGCATGCCCGATGTCAGTGCGCGATCGAACGCGGATCGGTCTATTTCTTGCCCGTGTCCTCAATTGGCAGCGAGGTGAGTTGACACGCGACGTCGTGCAGGCTGGGCGACGCGCGCTCGGCCTGTCTGACGAGTACACGTTCTGAGAGCCCCTGGGTGACTTCAACTCCGCGCGGATTCGATCGCCTGTTCACGGTTGTCATCGCGTCGCTTTGCGATGACGCCCGCAGCGACCTGCTCAAGCGCGCCTGCGAGTCGGTGCGCGCAATGGCCGGTGGCTTCGACTACTCGATCATCGTCGTCGCGAACGGATCACGCGTCAGCGCCAGCGTTCTCGAGTGGCTTGCTGCTCGGCCGGATGTGCAGGTGATTCGTTTGCAGTCCGGCTCATACCCACTGGCACGGCGTGTGGGTGCCGAGATCTCCGGCAGCGAGTTTCTCGGCTTTCTTGACGACGACGACGAGCTGATTCCGAACACGCTCGAACGGAAGGTGGCGCATTTCCGTCAGCATCCGGAAGTCGATGTGCTCGTCACGGACGGGCTGCGCGTCGGCGTTTTGGAAACAACAAACATCTTCCCGCCACCGCAGGCGCGTTGCGGCGATCTGGTTCAGACGATGATGCACACCGGCTGGGGCGCTTGCGCACTGACGATACGCAACCGCAAGGTCAATCTGTCCGCCTTCGACGCGGCGTTTCCGCAGATGGAGTGGACCCTGACGGCGCTGCTCCTCGCCCGGCACTATCGAGTGGGCTTTCTGGACGAACCGACCTACCGCTATTACGAGACCACGCCGAACTCACTGTCGAAGAGCGCCGAACACAAATTTGCCGCGCCCGAATTGTGGCGCAGGCTCTCGAAAGAGTTCGCCGGGACGCCTTACGATGCAGCGATGCGGCGCCGGTACGGGAAGGCGTGCCACGCCGTCTCTTACGAGTGCGCCCGGAACGGAAATATGGGCGGTGCGTGGCGCCTTCACGCCGAGTCGCTGCGTTCCCTGGGCGGCGTGGCGTTCCTGCCCTTCTCCGTTAAACTCTTGCTCTACCCGCTGCGTCGCCTGTTTACACAAATTCAATTTTGACTCACGTGAATCGTCCGGTTGCGCCTGTCTGAGTGCGATATAGCGTTCTTGCCCAACTGATTCATCCGCTGCCCTCATGAATCTTTATTCCAGTCCAGCTCGCAAGAGCTATGTCAAGACCACTGCGATGAGCCTCGTGCTCGTTGTCGTGATCGTGACGATCGCTGCCGTCGGTCTCGTTGGGCTGCCAAAGCCCCTCGGATACGCCGTGGCGGTCGTCGCATTGGTCACCGCGATCGCCGCCGCCGCGGGCGCATGCGCCGGCCTGATCGTGCTGGCCCGTTACCGACGCCGCGCCGCCGGTCGGGATGACCTCTACCTCGCGCTCAACCGCTCCCGCACGGCTGAAGTGATTGGGTCGTCGAGTGCGGCCGAAGACGTTTCGCCCGCTCGTCGCTGGCTGGCGAAGTGGATGCTGGGGCATGATCTCGTCGTCGGGGATCTGGTTGAGGTCAAACCCTGGGCCGAGATCTGCGCAACGCTCGACGAACGGGGTTGCCTTGAGGAAGTTCCGTTCATGCCGGAAATGATGACGATGTGCGGCCAGCGCGCTCGTGTCTACCGCTCCCTGCATCGGATCTTCGACTATCGCAAGACGCGTCGCATGCGTCACATGGAAGGTGCGGTCCTGTTGGCCGGTGTCGTCTGCGGGGGCGAGTACCATGGCGGCTGCCAGGCCGCCTGCCTGACCATTTGGAAATCGGCGTGGTTGCGTCGTGTCGAGGGGAGCGCCGAATCGCCAGCATTGGACGCCCGAGACGAGTCGCCCCGCCCGGCGTCCTTGCCGGACTTCGGCACCCAAGTGCCCCTCTACAGTTGCCAACTGACGCAGCTTAGCGCGGCATCCAAGCCGATCGGCGGATGGAGCATCATCGATGTCTTGCGACCTTTGGCGTCGGGCAACGTCGCGCCCGCGGCCTTTGCCGTCGGCTGGCTGACGAACATTTTTAACGACATCCAGCAATTGCGCCAGGGCGTGGGCTTCCCCGCATTCGAAGTAGCCGCGAAGGACAGGGTGCTGACCGAAGTGCACGATCTAAAAGCCGGCGATTGGGTCGTGGTGCGATCGTCTGCCGAGATACGCCCGACGTTGAATGCGCAGTCGCTAAACCGCGGGCTCTACTTTGAGCCGGACATGCTGAAGTACTGCGGCCTACGCTTTCCCGTCAAGGCTGAGGTTCGGCGCATCGTCGATATCGTCACCGGCGAAATGCGGCAGATGAAGACCCCCGCATACATCCTGGACGACGTGCGCTTTTCAGGCGAGCGGCAACTCTTTAACGCGCAGCACGAACCGCTGTTCTGGCGTGGGGTTTGGCTGCAGCGAGACGAGAACTGAACCCAGATCCCGCACTCATCGGGCCACCGGGTAGCTGGCCAAACGGGAGCCGCCCGAGCGCGTGAGGCTGCCCGCCGTGTAATCTTTCCAGCCGTAGCTGGCCAAAGTGGACCCCGGAAGCGGCCAGAAGCCCATGCCCGGCTGGCCGCTCGTGTAGGTTGAATCCGAAGCGGTCAGTACCAGCCTCCCGTTGCGGTACACGCGGATCACGTTGCCGACGATTTCTGCGCGGAGCACGTCGCCATCGACCGCCATATTGGGGCCGGAATCCGGGATGCCGCGCAGCGCCTTATAGTCGCCGAGAGGTCCGTTCCAGCGCACTACCCAAATTTCGCCGTCCTGCCCCCACAGCACCTCATAGCCGCGCGCACTGTTGGCCGTGATCTGAAAACGGAGGAGCAACTCAATCTCGTGTTTGTCGCTGGCGTTGCGGTAGCCTGGCACTCGAGCGACGGTACCTTCGGCATACTGGTTGGCGGTGAATGCGGTATTCAGGTGTGCAATGCAGTCGTCATAGCGGCTTGCCCCGAGCCCGACGAACCCGGCGGCGTAGGCCGTACCGGGAACAGTTTGTACGTTGTTCCACTTCAGCCCAACCGCCCTGCCGTTGATCCAACTGCCACCATCCGACATCGGATTTTCGTTGGCAGCGAAGTTCGTTGAATAGGTGCTGGTCGATGATGTCGGACAAGTCGTCGAAGCCGATGTGCCTCCGACGACAGTCACGAACGGCCGGTGGCACGGCTGCGCCCCCCGAACAAGACGTGGGATGAGTGCACCAGCCATTGCTGCCGCTGCCACTACGAAGTTCCTTCGGTTCACCGTGGGCTCCATGTTCGCAAGCGCTGCCTAAAGCGACACGGGGAGGGCGAAAGCACGGCCCCGTTCCAGCGACATGCAACCAATCTACCGTAGTAGGACACATCAGCTCCAGCACTTTTGCAAGTTGATTCGCCCCTACGAACTTGAAACAGAAGGTTGGACGGGAATCCAAGTGCCTATTCGTAAGCGTCCGCGGAACCCACATTGCGGGTGAGACGGTGCCAAGAAATACTGTCGCATAATTTTTTGGAGCGACAGTGATGACACCAGTGGAGCGAGCGGAGTTGTGGAGACAGCGCGTCGAGGCCCATCAAGGCAGCGGACTCACGCTGCGAGAGTTCAGCGAACGTGAAGGCATTGCGTATTACGGTTTGCGCTTTTAGCGGCGCAAGTTGGCCGGTGGCTCGATCGCAACGAGCTCGCCCAGTGGGCTGGTGCCGTTGAAGGTTGCGCTGGCTGGCTCCGGGGGCCAAGCCGTACTCGCAACGAGCTCAATGGAAGTGCGCCTGAAGGGTGATCGGCGAATTCTGGTGAACGGCGATTTCGATGAAGCCAGCCTTGGCCGACTGATTGGTGTATTGGAGCAAGTGCCATGCTAAGGGCGGCCAGTCGGATCTGGGGCTGCCTGGAGCCGGTGGATATGCGTCTGTCCTTTGACGGGCTGAGTGCTCGCATCCAGCATCAGTTGAGCCGTGATCCGTATGGTGGGGAATGCTTCGTGTTTCGAAGCAAGGACGGCACGCGTGCCAAGGCGCTGCTGTGGGATGGGCTTGGGTTTTGGTTGCACTATCGTCGGCTGGAGAAAGGTCGGTTCACATGGCCGAAGCTCAATGAGCGCGGGGTGATGGAGTTGTCGGCTGCACAATTCACGGTGCTTGCCGACGGGTTGGATTGGCGGGGTGTTCGTGTGCCTGAACGTATGCAGCCTAGTGTTTCATAATGTTAGGTCGGCGCCGACAAGGAAGTGCCATTCGGGGCGAGCCCCTTGTTCCGTTAATCCCTCATGAATGTTCGTTACGGCTTGCGCTTGCAATGTTCATGCCTCGTGACCGCCAGCGTACCGTTCTCTCATACACAAGCTACACTTCATCGATACCGGGCGAACGACGCATCGCCTGATCCTCAACAGATCCGGAAACTCAGGACATTGACGTTGTGACATGAGCGTCCAATACAGCGCATGAGCGATACACAGCGAACTCCGGACGTCGCAGCCATCGATCGGTTCCTCGAGCGCCTGATGCGGGGCATCGAACGCATCCTTGCGTTGGCATTCTGCGCGGCGGTCGCGCTCAACTTCGTGAATGTGGTCGCGCGCTACGTGTTCAATGACTCGATCCATGGCGCGGACGAGTTGCAGGTGCAGGTCCTGGTTGCCATGGCATTTCTCGGCGCTGCGATCGTGCAGTGGCGCCGCCAGCACCTGCGCATGGATGTGTTGGTCGGCATGATGCCCGCGCCGGTACGCGCAGCGCTTCGCGTCGCCGAGTCGATTCTTGTGATCGTGCTGGCGACTTTCGTCGTCGTGCAGTCCGGCCGCTACACGTTGCAGATGCTCGACCTCGCGCGGACCAGCGACGCACTTGGGATTCCCGTCTGGATCTCGCACGGTCTGGTCGTGGTCGGCTTCACGCTGATCCTGGTCGCGGCGGTTCGTCACGGATTCAGCAGCAGGCACGGCGGGGAGGCGTCATGACCTTCGCGCTCGGCGTGGTTCCGGTGGTGCTGCTTCTGCTCGGATTTCCGATCTACCTTGTGTTGCTGACGGCGGTGTCGGTCGCGCTCGTGTTCTACATGAACATTCCGCTCGCGGCGTTGCACCAGAACATGTTCGGCGAGATCGATGTCTACGCGCTGCTGGCGGTCCCATACTTCATCTATGCAGGCGAGTTGATGGGGCGTGGCTCGGTGGCCCAGCGACTCGTCGACTTCGTGCAGGCTGGTGTGGGGTCGGTGCGTGGGAGCCTCGGTGTCACGACGGTCGGCACCTCCGCGATCTTCGGTGCCATCTCGGGCGCGAGCGCGGCGACCGTCGCGACGATCGGGCGGGTCATGCTGCCGGCGATGCGCAAGGCCGGGTACCCGGAGCGTTTCACCGCCGGACTGATCACTTCGGTCGGGGCGATCGACATCATTATCCCCCCGTCGATCCCGATGATCGTCTATGGCATGGCGTCCGAAACCTCCGTTCCCCGCCTCTACGCTGCGGGCGTGTTGCCTGGCCTGCTGATCGCTGGTCTGCTCGCGCTGTATGTTGTCTGGTTTGCGCGCCGACATGGCATCGGTGCGGGCGAGGCATTCGATGCCAAGCGCTTCATGCGCGCGTCGGCCCGCGGGGTATGGGCGCTCGGCGCACCATTCATTATTCTCGGCGGCATTTACGGTGGTGTGTTCGCGCCGACCGAGGCAGCCGGCGTCGCGTGTGTGTATGCAGCGTTCGTGACGCGTTTTGTCTATCGCGAGCTCGGGTGGCGCGACATCGTGCAAGCGGCCGGCACCACGGCACTCTTCACCGGCCAGGTGCTCATCATCGTTTCTTGTGCGGCTGTCTTCGCGTGGCTGCTCACCGTGAATCAGGTTCCAGCGACCATGGT
>JANMUI010000341.1:0-4367 GCA_031391405.1 Betaproteobacteria bacterium
CGAATCGCACCGTCACCCGTTCGGGAATCGCTTACCCGACGGGCAAACGCTGTGGATCGCGGGCGTCTTCGAGCGGATTGCACCACCGCGGGAATTGATCTACTCCTGGTCGATCGAGGGCATGCCGGCGCCGACGATTCCCGAACGGGTGACGGTGCGATTCGAGGCCCGCGGTGATGCCACCGAGGTGATCGTCATTCACGAACGTGCCGCGAGCGCGGCGATTCGCGATCAGCACGCACACGGGTGGGAAGGCTGCCTCGATGGGTTGGCGAGGATGCTAGACTAATCAGCGCAAGCCAGCCGCCGGAACCATCGCTCGCGGATCGAGGAGCATACGACATGGGCGTCGACTCAGAAATTATCGAGGAGCCCCTCACGCAGGAAGCGCTCGCCACGCGCTATCGCGAGCTGTGTGACGACGCCCGTTATGCCAACCTGCAGGGCAAGTTCGAGATCGACTTCTGGGGGCGGATCACGATGAGTCCGGCGAGTAACTTCCATAGCATGCTGCAATCGCGTTTGTCTCAAAGGTTACTGCCGCTGTCGGGACAAGCATTCGTGGAAGCATCGATTCTCACTCGGCTTGGACTTGCCGTGACCGACGTCGCCTGGGCATCCGCGGAGTTCATGCGCGCGCACGGGACTGAGACGCCTTTCACCCAGGCACCCGATCTTTGCATCGAGACCGCGTCGCCTTCGAACTCCCGCAAGGAACTGCGGGGGAAGATGGACGCCTACCTCGCCGCAGGCGCCAAAGAGGCCTGGATCGCCTTTCCGCGGACCAAGCGATTCGAATTCTACGGACCGACCGGATTGCTGGAACACACCAGTTTCGCTATCGATCTTGACGGCGTGTTTGATTAACCGGCGCACCGAATTGCAGACGCCGTATCGGCGGTGCTATATGGCGCCGGTCTCCGGCCATGAAATTCCAACGCGACGTTTTCGAATTTCAAGGAGGTGCCCGTCGGGCTGCGCGCATGGTCCCCGGCTTGGCATCAAGGCCTTCCCTTTTGCGGCCCTTCTTCCGCCGACATCGTGATGTTCGGTCTGCGCAAGCGGTCGCCAACACGATCGCGACCGCGGGATGCCAGGCAACCACCGGCATCGCATGATTTACCGACAACTTCATCGAATCGGCGCGGTCGCGTTCGCGTTCGACGATGGCACACACCTACTTCTGCGCACCGAAAGACGTCGCGAAGTTAAACGAATCGCAGAAGAGATTTTTCGGCACAGTAGCCTCAATTTTTCCGGTTCAACCACCAATGCCAACGGTCAGAAAGCTCAATCGCCCCGCGTTTCAAAGTTCATCGGCGAGCTCTGCGGACGAGATGACACTTGCGCGCGTGATTGCTCGCGCCTTGGCCGAGTCCACTCGAGAGGACGAGCGCCTTGCGCTCGCCCGGACATTCTGCTTTCACGTTGTTGCCGCGTGGTGGGGGGCCCTGACCAAGGACGATCGCGCTTTTCCCCTGCGCGGCCTTATTGGGCCCGCTGCAATTCAAGATCTTGCGAATCCCGCAATCTTGGTCAGCAATGTCGCCAATCGCGTAAAGGGTTTCGAAATTGATCCGTTCGCAGCGTGGCATTCGCAGGTCACGCTCGACGTTGTGATGCTGCCCATATGCAAAAGCGCTCGCCGGCGCCTTCCTTTAGTCGTTTCAGTAACGGATAGTCTCAGGAACGTGCCCCTCGTCAACGCGTTGCAAACGCAGGAGCACGAGACGTTCGATCTCGTGATCGGGAATCCACCATATGGACGTGTTCCGCTCTCGCCTGAAGTCCGCAATCGATTTCGAAGGAGCCTGCACGGTCACGCCAATCTATACGGACTTTTCACGGATCTTGCTTTGCGCTACACGCGGCGCAGAGGCGTAATCGCCTACGTTTCCCCAACGAGTTTCCTTGCTGGTGAGTACTTCAAGAACCTTCGCGCACTCTTGGGAACAGAAGCTCCACCCGCCACGATCGATCTAGTCGCAGCTCGACGCGGTGTGTTCGAGGATGTCTTGCAGGAGACGCTGCTTGCAACGTACAAGAGCGGTGCATCACGTCGCCGAGTTTTGGTTACTGCGGTGACTCCAACTGGATCAGGAGGACTTCGAGTGCGAAAGACTGGCTCCTTTGCTCGGGCGAACGATCCCTCTCGCCCCTGGCTTCTTCCCAGAACCCCAGAACAATCTGGTTTGATTGACCTACTGCGAACGATGCCTCACCGCCTCGCGGACTGGGGTTACGCCGTGAGCACTGGGCCGCTCGTCTGGAATCGCTTCAAGCCTCAATTGAAGAGACATCCTGGCCGGAAACGCTTTCCCCTGATTTGGGCAGAATCCGTCACGAGCGACGGGAAGTTAATTTTCCGAGCAGATAAGAAAAACCATGAGCCGTACTTCGAGATTCGCGAGGTCAATGAATGGCTCATCACTCGCGCGCCCTGCGTGTTGGTCCAGCGAACGACAGCGAAAGAGCAACATCGGCGTCTTATCGTCGCCGCACTGCCAAAAAGCTTTCTCGATCTGCACGAAGCCGTAGTAATCGAGAACCATCTAAATATGGTGAGGCCGACGCTCGACAAGCCGGCAGTGCCCGCAACTGTCCTTGCGGACTTCGACGGTAGCCCGCGAAGTCTATTACGTCCACGCGATCAAGCCCGGTTCCACGATGGAAGGTAAGCGCTGGTATTGAGGAATTTGCCAAGCGGTTTCTGGTAAAGCCCGCCATAGTCTGGCTCAGCGAATGCGGGAACAAGGTCGTTGCTCGCGATGACCAGATTGCGTCGGTGATCGGATTGAAGATCGAGGCTGACAAGAACCTCCCCGATATCATCCTCGTCTCTTGCGCGGGGATCCTTCGCGTGATTCGTATCGGAACCAGCGTGCCTCATTCACCTTCTGGATGAACAAGTGCTCGGCACAAAACTTACCGGGCACGTTCGCATCACCTAAGCCGGCATCACCCGCCGTGCCCTGCGCCTGAGGAGCCACGCCACGATGCAAAGGTTGAGGACATTCCATGCCACGCCGTTGGCGAATGCCGCGTCGTAGGAGCCGGTGACATCGAAGATTATCCCGGACAACCAGCCGCCGAATGCCATGCCGAGCAAGGTCGCCATCAGCACGATGCCGACTTTCGCGCCCGCTTCACGCGGCGAAAAATACTCGCGCACGATCATCGCGTACGAGGGCACGATGCCGCCTTGCACAAGTCCGAATAGCGCGGAGATCAGATAGAGCGACACGAGGCCATCGAACGGAATGAAGAGCAACAGCGCGAGGCCCTGCAGTGAGGTTCCAACCAGGAGTGCGCGCAATCCACCGATGCGATCGGAGATCCAGCCGGTCGCCAGGCGACTGATGAGTCCAAGACCGAGCATCATCGAGAGCATTTGCGCGCCGCGCGCAGGGCCATAACCGAGATCGGCGCAATACGCCACGATATGCACCTGCGGCATCGACATCGCGACGCAACAGGCGACGCCCGCGATACTCAGCATCACGAGGAGCTGATTCGAGGTAAGTCCGAGCGTTGTTAGGGCCGGTACGCGTTCAACGAACTGGGGCGCCACCGCCGAATGCGCAGGCGGTCGACCGCGTAGCATCAGAGCAAGCGGCAACATCGTGAGCACGCTGAACACACCAATGCCGACGTAGGTCGTCCGCCAGCCGACGGTGTCGAAAAAATACTGGATGATCGGCGGCCAGATCGCCCCGGCGAGATAGTTGCCGCTCGATACGAGCGCGACGGCGATGCCGCGACGCTTCTCGAACCATAGCGACGTATTCGCGATCAAAGGACCAAATGTCGCCGAGCTGCCCAAGAGTCCGATCAGCAAGCCTTGCGCAAGTGAGAACTGCAGCAGACTTCCGGACAGACCCGCGGCAATGTAGCCAAGCCCGATCGAGGCGGTCCCGATCAGCAACGGCAGCATGATGCCGAATCGATCCGACAATCGGCCCATGAGCACGCCGCCAAAAGCGAATCCGAGCAAGGTGAGCGTGTAAGGCAGCGACGCGTCAGCACGCGATACACCGAACTCCGCCTGCACGGGTGGGAGCGCAACGCTCACGATCCACATCCCGGCATTCCCGATCGTGCCGATCGCGACAGCAATGATGAGTCGCGTCCAGGCGTAGCGCGAATCGGGGCCGGTCGATACAGGCATCGTGCTCATATATCGCCGACGATAACCGATTACGCGTGAGCGCTCACGCCGGGGATCCGCGCGACTGGCCGCCCTGATTCCTGACGGGTAACTCGAATCGTTGGTGTTCTGCTGTAGTGGCTCGCAGATTCAAGCGGCCGCTTCGGCGCACGACGATGCCATCTACCAACGCTCAACGCCCGCGGAAATCTGAGTATGC
>JANMUI010000356.1:0-1197 GCA_031391405.1 Betaproteobacteria bacterium
GGTGCAGCCGGCGCCGTACCCACGGGTGCGGCAGTGGGCGCCGGAGCGGCGGCCGCGCTGTCGCTACCGATGCCAAGCTTCGCGAGGATCTTGCTGAAGAATCCCATGGTTCTCTCCTTTGGTGGTTTGTAGGACGGCATGAACCTGTCGGATTGCGGGGACGTGTAGTCTCCCGCCGCCCGGATAATACATTTAGCAGGTACCTTGGTCGACGACTCGACGCGGTGGTGGATGCGTAACGCCAAACGTTGGCCATCGGCGGCAGGAGGAAAGCAAGCGAAGCGTCCATGGGGCTGTGCGCCAGGTGCAAGACCATATCAGAGCGGGCTACCGCATCGCCGTCGATTCTCGCCTTGAAGAAATTCTTCGACAACGTTCAGCACGATATCCTGATGGCCCGCGTGGCCCGAGGGGTGAACGACAAGCGGCTGCTCGCGTTGATCGGTCGTTATCTGCGCGCGGGCATAATGGTCGGTGAGCGTGCGCAACCCAGCGGGATCGGGACACCGCAAGGGCCGGTTAGAAGCCGGCCCTTACCCGATTCAAGTAAGCCGGCACTTTTTGATCACTCCGTACAAACGAACAATCAATCGCCGCTACTTCTTTGCGCTCGCGAAAAGCCCGCGAAGCAAGGAGAGTACGTCGCGCCAAAGCGATCGAGAATTCGTCTCAACTCGGGGCTGGGCGTTCCGAGTACCGAAAATTTCTTTCGTTCGACCAAGCTGGCGAATCTTTCGCCGTACATCGCTCCGAAGGAAGCCAGGTGCGCCACGGCGGCTGCCGAGTCGATGTAGCGCTCGAACACATGAACGATTTGCTGGTCCTCGCTGAGGAAGCGCTGGTAGATCAGCGCGCCCGCCTCACTCTTCGTTGATTCAACCATCTCCGTTGACAGCGCGCGAAGCGCTTCAAGTTGACCCGGTTTGACCTGAAGCTCAACGTGCCATGAGATCTGACTTTCCATACGTTCGCCTTTGGCTCAGTGTTTTCACGATCAATCTGGCCTAACGCTTCGACCCTCGTCGCCCGACTCGGGAGGGCGCTATGTGACGGCTAATTCCAATAAGCGTTCAAGATGAGACTAAATATGGCATTCTTTCAGTCGTCTCAGACGACTGGAGGAACGCATGGCAAGACCTCGACAGATAGACATGGCACTGGTTGCGCAGGCGCAGGCGCTGGCCATCGAGGCCGCAA
>JANMUI010000364.1:0-8374 GCA_031391405.1 Betaproteobacteria bacterium
TGCAACAGGAGCAGTTGGGCGAGTTTTGTTGTGCGTCGAAGCCCCTGCGCCTAGAATCGGCGGCATAGGCGTGACCAAAGAGGGACGCAGAACATGCCCGATGTGCGCGGTTGCCATCTCCCGGACGAGCTTTTGTACGATGTTGAGAACCACATGTGGTTCAAGGAATTGGACGATGGCAATGTGAGAATCGGCATGACGACCATCGCCACGTCCATGGCCGGGCTGCTCGTTGCATTTACACCAAAGAAAGCCGGTCGCGCCGTGCAGCCGGGCAAGTCGTGTGCAACGGTTGAATCCGGCAAATGGGTGGGCCCGGCGAAGTCGGCGGCCGGCGGTCAAGTGCTCGCTGTCAATGACGATCTGATCGCCAAGCCTGCGCTCGCAAACGAAGATCCGTATGGTGCCGGGTGGATGGTCATCCTCAAGCCCGACGACTGGGCGGCGGTGAAGCCCACGCTCACGCCGGGTGCAGAGGTCGCACCGAAATATGCATTGAAGATGGACGCCGACGGGTTTGCGGGCTGTGCGCCCACGCCCTGAGCGTCTTTGTCCGACCACTTTTGACTGGCTGAAGATCGGATCGTGAGTCAAGCTGCGATCGCTAGCGTTGCGACGCCGCCCGCGATCGATTGACTTGGCGATTCCTCGGTGCAGATCGCCTCGGGCAAGTACAATATTCAATCAAGTACGCGCGCTCAGGAATGTTTGGCAGCGTTACTACGTGCGAGCGGGTAGCGTTCTTACTACATTCCCCAGGATCGCGCCGGGCATTGGTTGATTAGGAGTCTTTATGGAAAGCATGACGATCGATCGCAGAAGGATTCTCAAGGCAACAGGCGCGGTCTATGGCCTGTTCTTGGCGGCGGGTTTGATCCGGCCGGGTGACGTGGTGGCGCAAACGGGTTGGAACAAAGACGCGTTTTCCTCGAAGAATCTGAATGATGTGGTCAAGGCTTACGGCGGTGCGGGCGCCGCGCCCACGAATGACGTCTCCTGGGGCTCTACACCAGAGATCGCCGAGAATGGCGCGGTGGTGCCGATCAATGTCACCAGCCGGGTGCCCAATACGCAATCGATTGCGGTACTGATCGAGAAGAACCCGAACGCGCTCGCAGCGAAGTTCGATTTTCCCCCGGGCACCGATCCAACGGTGTCGACGCGAGTGAAAATCGGTCAGTCCTCGAACGTGCATGCACTGATCAAGACCGCCGACGGAAAGTATTTCGTGGCGACCCGCGAGGTAAAGGTAACCTTGGGCGGCTGCGGTGGTTAGCCGGCCCCCGAGCGAAACAAGGAGCTCGATATGGCAGATCCGATGAAAATTCGCGCCACCATGCAAGGTGACAAGGTGCTGGTGCGCGTATTGATGAGCCACGAGATGGAGACCGGCCAACGCAAGGACGCTTCCGGCAACATCGTGCCGGCTCATTTTATTCAGAGCGTAACGGCGGTGCATAACGGTAAGACAGTGCTGACGGCCGAATGGGGGCCTGCGGTGTCGAAGAATCCGTTCTTGCAGTTCCAGTTTGGCGGGGGCAAGCCGGGCGAGACGGTGCAGATCACATGGATCGACAACAAGGGCGACAAGCGCACTGACGAGACCAAGATTGCGTCCTAGGAATCCATAGTGTGCGTTCGCCTCGAGCGGGTGCGAAATTCGCTGATCGACAGGGGAGTAACCATGTTGCCTCGTTTAGTAGTGGTCGCGGTTTCCATGTGCGCGATGCTCGGCGTGCCAATGGCGGGACTCGCGCAGACACCCGGTGGTGTGACCAAGGTTGTCTACCATTTGAACGAGGGTACGGACCAAGCCGCGCGCGCCATGCGCAACATCAGGAATCATCTGGAGGCCGACCCAGCGGCGAAGATACAGGTCGTCACTCATGGGCGTGGTATCGATTTCCTCCTGAAGGATGCGAAGAAGCCCACTGGCGATGCGTTCGCGAATGACGTCGAGGAGCTCGCGCTGCGCGGGATCGAATTCAAGGTCTGCAGCAACACGCTGGAGACGCGGAAGATCAACCGCACCCAAGTGATCACTGACGGCAAGATCGTCGCATCGGGCGTTGCGGAAGTCGCGCGGCTCCAGGCGAAGGAAGGCTACGTCTACTTGCGGCCCTAGGCCTCTGCCGCAAACAAGATGCATCACGACAATTCGCCCGCGAAGGAAAACAAGGTGAGGATCGGACTATTCGGCACGATCATGCTTATTGTCGGGCTCTCGGCCGGGAACGCAGCCTATGCGCAAAGCGGCGCAGAGGCGGTGCGGCAGATTGAAAAGTACCGCGAAGCGTTGGCCGACGGGAATCCCGCCGATCTGTGGGAGGCGCGCGGCGAAGACCTCTGGAAGCGCAGGCGCGGACCGAAGAGCGTCTCGTTCGAGCAATGTGATCTCGGCAAGGGGCCGGGTGTCGTGAAGGGCGCGTACGCGGAATTGCCCCGCTACTTCGCCGATGTCGACAAGGTCATGGACCTCGAGACGCGATTGGTCCACTGCATGACGACCTTGCAGGGATTTTCCCGTGCCGAGGCGACACGACGTCCCTTCGGTGCCGGCAACAATCGGTCCGACTTCGAATCGCTCGTGGCCTATGTGACCGCCGAATCGAAGGGCGTGAAAATGGCTGTGCCGATGAATCACGCCAAGGAACAGGAGGCGTTCAAGCTCGGTGAAGCGATCTTCTTTCATCGTGGCGGGCCACACGATTTTTCATGCGCGACATGCCACTCGGAACCCGCCAAACGCATTCGCCTGCAGGATCTTCCCAACCTGCTTGAAGCGAAGGATGCCCAGCGCGCCTACACGACCTGGCCGGCCTATCGCGTATCACAAGGGGAGCTTCGCTCGATGCAGTGGCGGTTGTACGACTGCTTCCGCCAGCAACGATTTCCCGAGTTGACATTCGCCTCCGAGACATCGGTTGCATTGACGATGTTCCTGGCACGCAACGCGAACGGTGGGGTGTTCAACGCCCCGGCGATCAAACGATGAAAGCGACGGCGACCAGGATGAGGATGCTTGTTTCACTTTTCGCACTTGCGATTGTGATCGGTTGCGCAACGACGATCAGCGATGCCGAATACCGCAAGCGCGCGTCGGATCTCATGAATGCGGATTTCAAGGAACGCGGACAGGCGACGCTGGATCGCTTGCGCCAAGATGGCGCGCTGGCTGCGTGCAGTCGAACGCCGGCCGATGGGCCGCTGCCGAAAGCCCAGGCTGAAGCGATCGAGAAGGCCAACTTCGCGATGGTGAAATTTCCGTCGGACGGCAAGGTGCTCGGCGATTGGCGCGAAGGCGAGAAGGTCGCGCAAAGTGGCGTGGGTAAGCAATTCAATGACGATCCCAAGATGCCGGCCGGTGGAAACTGCTATGCCTGTCACCAGATTTCGCCGCAAGAAATCTCATTCGGCACGATCGGACCGTCGCTTCTCTCCTACGGCAAGGTGAGAGGCAACACGGTGGCGATTCAGCAGTACACCTACGGCAAGATTTACAACGCGCAGTCCTACACCGCGTGCTCCAACATGCCGCGCTTCGGCCACAACGGCATTCTCACCGAGGCGCAGATCAAAGATCTGGTGGCCTTGCTGCTCGATCCCGAGTCGCCGGTGAACAAGTAGGGCACTGGCTGTAGCGCGGTGCGCGTTCCCCCATGGGATAGGCGGCGAATATGGACCGATCGATGATGCTGGCCGGAGGAAAAAACGGCAAGATGGATGAAGACTCGGATATGCGACGCTTGTTCGAGTCCGCCGCCGCGTACTTGGCGTTGCTGTCCGAGCCCACGCGCCTGCGTATCCTTCATTCGATCTGCAATGGGGAGAAATCGGTCAATGCGATCGTCGCGGAGACGGGTGCAACACAGACCAACGTGTCGCGGCATCTTTCCCTGATGCATCGTTCCCGCGTCCTCCAGCGCCGCCGCGATGGCAATGTCGTCTACTACTCGGTTGCCGATGCAACGCTCGTGGAGATCTGTCGAGCCGTTTGCGTCCGCGTCGCGGCTGACCTCAATGAGCGCATCGACGGGAACGTTGCCGCGGCGGCATTTCGGCCCATCGGCACGAAGCAAGGAACACGCACGCGCCGGGCATGAGGAACAGAGTCACGCCGGGCGAGGTGCGAGTTCCGAACATGATATGGTGGGATATCGGTGTGGTCGCTTTGCTTATCGCGTTCATTGTGTCCACGTTCATGCTCAGCGCGCCCGTGGCACGCGCCGAATCGCCCTGGGTCACTCATCAGTTTCCGCAGGACAAGGAAAAATGGTGGTGGGACGCTGACTGGTGGGAGCACGGCCGCATGCCCGAGCCGGCGACGCATCGAACCGCGTCGCGGTCGGCCACCTACCAAAGCGGCGATGTCGAAGTGCCTGTCACGATCACGAGTCCACAGGGGACCGGCAGTTTCCCGGTGGTGGTCTTCATGCACGGCCGGCGTGGCATCGATGAACTGACCCGGCTTGTGCCGCAACGCATTGCGGCAAGGGGCTTTGTCGTCGTGACACCAGATTTCTTCAGTGGCCGCTTCATTGCTCCCTTCCCCGTTGCGCACGAGTACGCGATTGAAGACGATGCGGCCCGCGCCATCGACTTTGCATTGAAGCTTCCGGAAGCGCGAGCGCAGCAGAAAACCTGTGTGGTGTCGCATACCCGCGGCGGCTACTACGCGTTGAAGGCGCTGGTGACGAAAGCACGGCAGGACCGCATCGCCTGCTATGTGTCGTACTACCCGCACTGGCAGGATCCGAACGCAGCGGAACCCGCGCAGGTCTACCAGTTCGCCAGCGAAGTCGGGGCGCTGGTCGTGCCGGTGCTCGTGTTCGTGGGCGAGCATGAACAATACCAGCGGGTCCGGCCGATACTTGCGGGCATCGATGCACTCACCGAGAAAAAGCGGGATGCCCGGGTGATCGTCTATCCCGGCGTCGGCCGCGGCTTCGATTTTCGCGGCCGCACTGTGCGCACCCTCGCCGATGACATCGCGACTCAGGATTCGCTCGTGCGAAGCGCTGCTTTCATCCGCAGGCATCTTGGACAGCGCTGAATCGCGTCGACCGGACCCGCTTGAGTCTCCAAACTGACACGTCACAGCCGCAGGTGACGCCAACCCTCTTCCAGTTGTTTGCCGCCTATTTCATGGTCGGGGCAACCGGTTTCGGTGGCTCGGTCGTTTGGCTGCGACGCATCTTCGTCGAGAAGAATCACTGGCTCTCCGCCGAGCAGTTCAACGATGCACTCGGCCTGAGCCAGTTCCTTCCCGGGCCCCTGGTATTCAACTACATCGTCATCATCGGGCGGCACTATCATGGGCTGCGCGGTATCCTCGTCTCGAGCTTCGCGCTCATGGCGATGCCGTTTGTCTTTGCGCTCGTGCTCGGTACGGTATACGCCGGCTATGGCGACATCCCCGCGATTCAAGGCGTGCTGCGCGGCATTGCACCGATTGCGGCCGGGCTTCTGCTCAGCATGGGATTCAAGACCGCCATGTCTTCGGTATTACTTAGTCCGCTCGCGATCATCGCCGTGCTTACGTTCGTCGCCGTGGCGTTTTTTCGCTTGAGTCTGCCGATCGTGTTGCTCGTGATCGCCCCGGCCTCGATCCTCCTCGCAGCGAGTCGCAGACCATGAGCGAGAACATCCTGCTTTCGCTACTGCTCGATTTCTCCCTTATATCGCTCCTCGCGTTCGGTGGCATGACGGCGGTGTTGCCCGAGCTGCAACGACGCGTGATCGACTCGCGCGGATGGGTCGACGAGCGCACCTTCACCGACCTCTACAGCATGGGCTATGCGATGCCGGGTCCGAATGTGCTGGTCGGTACGATGATCGGCTTTCATCTGGCCGGCGCGGCAGGTGCCTTCGTCGCGACCATTGCGTTGGTGCTACCGGCGGCGACGCTCACGTTCTTCATTGCGAAGGTCTGGCACGACTTTCGTGAATCGTTCTGGCGGCGAACCATCCAGCGTGGCTTGCTGCCGATTACCGTGGGCCTCACCTTGGCGGGCGGCTATCTCGTTGCAAGAGGCGCGAATGAGACGTGGACCGCGTATGCCCTCACCATAGCGACAGTCGGCGTCGTGCTGCGGACCGGCATTCATCCGCTGTGGATGGTTGCGATTGGAGCGGCGATGGGATGGATGGGATGGGTATGAGCATCACCCACCGTGTGGCATCTCAATTTGCCAGACCCTCAAAAATCCACCGCGGAGGACGCGGAGGACACAGAGGAATTCCGAGTGCCAGAGCGCCTTGGAGGAACGACTCCGTTTACGCTCAATCCTAGCGCGTCAGTGCCACACGGAATTGGCGGTTTCCACAACTAGCGCGAGCTTACGCTGCTCGTCCTCGATCGTGAGCGCGTTGCCGAAGACATTGCTCGAAAAACCACACTGCGGGCAGAGGCCAAGCTGCGCGATATCCACATGCTTCGCCGCTTCGTCCAGGCGGCGCCGCAAGTGATCCGGTTGCTCCAGATCGGGCTGTTTAGTGGTGACCAAGCCGAGCAACGCGATTTTCCCCTTGGGGAGATGCCGCAGCGGACGGAAACCGCCGGCCCGCTCGGTGTCGTACTCCATCAAGTAGGCATCGGCTCCGATCTGGTTGAACACCCGTTCGGCGATCGGTTCATAGCCACCCGAGGCGCTCCAGAAGCCGGACAGGTTGCCGCGGCACATATGCATTCGCACGAACATGTCCTTGGGGCGATCGCGGATGATCTCGTTCATCACCCACACATACTTGTTGATCAACGCCTCGGGATCCTCGCCGCGCGTACGGACATATTGCTGATGGCGGGCATCGCACAACATCACCAGGTTGCATTCATCGATCTGCAACTGCCGGCAGCCCGCCGCGGCGAGTGCGCTGATCTCCTGCCGATACACCTTGATCATGTCATCCCAGAACAGGTCGACATCGCCGCCGTACGCGTTGAGGCCGTAGGTGTCGTCGCGCTGGAAGTGGATCATCGTCGGCGGCGGTAGCGTTACTTTCGGCGCGCGTTTCGTCACCGATTGCAGAAACTTGAACGGCGCAACATTGACGCTTGCCTGCCAACTGATGCGCTTGGTGATGCTGATGGTCGGCAGCGGCCGGGTTTCGCCTTTGGCATTGATCAATGTCAACGGTGACTTGCCCGAGTAGGTCACACGCGGACCGTCGAGACTCATGAAGAAATCGGTCCACCAGCTACGCCTGCGAAAATCGCCGTCGGTGATGAATTGCAGTCCGGCATCCTCTTGGAGCGCGACTGCGGCGCGGATGTGCTCGTCCTCGATTGCGCGTAGCTCGGCATTGTCGTGCGCGCCGAGGTTGTGGTCGTGATCGTGCACCCCGAGCAGGCGTTCGCGTGCTGTGAAGAGCGGCCAGGACCACTGGGCCGAGACCCTTAAGGCTGCGATCGAAAAGCGCGCCCCGGGACGGATGAAGATCGAGATCTACCCGGGTGGACAGCTCGGCTCGCCCTCCGGCCTGACCCAGGGCGCGCAGATCGGCACGATCGAGCTCATTCAGAACACACCCGAATTCATGACGGGCATCGATCCGCGGCTGGACGCTTTTACCGCGCCCGGCGTGTTCGACGGCATCGCCCATGCACATCGCGCGATGCACGATCCCGAGGTCGTGAAGACCTTGTGGCCGATGTTCGAGCCGAAAGGCATGAAGATGATCGGTATTGCATGCGAGGTGACCACCGACTACGGGACCCACGACGCTATCAAGACCGTGGCCGATTTCAAGGGCAAGAAGATCCGCGTGCTCGGCAGCAAGCTCGAGATCGAGCAGATGCGCAGGCTTGGTGCGACCGGTGTGCCGGTGGCGCTGCCGGAAGTGCTCACGGCGCTCCAACAAAAGGCTATCGACGGTGCGCGTACCGGCATCGTGCTTCTGGTGGGTTTCAAATTCAGCTCGGTGATCAAGAATGTTCTGCGGGGCGGTGAGTCGCCGATCTGCCTGATCAAGGTCGTCAACAAGCGTTGGTTCGATGGCCTGCCTGCGGATCTGCGCGCGATCATCACCGAGGAGGCGGTCCGCACCGATGAGCTTAATCTGCCGTGGAACCTCGATTGGATCGAGAAAAACTACGCGATGTGGAAAGAACAGGGCGGCGTCATCAACGAGTTCTCAAAAGAAGAACGCGCTGAATTCCTGAAGCGCTCGTCAACCGTTGGCGATGACGTGTTCAAGGACAATCCGCCTGTGAAGGCAGCCTACGAGACACTGAAGGCCGCTGCCCTGCGGACCCGAAAGTAGCGCCACCCGATCCGCCATGCACACCATCGAGCGGATCGTGCGGTGGATTGCAGTCGACTGCGCCCGCGTGGCGCTCGGCGTGCTGATTCTTGTGGGAATCGCGATCAACTTC
>JANMUI010000387.1:0-8987 GCA_031391405.1 Betaproteobacteria bacterium
CAGACAGCGACGTGTGCGAACGGCCAGCGCCGACAGCAAGGTCAGCGATTCGAGCCGTGGTTTGGCAAGGAGGTTGTCGCCGACCCAAAGACTATCGAAGACCGCGGACTTTTCGGCGATTTCGGCGAGCGCGATCAGCTCGGGAACGGTCGTGGCACCGAATACCACACCTTGATTGGGCAAGAGAAGGCCGAGTTTCATGCGCAGACGCCGAGAGCGGAAAACGGTGATGGTAGCGCAGAGCGCGTACGCCACGCATCCGGACGCCGTCTGATATCGTTGTCCGTGATCGGGTGAACCTTGGTAGGGAGCGGCAACCGGTGAAGAAACGCATTCAACTCGCCTTCGATATTTCTTGGACCCATGTGGAGTCGCATTGGCGGCTGCCCGGTTCCTGGGTCGATCAGCACCATCCCAATATCGGCATGTTCGAAGAGGCTGCGCGCACGGCCGAACGTGGCGGGCTCGATTTGATCTTCCTTGGCGATTCGACCGGCATCCCGGATACCTGGCAAGGTTCGATCGACGATGCGGTACGTTATGGCGTGGCCTGGCCCCGCTTCGATATGAGTCCATGGATCACCGCGATGTCCAGGGTGACCTCCCATATCGGCTACGGTCTCACCTACTCTTCGACATTCATGCATCCGTTTTTTACGGCCCGGCTGCTGAATTCGATGGATCACATCACCAACGGCCGTATGGCGTTCAATGTGGTGACGTCGCAACGGCGGGCGGACTACGGGAACTACGGCTACGACGCGCTCCCCGACCACAACGAACGCTACGATCGGCTGGAGGAATTCATCGACGTTTGCCGCGCGTTATGGACGAGCGTCGATCCCGATGCGTTCGTGTGGGACCGCCGGACCGGCATGGTCGCCGACCCTGCAAAGGTGCGGCCCATCAATCACAAGGGCAAATTCTTCAAGGTCAAAGGTCCACTCAGCGTCGTGCCCTCACCCCAGGTGTCACCGATCATTCTCCAGGCCGGCGGCTCGCCGCGCGGAACGAAAGCCGCTGCGCATGTGGCCGACCATGTGTTTGGATTAACGAAGGCGTTGCCGCTGATGACGAAGCAGCGCGAGGAGCTCGATGTCGCACTCGTCGCCGAAGGCAAGGATCCCGAAAAGGTGGGGATTCTCTGGTCGATCCGGATCATTGTCGGTGAGACCGAAGCGGAGGCGATCGCATTGCGCGAGTCGTTGATGGAAGGCGTCCCGCTGGAAGCCGCCGGTGTCTGGCTGTCGCACAATTCCGGTTACGACATGTCGCAGTTGCCGCCGCGCTTCTCGCTGCGTGAGCTGCAGGAGCGCATCGTCGCGGCCAATGCCTCTCCGGTCGGATTCGTTGGTCTGCTATTGAAGAAGTATGGCGAAAATGCGGAGATCACGCGCGAAGATTTCTTCAGGCATGGATTGCGGGCCGCGACCGGATACAGCCTGGCGATCGCGGGCACCGCCGGGCAGGTGGCGGACCAAATGGAGGAAATGTTCGAGGCGACCGGGAGCCGCGGGGGTTTCATGATTTCAGTGTCGCAGGGCTCCCCGCGCGCGATCATGCTCAACATCATCGACTACCTGGTTCCCGAGCTGCAAAGACGGGGGCGGTATCGAAGCGCGTACACGGGTCGAACGCTACGGGAGAATCTGGCGACTTGATGATTAGCGTACGAATTGAACCACAGGGGACGCAGAGGACGCAGTGGGGAGCATAGCGTCGAGAATCTTCGGTGATCGCATCCTGGAGCGGCATGATTCAAATAGCCAGTCAGAGAAACAGCCGACTGTTCCCCCGGGTCCCCTGTGTCCTCTGCGTCCCCTGTGGTTCATGATTGAGGAGACCGAGCGTCACGCCCGATAACCCGTCCCGCTGTTTCGTTCCAGTTGCCTGAGCAAGGCCGGCCACTCGCGCCCCACCTCGATGAACCCACCCTTGCCATACATCTTCAAGCCTTGATCGATCGAACGCTGCTGGGTTTCTGGAGTGAGCGGCGAGAGCTCGCCGCCGCCTGAGAGCGCATCGATCTGCTGCCGGCACGCGGTCTCTATTCTGTACATCCAAACGAACGCCTCACCAACCGATTCGCCAACCGTCAGCAAGCCGTGATTGCGCAGCACTAGAATGTTGCGAGCGCCCAGATCGGCGACGATTCGTGGCTGCTCATCCGCGTTCAATGCGGGCCCCTCGAAGTCGTGATAAGCGAGCCATCCCATCACGGTCAATGCCTTCTGGCTTGCCGGCAGCAGCCCTTGCTTTTGCATCGCCACCGCCGTGCCGAAACGGCTATGGGTGTGGATGATGCACTGGGCGCGCGGCACCGCCATGTGGATCGCGCCGTGAATGATGAAGCCGGCCGGATTCGCGGGATAGTCGCTGTCGCCGAGCACATTGCCCGCCTGATCAACCTTGATCAGCGAGGACGCTGTGATCTCATCGAACAGCATGCCGAACGGGTTCAGCAGAAAGTGATGTTCGCGCCCCGGCACCCGTGCCGAGAAATGCGTGTTGTTGAGGTCGGTCCACCCGTACAAGGCAGCGAGCCTGTATGCGGCTGCGAGGTCGACGCGCAGTTGCCATTCTTCCGGACTCATGCCGGCACGAACCTTTTCGGTTGGGATGGTTGCGGTTGCAAGTGCGGCCATATCAATTCAACTCCTTCCGGTGAATCTGATCGGGGTGAAAGCCTTCGCGTTCGCGCGCATTCGTCCGCGACAAGTGTAGCATCGCTCAATTCACCCACGCCTGGAGGCCGCCGATGACTCGAATCCGTATTGCGCTTTGCGCCGCTTTCATTACGCAATGGCTGTTTGGCGCATTGGCGCTCGCACAGGGCTTCCCGGTGAAGACGGTGCGAATGATCGTGCCGTTTCCGCCGGGCCAGGCCACCGACATCGTTGCGCGCATGCTCGCGGAGCGCCTCACTGCTGCTTGGAGTCAGACAGTGATTGTCGAGAATCGCGCCGGCGGCGGCGGGGTGCCCGGCATCCTGGCCGGACGCGACGCACCGGCCGATGGCTACACCATTACGCTTGGCACGAGCGGAACGCTTGGCGTCAATCCAGGCATCTACTCGAAGCTCCCGTACGATCCGCTCAAGGAGCTTGCGATGGTGGGTGGTGTCTTCACTGTGCCGTTGATGCTCGTCGCACATCCGAGCTTTCCCTACAACACGGTGAAGGAGCTTGTCGAGGGCGCGAAGAAGGAACCGGGCAAGATCAATTGGGCGATTCCAGGTACGGGTACTTCGCAGCACCTGACCGGCGAGCTATTCAAATTCCGTGCCGGTGTCGACCTCTTAGGTATTCCGTATAAGGGCAGCGGTCCGGGGATGACCGACCTTTTGGGCGGGCAGGTGACCCTCATGATGGATAGCCTCGCCTCCGCGCTGCCGCACATCAAGGCGGGCAAGATCAAGGCGATCGCCATGACCACTTCGCAGCGCGTCCCACAGTTGCCCGACGTGCCTACGGTCGCTGAATCGGGCTTCGCCGGATTCGAAGGGGTAGGGTGGGGCGGCTTGGTCGTCCCGATCGCGACACCGAAGGACATCGTCGCGAAAATCGGTGAGGATGCGCGCAAGATCCTCTTGGACCCCTCAATGCAGTCGCGTATTGCCGATCGCGGTGCGATCGCCGACCCGCGCGGACCAGCGGAATTCACCGCGTTCGTGAAAGACGAAATCGTGAAGTGGGGTGACATCGCGAAGAAGGCGAATATCAAGGCGGACTAACCATTCGGTGCCAGACGAGAGCGAGACGGCAACGACAGACGGCCGCACCTGCCGACAATTGGAAGCGCAACACCGCCGACCGGTCGCAACGCCACCACTGATCAGACCCGCGTTGCGCGGGAGATATCGTCGGCGCAAGCTCTTCATGCACTCGAACGAGTCGGGCGTGATGACCAGACCGGGAGTGCGCGGGCTTTGCGCAGCGGATCAATGAGGCATTCGCCTCTTCAACTAGCCGCATTCATTGCGGTCCTCCGTGCAGCTGAGGGCGCCTACCGCGGATAGAGCGCCAGCGCACTGATTGCAGGCCACAGCCGTTCGCGTCGCGGAATGTAGACCCTCGACGTCGTTCCTCTGCGTGCGATCGTCATGGTCGCTCGTACGGACTTGAAGAGGCGCGCGCGCAGCAGATATCCATACGTCAATCAAACCGGAGGCGGGCATGAAACCCTTTCCATCGCTTCACCGCATGAATCGACGCAGTTTTCTCGCGACCGCAGGTGCTGGCGCGCTCGCCCTGGGAAGTCCCATTGCGTTTGCGCAGCGCATGCCGGTCCGGCAACGGCGATTCGTGATTTCGTCCGACCAGTTCATACGGATGTTTCCCGACCTTCCACCGTTCGCGCCGCCAAGCAGCGCACTCACTGCGGCCTTGAATGAGCTTGGCAAGCCGGGCGGCATCCTCGATGCCAAGGACGCGCTCGATCGCGGACCGATCGACCTCATCACCGACCTTACGCTGAGCGAAGGTAATCGCAACAATGTGGGACAGAGCGCGGGCACAACCTTTTTCGGCCAGTTCCTCGATCACGACCTCACCTTCGATCTCTCCTCGCGCCTTGGCGAGCCGGCGCGGCTCGACCGCTCGCGCAACGAGCGCACGCCCGCTTTCGATCTGGATAGTGTCTATGGCGGCGGACCGCGCGATGACCCGGATCTCTACGAGGATCTCGGACGCCGCATGCGCTTCGACGCGCGCGGCCCCGTGCTCAAGCTGGAGAGCGGTGGGCTCTTCGAAGACCTGGCGAGAAGCGCGAACGGACAGGCGATCATCGCCGACCCGCGCAATGACGAGAACATGATCATCTCGGGATTGCAGGCGGCGGTGATCTCGTTTCATAACCGCGTGGCGACCGATCTCGCGCGACGCAATACCCGAATGTCGCCCGATCAGGTTTTCTTCGAGGCGCGGCGGCTCACCACCTGGCATTACCAATGGATGATCGTGCATGAGGTCCTGCCGCTGTTCGTCGGCAAGGCGATGGTGGACGCCCTGCTGCCGAACGTCCGGCGTTTCTTCAAGCCGCGTAACGCGGCTATTCCGGTCGAGTTTCAGGGCGCGGCCTATCGATTCGGGCACTCGTTGGTTCGCCCTTCCTACCGCGCCAATCTGAAAGGCGACAACGGCAATCCGTTCTTCGGTTTGATTTTCGATCCCTCGCAGGAAAACGCCACCGATCCGACTGATTTGCGCGGTGGCCGCCGCGCATCGCGCCGGTTCATCGGCTGGCAGACATTCTTCGATTTCGGCGATGGTGAAGTGCGTCCAAACAAACGCATCGACACGAAGCTCTCGACGCCCTTGTTCAACCTGCCTCTTGGCACGATTGCCACCGGCGATGCACCCACGTCTCTCCCGCAACGCAATCTGTTGCGGCATGTGACCTGGCAACTCGCTTCCGGCCAAGCCATCGCACAGACCATGGGCGTATCGCCATTGTCGGCGGCGGATCTCAGTGAGCTGAAAGGTCTTGGCGCGAATCTCGATACATCGACGCCGCTCTGGTATTACATCCTGAAAGAAGCTGCGGTGATGAACGATGGACTGACGCTCGGGTCGGTGGGTGGCCGGATCGTCTCCGAGGTATTTATCGGTCTCCTGCAGATGGATCGGGGATCTTATCTGTCGGACAATCCGAGGTGGCGGCCAACGCTCCCCGATCGCAGTGGCAAGGTCTCGGGCGAATTTCGCATGGTCGACTTCCTCACGTTGGCCGGTGTCGATCCGAAAAGTCGGGGACAGTAGCCCGCTCAGTAGTTGATTGAGCGCGAGTCGTCAGCGCATTGATCTTTCGTCCGGACTCGGAGTACGATGAATCGAGTTTGTGAGCAAAAAGGGAGATGCCGTGAAGGTCTGCATGTTCCACCTGATGCCATACCGCGACCTGCCCGCGGATTTCGATAAGCGCTACAACTCGGCCTACATCGACCCGGTGTGGTTCGATGTGGCCGATCCCGAGAAGGTCGGCCAGTACTTCAACGACACCTTGGATGAGATGTTGTTCGCTGCCAAGGCCGGCCTGCATGGGCTTTGCACCAATCAGCATCATCAAAACGTCTATGGCTTCATGGCCAATCCGAGCCTGATGGGTTCGGTACTCGCGCGTGGCACCACTGGACAGAATGTCGCGATCATCCAGCTCGGCTCGACCCTGCCCTCGACGTCCCCGCCGACCCGCATCGCCGAGGAATACGCGATGCTCGATTGCATCAGCGGCGGGCGACTGGTTGCGGGCTTTCCGACGGGGCTGCCGACCGACGCTGCGATTTCGAACGGGGTTGTCCCCGTCGAGCAGCGGGAGCGTTACCGCGAAGCACTCGCGCTAGTGAAAAAAGCGTGGTCGGCGAAGGAAGTGTTCGCCTGGAATGGCCGGCACTATCAGCTCGGCATGGTCAATCTCTGGCCTCGACCGATTCAGCAGCCGGCGCCGCCGATCTGGATTCCCGGCTCCGGCATCTCGGCGACCGCCGAATATGTCGTGGGATTGGATCACTGCTTCTGCCACCTGAGCTACTACGGCCTCAAGAGTGCCGAGTTCGTCGCCGATCGCTATTGGGAATTGGTCGCGAGCAAAGGGCGCGATGACAATCCCCATCGCTTCAGTTTCCTGCAGCTCATCGGTGTGGCCGAAACCGACGCGGAGGCCGAAGACCTGTATGCCGAGCACGCCGAATATTTTTTTCACAAGCTGCTCTATACACCGTCGTACTACCAGGCGATTCCGGGATGCCTTGACTATCCTTCGCTGGTGCAGGGGTTGACCAACAATCCGCGCGCCGGCATCAACCTGCGCGCCCTCAAGGCGAAGGATTTCTTCGATCGTGGATTCGTCATCGTCGGCAGTCCGAAGACAGTACGCGAACAGTTGATGGAAGGCGTGAAGCGGCTGCGCATCGGCCATCTGCTCACACTGCTGCACTTCGGTTCCATGTCGACCGAGCTCACCAAACAGAACATCGCCCTCTTCGCGCGCGAGGTGCTGCCACACCTCGAAGGGCTGTGGGATGACCAGTACGAAGATCGCTGGTGGCCCGAGCGTCTGCGAGTGAGGCGCCAAGTGGCGGCTTTGGCCGCGACCGCACCCTGAACCGCGCGGAGACAGGACATGGCCGCTCCAGAAGTGCGCACCTTCAGGCTTTGGCAGGACAAGGTCGAAACCGAAATCGAGATCACGGGCAGCGGACCGTCGCTCGTCTATTTGCATGGACCGTGGGGCATTGCCCGCGACCGCGCATTCATCGAACGCCTCGCGGGCAGCCATACCGTCTACGCGCCCAGGCATCCGGGCACGAGTCGCGGCAACCATGAAGCGGTGCACGCACTTGATAGCTGGCTCGATCTCGTCGTGTATTACGCCGAACTGTTCGATCGGCTGGAGCTCAAGACCCCCGCGCTCGTTGGGCATTCATTCGGTGGCCTGGTTGCCGCGGAAATCGCGGCAGCATCGCCGCGATCGATCGACAAGCTGGTACTGATTGATCCCGTGGGGCTGTGGCGGGACGATCTGCCGGTGAAGAACTGGATGCTGTTGAGCGATGCCGAGCGCCGGCCTACGTTGTTCGCGGATCCCGATGGCGAGGCGGCGAAACAATTTTTCGCTGTGCCGAGTGATGCGGCCGGACGCATCGAGACGCTGGCCCAATTCATCTGGTCGCAGGCTTGTACCGGCAAGTTCGTCTGGCCGATCGCCGATCGGGGCTTCAAGCTTCGCAGCCACCGCGTCGTTGCGCCAACGCTCATTATCTGGGGCAAGGCCGACGGCATCATCGCGCCAGCCTATGCACGCGAGTTCGCCGATCAGATCAAAGGCGCAAAGGTCGAGCTGATCGACAAGGCGGGCCATCTTCCGCAGCTCGAGCAGCCCGAAGCAGTGGTCCGGGCGATCACCGGGTTTCTACGCCGGTAGGGGAGCGCAGAACGGTCAAGCTAGCCTTGACGCCCGTTGGGATGCGGCTCCTCCCGGTACAGGTCGATGGCCTTCATATGATAGGCATCGCTGAAGCTGAACAGCACCGCATTGCGATTGCCGGTGTTGACGTGTTCATGCCACGCCCATGTGGGGACGACGAAGGTGTCCTTGTCCTCCCAGTCCAGCCGTTGACCGCCTACGACTGAGTGGCCATCACCTTCGATCACATGGTAGTTGGTGCAGCATAGGTGCCGGTGCGCCTCGGTCCGCTGTCCCGGCCGCAGCAATTGCACGTGACAGGTGCCGGTGGGCGCGTGCGATCTCGCCGGGCATCACCACCTGAATGTTAGCGACCAGCGTGTTGCTTGCGATGCCCTGCAGCCCGGGATTGCTCATGCGCAGCACGCGCCGTTCCGCCTGTTCGGTGCCGACCAGTTCGGCGGCGCGCATTGCCTGCTTGCGAAGCGCCCGCCAGTGCCACACGAAAGGCACCGCTTTCGTTTCCGGCGCATTGGTGACGGCAGACATGGTCCAGGCCGCCATGAGATGGTCGGCTTTCAGTTCCTGGTAATACGCCTGGAGCTCTGCCTCCGAGGCCACGATGCTGGATCGCTTCGACACGATGATTTGCTCCTGGTAGCACAGATGGTCTATGAACGGCCGGCTGTCTCGTGACGGCCCATCATTGCGGCTGGATCCCGATGTCTTTTGCAATGCGCGCCCACCGTTCGCGTTCTGCCCGTACGAATTCGTTCGCGGCCTGTGGCGTGCCTGCGCCGCTTGCGCCGAGTCCGACCGTCAGCATCCGTTGCACCAGCTCGTCGTCTTTGAGAATCAGATCGACCTCGCGATTCAGGCGCTCGATGATCGGTGCCGGTGTTCCGGTCGGCACCATCAGCGCGAACCAGCCCACGAGCTGAAAGCCCGCAATCGTCTCGCCCATGGTCGGCAGCGTCTCCAAAGTCGGGAAGCGTTTGACCGAGCTGATGGCGAGCGCGCGCAATCGGCCCGAGGTGGTAAAGGGACGCGCCGCCGGCACCGAGCTGAAGACGACCTGTGTGCGG
>JANMUI010000442.1:0-1776 GCA_031391405.1 Betaproteobacteria bacterium
ACGAGCGCAAGAACACCGAAGACGGTCTGATATGCCTCCGGCGGCGTGACGCCGTTGGGCTTGCCAAACGCGCCGACCACGAGGCCGGTCGCCCACTGCAGTACGGCGACACCGACGAGGACCGCTTGATTCACGACCGTCATGCCGCGCCCGACGATGCGATCCGGGTAGAACGTACGGCCGTGCGCAATGATCATCGAAGTGAAGCTGCCTACCAGACCAAACAGGCCGAACAGTACGAGTACGATGGGCAGTGGCGCCGACCGGGCGGATGCCAGC
Organism: Betaproteobacteria bacterium; assembly: GCA_031391405.1. GTDB lineage: Bacteria > Pseudomonadota > Gammaproteobacteria > Burkholderiales > SG8-39 > SHXR01. Next base: position 280 of record JANMUI010000442.1, read on the forward strand.
GCGGCAAATATCGCGATGGTTCCGATTGCACCCCCGGTCACCAGTCGGCGCGGATTGCCGGTGCGATGATCGAGCCATCCGAACAAAGTGTTGCCAAGCCAGAGTCCGATGGCGATCACGGCCAGTACAACTCCGCGTTCGAGCGTGTCCATGCCATACACGTCGGCGAGAAACGGTCCGCCCCAGAGACCGATCACGCAGGCGACCGCTGCATAAGATGAGAACGCCATCGCCAGGACCGGATAGATCGCGCGAATGCGCATGACTTCGAGTACGCCGTGCCACGCCTGCGTGAAGGTTTCGCGCTTGCGGAAGTGAACCGGATGATCGGGTGGCGCGTCGCGGATGGTCATGTACGCGGCGACCGTGAGCACACCGGTCAAGGCAGCGAGCACGAGAAACGCGCCGCGCCACCCGACCCATTCGGCAAGCGCCCCCATCGGCGCGGTCGCGAGCAGGTTCCCCAATTGGCTGACGCCTAACAGGATGCCGGTGACCATGCCGAAGCGCGCGGCGTCGAACCACCGGGTCGCGGCAATGACCGCTGCCATGAGCGTCACCGCCATGCCGACACCAACGAACGCACGTCCGACGGTGAGCCAGGTTACGTCCGGTGCCAGTGCGAAGATGAGCGCACCGATCATCGAAATCAACAACATCACCGGGATCGATTTGCGCGGGCCGTACCGGTCGATGATGACGCCCCCTGGAATCTGGAAAAGTGCCGACATGACGAAGAGCGCGCCGCTCAATCCACCCAGCGCTTCAGGTGAGATGGCGAGCTGGCGCGTGATGTCGGGCGCTACGACGACATGCGCGTTGCGATGAAGCTGCGCGGACATCGCAACGAGGCCGACCACCGCGAGCATGGGCAGTATCGCAATCGCGCGGGGTGGCGGTGAGGGCGTTCCGTCGATGGAGTGCGATCCTTTAGTGAGCTTTACGTAACTGCGTAACGAGCCTCGGTCCCGAATGGCACTTACTCAAGCCCGTTCGTGCTCAAGCCTCCGTTCGCCCTGAGCCCGTCGAAGGGTAGCGCAGGCGTGCCGACGGTTAAGCCCGTTCGTGCTCAAGCCTCCGTTCGCCCTGAGCCCCTCGAAGGGTAACGCAGGCGTGCCGACGGCGCGCGATGGTCCGCGCACGGACCATTCAGCATCCGCCCTTCGACAGGCCTGTCCTGAGCTTGTCGAAGGGCTCAGGGCGAACGGTCAATCGCTTCAGACCAAAAACGATAGAACGCGGACGCAATCTAATCCCCCGCTAGATTCGCCGGATGGCGGCGCGATCAACCAACGTTTGGATCCGTGTGCCGCAAGTACGGCAGTGCGCGGGCACCTGTAAGATCCTCGCTCCGACCAGAGGTGCGCCGAGATATCCGGTACGCGAGGCGCAATGCCGGACTCAACAGGGAGAATCGATGAGCAAGCGGCTTGAAGGCAAGGTGGCAGTCATTGTCGGAGCGGGGCAAAGCCCTGGCGAGGGCGTCGGCAATGGTCG
>JANMUI010000813.1:0-3119 GCA_031391405.1 Betaproteobacteria bacterium
TTTCCGCCTGACAAGCCCGTCAGTGATCGCAACGTTGCGCGAATCATTTCCGGATCTGCCGGACAATCCTGATCCGCGTACCGTGTTCATCAAGCTGCGCGAACTGCGGAACAAGTGGTGAGGGGACTAAGGAACTGTGGCAATTTGAATAGGTGGCATCCCGCTGCATCGGGATGCCGTTCGACGAGCGGGAAGCATGCTTCCCGAAACCCTCGTCTTACCGCGCGATTGCGTAGACGTCTTTCACGCCCTCAGGCAACAGCGTTTCACCCCACGTCGCACCACCGTCCGCGGTACTGAAGACCTGCCCGCATCGCGAGACGCACGAGATCGCCTTCGGATCACGCGGGTCTTGTGCGACGGCCATCATCGTTGCACGCGCTTTCACGCCACGATCGAGGCGCTGCCAGGATTCACCGAAGTCCGCGCTGCGATAAAGCGATCCGTCCTGGCTTGCGGCCGCCGGTGATAAGCAGGCGAACAGTGTTTTCGGGTCGTGCGGCGAGACCCGAACGTCGCGCGCGTAGGTGAGCGGCGAGAAGCGACCAACTTGAACGTCTTTCCAGGTGGCGCCCGCATCCGTGCTTTTGAAAAGCCCCATGCGCACCGCGAGGAAGACGGTATCGGGCGCCGCCGCGCTCACACAGAGCGCGTGGGCATCGAGCATGCCTTCATTCTCGGTATCACTTTGCAGGCGGCTGCGCAGGTGCGGGTTGCGCTCGGCAAGGCTTACCAGCTCGGTGGCGCAATCGGTCCAGGTTTCGCCGCCATCGAGGCTTCGCATCGCGCCGCCCACTTCCAACGCCGCATAGATATGGTCCGGATGCGCCGGGTCGATCGACAGTCGCATGACGCGACACGGGAATGACATCTTGACGCGATCGGGCTGGCGGACATTCGGGAGCTTGCGCCACGTGTCACCGCCATCGTCGCTTCGCAAGATCCCGACCGGGGATGTCCCTGCGTATATCACCCGCGCATCAGTTGGATGCACCTGTACCGACCAGATCTGCAGGTCGGCCGGCACATCCAGGCGCTCCCAATGGTCGCCTGCATCGGTGCTGCGATACAGCCCATCACCGGCACCCACGAAGACAATGTTCGAATTCACCGGATGCACGGTCACCGCCTGCGCGTGCATGCCTTCCGGCAGTCCGCCACGAAGGAGCTCCCATTGACTGTCGCTCGTCTTCTGACGGAATACACCCGACACGGTCCCACCGGTCCGTCGCGCGACGCCTACATAGGTACTCATGCTTCCTCCTTCGGGGTTGGTGTCGATGCCCAGCCATCAATCGTCCCACAGTTTCGCGAACGAAACAGGCGGCCGAATGATCAGAAGACGGCCGGCGAATGGTCTGATCGGCGCAACGCGGCGACGGCATTCTGATCCGCGCGCCCGATGCGGCATGCCACATTGCGCGCTTCAGCCGATCCCGAGATGGGATCCCAGGGCGGACCATAGGGAATGGCCGCGTCCACATTGAAGGCCAGGGCACCGTGATCGGCACCGCTGATTTCTGGAAACCACCAGCCCATGCCGGTCGCGACGACGTTGACCGGAACGTCTTCGGTCAACCATGCCCTCAGGAATACGCGGCGCACGCCACCGCGTACTTCGACCCAGGTCCAATCGTCGATCCCGATCCCGGCGCGCAGGGCGGTCTCCGGATGGATGCGCAATTCCGGTGCGTCCTCGATCTTGCGCGCCCACGCATGATCGCGGAAGCGCGAATGGTGATAGGCCATCGATCGGATACCGGTCAGCAGGATGAGATCGAAGCCGTCGTCGTCGTCCCGATACCCGGGATCGACGTAGTCAGGTAGGGGATCGATGCCGTGTGACGCAAGAATGGCCGATGACAGCTCGATCTTTTTGCTCGGTGTCTTGAAGCCGCTCTTCTCGTACTCCTGATGCGAAAACGCGAACGCGGCGAATCCCGCCGTCCGCATGCCCTCGAATGTCACGTTCGTCGCTTCGAGCTGATAGTCGATGTACGCTCGATGGGTCTTCCAAGGAAGCACGTCGTGATCGACGCCGCCGCGTGCGCGCAGTCTCGCGTGCAGATCGATCGCGATTTCCATATCGGTTCGTGTTTCGCCCCGCGGCGCCACCGCGCGCTGAACGATCGTCAGACACGGACCGCCCGGATCGGAAAACACATCTTCCTCCTCGAGCAATGTTGTCTTCGGCAGGACGAAGTCGGCGAGCTCCGCGGTGGGTGTCATATGATCGGTGGCGACCACCAGGCAATCGAGGCTGTTGAGCGCCGCGATGGTCTCGTCCATGCCCGGATACGTGCAGGTGATGTTCACACCGGACACGTAGAGCGAGCGCACCGGGTACGGCGCATTCGTGCGGATGGCGCTGATCAGCGACGGGTTATGACAGGTCTTTGCCCATGCATCGGGCCCTGACCAGAGCGGGAACCGGTCGCTGCCCACGACCCGCTCCTCGATCGCGCGCGGCAGTCGAAACAGAGGATCGTTGATGATCCCGTAGTCGTCACGAAAGCCGGCGAGGCGCTTGGGCGCCCGGTTCCCGCCGGGGATGTCGATGTTGCCGGTCAGGGCGAGCAGCGCGTGAAAGGCCATGGTCGTCTTGACGCCATTCGCCTGGGCGTCGATCCCATGTCCCAGCACCAGACTACTCGGGCGTTGCATCGCATAGAGTCGCGCGGCAGCGACGATTTTTTCCGCGGGCACGCCGGTGATCGTCGATGCAACCGGTGGCGCATAGATCGCCGCACGTTCGCGCAATGCATCGGCGCCGACACACCAATTCAGGACGAACGCGCGATCCCACAATCCCTCGTCGAACAGCACATGGATCATCGAGAGTGCGAGCGCCGCATCGGTCCCGGGTTTGATCGGGAGCCACATATCGGCGATGCGGGCGATGGACGTGCGTCGCGGGTCGATGACGATGAGCTTTGTGCCGCGGCGCTTTGCTGCCTTGATCTGCATCCACTGCACGACATCGGAATCGGATGGGCTCTTGCCGACCACGAGCGCGCACCGCGTATGTTCGAGCTCAGCCTTGCCCCCGACACCGGTGAGCAGCGATGCGGTGTAGCGACATCCCTGGCAGAGATCCTGGTTGATCATGTAATTCGGCG
>JANMUI010000495.1:0-7287 GCA_031391405.1 Betaproteobacteria bacterium
ACTCCTGAGGGGGTGGTGCTTCCAACCCCGTTCCTGGACATCACCGACCGGGTCGTCATTCATTCGGCAGTCGACGAGCGCGGACTGCTCGCGATCGCGTGCCATCCCCGGTTCGCAATGAACGGGAAGCTCTACGTACAGTACAGCGCCGCGCGCGAGGGCCCGAACCTCTGCGTCGGAGAGGACGGCCGTGTTCCCCACGACCCCGGAGGGTGCCCGTTGCAGTACACGCGCCGCATCTCCGAGTTCCGGGTGTCCGCGACCGATCCCCACCGTGTCGATCCGAGCACAGAGCGAGTGGTGTTCAAGATCCAATGGCCTGGTCGCAAGCACAATGGCGGCGGTCTCGCGTTCGGTCCGGATGGGATGCTGTACATCGGCCTCGGCGATGCCGGCTTCGCCCACGGTCCAAGTGGTGCCGACGATCCGTTCAACGTCGATCCAGAGTTGCTCTTCGGCGATTTGGTCGCGCAGGATCTAACGAAGCTGTATGGAAAGATCCTGCGCATCGACGTCGACCGAGGCAACCCCTACCGAATTCCACGGGACAATCCGTTCGTGGGCCGCGAGGGTTTCCGCCCCGAAATCTATGCGTGGGGTTTTCGGAATCCCTTCCGCATTTCCTTCGATCGCCGCGGCGATCGCGCGATGTACGTCAGCGCACCTGCCGACACCTTGTTCGAGGCGACCTATAAGATTACCGAGCCCGGTAATCACGGCTGGGCTACTAGAGAGGCGACTCACTGCATTGTCCGCGCCAGCGCCTTTGCGCCGCCCGAGACACTCTCGTGCAAGAGTGACGCCGATTGCCCGTCGGGGCCACAAGTCTCGACGTGCAGCCGCAAAGGAGTGTGCACCTGTCCGCGGGTGGGACCACTCGGTGAGCCGATTCGTAACCCGATACTCGAATATCTGAACTTCTCGGTGGAAGATCCCCGGTCCCAATTTCCTGGCAAAGGGTTCGGTCGGGCATCGTTGGGCGGTCACATCTACCGCGGGAAAGAGATCGAATGGCTGCAGGGACAGTTCGTACAGGGTGACTTCGCGCTGAACCTCCTCGATGGCCAAATCCTCGTGGCCGATAAGAGATCGCATGAGAAGCTCTGGAGGTTGCAGCGCGCGTTCGTCTTCGACCCGACCGACCCGGTGAGATCGGGATTCGTGAAGAGCATCGGGCAGGACGCAAACGGCGAGCTCTATGCGATCACCGGCAACTTCACGCCGACCGGGCTCCAAGGCCGCATCTGGAAGATCGTCGACGGATCGAAGTAAGGGTCTCGCCGTTCCGGCCGCGTGTCCGTCAATCGAGTGACGACGGACGCGGTGAATCGACGCGACGCTTTACGTGCGCACCCGGTCGATTGACCACTCGCCGCTCCGAACATACAGTCGGGAGGATAGGAATTTCAAACACCATTTCCCTCGACTCAGCACCGTACATGCGGACCGCTGTGGGGTCAATTGTCGCGTTCGCGCCTGTCGCGTTCACCCCCGGTTTGATGTGCCTTGAGGAGAGCGATCAGCGCGTGCGCAGGCCGTAAGAGGTCAATTGGCCGATGCGCTCGGTGCCAATCAGCCGCGAATTGTCTTCGATTGGTTGAGCGGAGCGAACCTGAGTCGAGCCTGACCCTCGGCTGAGCGATTGAACCGATTCGGATCGGCTGCGGGTGTGCCGATCAAGCCGCCTGGAACAGCGGCATGCGCCGCGCCGCGGATCGCGGCGGGGCGCGAGCGGGCAGACCGAGATGCGTGAGGATCGCGACGATGACCGCGGGATCCTCGATGGCGGCAATGATCTTCAGATTGCCGCCGCAGTGTTGCCAGTGTTCGACATCAATGTCAAACACCCGTTTGAGCAGCCTGGCCCAACTCATGCGCACCGGCGCACCCTGCGCGTGCGCTGAATCGCACGAGTCTGCGGTGGCTGGCTCGGGTGGGCTCGGAATGATCATGGCGCGCAACGCAGCGTTGGGTGCGAGCACGCCATGAAAGCGAGTCAGATCTAGGCGTGGACGCGGGACCATCGCGTGGTGATCTGCGCTTGGCGCCCGCCTGCTTGATCAGAAAGGTCGCGATGACCCGAGCGTTTCTGGACGAGTGTGGAAGTGTTCAATTCCGCCAGCTTTCCATCATGCCACCAAGCATCGCGTCGATCAGAGCCCGCGCGCGGTGGGGATCAGCGGGGCTCATCTGCGCTGGGAGGCGCGCAGGCATGCGCGAACTCGCCTGCTCCGAGAGGAGACCGCCAACGCGCTCGATTCCCTCGTTGTCCAACAACGCCCTGACGTCGTGACCAAGCATTCGCGCCCCGGCGAGCTCGTAATCGAACTCGTCTTCCTGCGTCCAATCGGCAAACTGGCTCCAAATGCGCGGCTCGTTGCCCGCTGCCAAATAATTCCTGAGGATTAACAGGAGGTCCTGGGCGTCCTTGCCGGGCGACTCGTAGTGACGATTCTTCCAACAGACGATCTTCAGCAACGCGAGCGCAGGCAAGGAAACAACTCGCGTCCGGGTCTGGCCGGGTAGCACGAGTTCGATTGCGGTGGCAAGTGCCTCTCGAAAACCAAAGACGTTCATGACGATCTCGCCTCGTGGCGGCCAAGCGATCTTTCGTTCTCTCGCTTCCACGCTACCGAACGGCACGAGGTCGATCGGCAAATCGCTCCGGTGCCGCAACCGATGCGCTGCGGTCGCAGATACGCTGAAGTTTCCGGAGGCAATCAATCGTTGCTGTAGCGCCTCGAACGCTGCCCAGTCCGGCACCGCTCAGCCGAAGTCAATGTCCTCGGTTTGGCGTTGCGTTTCGATGCCGTGGCCGTAGATCAGGTGAAGGTCGCGCGCGAACGCGCCAACGATCAGCGGCGAGATTCCAAGCGGTGCCGCAGCGGTCTCCACATCCGCCACGATGCGCGCGTGCAGCCCAAGCTCACGCCGCTGGGAGAAGTCGAGCAAGGTAGCCGTCATAGACCATCTGCGCCGTTTCAATGCACCTGCCGTCGCCTGTCGCCAGTAGATCGGCGTACACGAGCACCGGCGGCACCGTGTCGGGCCGCTCTTGCGCGTCCAGGGTCTCGCCCCAAAACGGTCGCCTGATTTCCGCGTAGGGCGGCAAACGCACGAGACCCGCAGGCACCATTCGTTTCTCGATCATGAGCTTGGGGGGCAGCTTCTCGGCGTAGAGGGTCAAGACACCGGGGTTCAGGTGACCGACCAGCAGGTTTGCGGCCGGTTCACCCCCCCAACGGGCCTTTCGCGGGTCGAGCCGCCACTGCCGCCACGTATCGAAGTGCGCTGTGTTGTAAGTCGCGTATAACGTCTTCGGTCTCAGCTTGCGCGCATAGGCGAGCGCCCATTCGTCGAGCAGGCGCTTGGTCGCATTCAGCCGGCGGCGCTTGCCGCCGACCAGCAGATGGTCCACTGCCTGCAAATCAGCCAGAACACCCGGTACGGCACCCAACGCAACGTCGGCCGCCGCCGCGATGACTCGGTGCGGTGCCTCGGCGAGCGCAGGCTTGCACAGCAATGCGAAGAGGATCTTCAGGCCGGTGCCGGTGAACGCCTGATCGGCTTTGGGAGTCGCTCGTCGGTCCCGCGGCTTGCGGCCGGTCACATAGACGAGCAGTCCCGGGCCTTCCAAGTACGCATTGCCGGCGGCATCGACGAATTGTTGTTCGTGAGCACGCAGTTTCTCGGCAACCGGTGGCGTCAGATAACCTGTCACGAGCAAGGTGGGCCATCCTGCGCCTGCAGCCAGGTCTCGCAGCTGAGCCACGACGGCGCCCAATGTGCCAGGCGTGACGGCGCGCTTCGCTTCCACGAGGTAGTCGATCGCGTCTTTGCCATTTCCAATGCGAATCCACGCGTCCGCCCGGCGCTGGGCCGCGCCGCGCGGTTGCTTCAATGCGATCATCCTGAGGCCCAACTGCTTCAAGGCAGTTGTCGCGTGGTCGATCAGGGCGGTTTCGGTGATCTTGTCCATTCTCGCGGTGTTCATTATCGGAGTGCGTTCACTGTTCGCAAACGCGCATCAATTTTGAACGACTTTGCCGGAATGTTCAAGTTCTACGGCCGTTCATATAACGTGAACAACATCAAAAAATGAACAAACCGCTGGATGAACAGGGCACAACGCCCCAGGCCGCCCCACACGCGAAAAGCAGTTGCGGAAGATCGACGGGGACACCTCCGAGATGACCTACTTCCCCTTCAGCATCCGCGGCAACCCGGTCACCAGATCGGGAACGAATGTAAACACGACCATCCCGCCCACCGTGATCCACACGAACAGCCACGCGGCCCGATAGTGCAATGTCAGCGGGATCTCCGGCACCGCGGCCTTCAGTGCGAAGATGATGTAACCAAATGGCGGTGTGATCGCGCCCACCACCATGTTGATCAGGAATTGCATGTAGAACCAGACCGGATCGAACTGCATGGCCTTGATGATCGGCTCATAGATCGGGATCAACACCAGCATCAATCCGATCTGATCGACGAACATGCAAAGGATGAACGGCACGAGCATCATGATGAAAAACATCACCCACCGATTCACCTGCAGATCGGTGGCGATCTTGCCAAGCTCCTGCACCGCACCGGTGTAGGCGAGCACCTGCCCGAACAGGACCGCGCTCGCCATGATGATCAGCACCACGGCCGAGAGCGCAGCGGACTCACCCGCCGATTCAAGAAACATCCGCATTGACAGCTGCCGTCGCCACGCGGCATCCGCAATCGCTGCGAGCACACCGAGCGCGGCCGACTCCGACGGTGTCGCGAAGTCGAACATGATGAGCCCGATCGATACGATGATGATCAGGCTGAAGGGCACCATGTCGAGAATCGCCTTCAGACGCTCGCCCGGCTTGGGCGGGACATATTCCTCGGCCGGCGCGAGCGCGGGATTGCGGTTGATCTTCCAGATTACCGCGCCCACATACATCGCGGTCAGAACGAGTCCGGGAATGATGCCCGCCAGCAACAGATCGGAGATCGATACGTCGGCCAAGGTACCGATGATGATCGCGAGTACGGAGGGCGGAATGATCGGCGCCAGCAGCGCCCCGCCCATGATCACCCCCGAGGTGAGCTCCGGGTCGTAGCCGCGCTTCAACATCGGGCGCATGACCGAGCGGCCAAGCATCGCCGCGATCGCGATGCCCGATCCGGCTGGTGCGCCGATGATCGCTGATAGCGCGAGGGTCACGTGGTACTGCCGGCCGCGGACCCGACCAATCAGCTTGTCGACCGATGCGAACAGCAGCTCGACCGAGCCGGACCGCATCAGTATCTCGCCCATCAGCACGAACAGCGGTACCGTTGTGAGTGCCTCCGTCGTCGCGGTCGAATAGAGGCTGTTGACGAACATCCCGAAGCCGGCCGATCCGAAGAAAACGATCACGGCACCGCCGACGATCAGGATGAAGCACAGATACACCGGCAGCCCGGTCAGGAAGAAGCCGATCAACAGTCCAAGGAACAGGAGCAAGGTGGCCCACCAGGTCATTGCGTCGCTCCCTTGCCGGTGGTCGGCCGGATGATCGCAAGGCGCGGGCGCACCGGCCCCTCCTCGAACAACAAGCGCAGATACCAGATCGTCGAGCTGCCGAAGCCGTAGGTGATCCACATCGAGGTCCACCACTTCGGAATCGGGAAATTCGCCACCGTCTCGACGAAGCCCGTGAACTGGCGCAGATTCTCACTGAAGCTGAGATAGGTGACGAAGCCGCAGAGAACGAGCCCGGCGACATTCATGATCGCGTTGATGAGCCGGGCGTGGGCCGGATTGAAATCGAGAATCAAGGTCACCGCGACATGATTCAAGCTTCTGACCGCATGCGGGACCGCGAGAAAAATCGTCACGAGCATCAGGTTCGCAACGGTCTCGGTCGACCAGCGGGTCGGCGAATTGAAGAAGTAGCGGAGCACGACCTCCATGCAGTAGATCGCGCCCATCAGAGTGATCGTGATCGCGGCCAGGATGTAGCCGATGTCGGTCGTGTAGTCGTGCAGCGCCCGCAACGCCCGCGCAATATGCTTCACCGGGTCACTTCGCGAGAAGTATCGTGATGATCATCCGAATGACCAATCAGAGGAAGATCGTCAGGTTCTTCGCGAGGAGCACGCTCTGATCGATGATGATCTTGCGCCGTGCAATGCGCAGCTCGCTCCCCACGCGGCGCAGCGTGTCTTCGCGCCGACCGACAAAGAAGTCGGTCTCGGTCTCGAGCCGGTTGCGGTGGACAACGAAACGCGAGCTCACCAGCGCGGTCGATCCCTCGTCGACCAGATCGGCAGGCGCAGCCAACCGGATGTTCGTCACGACATGCGAGACGCGCGACATCGGCTCCTCCGCCCAGTGGATGCCGGTCATGATCTGTCGCACGCGTTTCTCCAGGGTCGACTTGTCGTCGTTGATCCACGCGATGTCATCTTCGGTGGTGATGTCGCGATGGCGCTCGGCGAATGGCAGGTTCTTCCGGATCGGCATCCAGTAGCGCACATCGTCGGTCATGAGGCCGAGCCACTTCTCGAATTCACGCGCGTCGAGGAGATCGGCTTCGTAATACAGAAAATCCTCGATCTCACGCATCAAGCTCAGGTAGACGAGCCGCGACTGTGAAAGCGGTTGTTCACTTGCCATTTACCGTCCCCCCAGCACGTGAAGCTCGGCCCAGCTCGATGCATCCATGAATTCCGCCCAGCGCCAGTACAGGTTGCGCGGATTTTGTTCGCTCGTCGCCGGTTGCTGCGTAATGACGCCGGGAACGAGTCGATGCGAGGTCGCGACACCCAGGCCCGCTTTGTAGTTATAGGGGAATTGCCGCGCGATCACGCCTTGGCTTGCTGCGGTAGCGTAGTACCAGTTCTCCATATCGTCCTGCTCGGTGAGCCCCGCGGGACCGGAGTATCGGATGTAATAGGACCGCAGGTACTCCTTCACCTCAAGGGGCGCCTCCTTGTCGACGAAGTACACGCGCCACATTTCGGTATGAAGGGGACCGCGCGGATGCGCCACCAGGATCGTTCTCGGCTGCTGACCGTGGAACGACATGTTCGGGAAAATCGTGCCGACGATCGGACCCGGGCCCGCGGCCTCACCAAAACGCGCGATCCGCTTTTCCCAACATTGACGAAAGTACGCGGCCGTCGCGGGCGAGGCCGAGTAGTCGTTCCGTGGCTTGGTTACATCGATCATGCCGAAGTTGATGCCATGGCCACCCGGATAGCCGGCCAAGGTGAAGCGGCCCGGATCGTCGCGCCGCCCGGCACCGGCACGCGGGCCGA
>JANMUI010000498.1:0-3718 GCA_031391405.1 Betaproteobacteria bacterium
GATCACGCCGTGCTCGACGCCTTGTCGCGGGTGGCTGCCTTTTTTTCCTCATGGCCCTTGAGCTCGGTCATGCGCGGACGCGAAGGCGCCGAGCCATGTTGATACGGCCTGGTTCGCTAGTGTCACGGCCGGGGGAGATGCGGTCGCGCTCATGAGTGATGTCCTCCTTGGGTAAGGTCAATGAATGACCGGTTGAAAGCGAACGGATCTCGTGGATCCAGCGAGCGTCACCTTTCAGGAATCTGCGCGGTCCATCGTGCAGATTCCTACGACTTCATGGTCTTCGGCAACCAGGCGATCAGCTCCGGGAACACGGTCATCAGTACGACGAATGCGCAGAGCAGGATGCAGAACGGCAATGATGCCAGTGCGACCCGGGTTTGTGTATCGCCGGTCATCTGCTGAATGACGAACAGGTTGAAGCCCACCGGCGGCGAGACATTCGACAACTCGATCGTGACGACGAGAAATATGCCGAACCAGATCTTGTCGAACCCGGCGGCGAGGACGAGCGGCAAGGCGACCGGCAGGGTCATCACCATGGCGGACAAACCGTCGAGCGCGGTACCGAGGATGAGGTAGATGACAAATAGCAACAGGATCAGCATCGCGGCCGACAGGCCGAGCGATTGCACCCAAATGGATACGGCGGCCGGGATGCCGAGCAATGTCATCACCCGCGAGAGAAAGAGTGCACCGCAGAGAATGAGCCCGATCATCGAGCAGGTGCGCACCGTCGACAGGAGCGCCATCTTCATATTCGCCCATGTGAGGGTTCGCTGGCAGGCCGCCACGACCACCGCGCCGCCGACGCCGATCGCGGCTGCCTCGGTAACACTTGCCACGCCGCTGTACATCGACCCGATCACCGCGAGGATCAGGAACAGCACGGGGAGCAGATCTTTCAGCGCGCGCAATCGATCGAGCCAGCTTGCCTCTTCGTGCTGGGTGGGCTGAATACTCGGATCCATGACGGCGCGAACCATGATCCAACCGATGAAAAGCGCTGCAACGATCAGACCCGGCACCACGCCGGCGATGAACAGCTCGAGAATCGATGCTTCGGCCAACACGCCGTAGACCACCATCGGAATGCTCGGCGGAATGAGCAGGCCGATCGTGCCCGCACCGGCGAGTGAACCCATCGCCAGATCGCGGTCGTAGCCGCGCCTCAGCAACTCGGCGAGGGTCATGCGGCCCACTGTCGCGGTGGTTGCCGCGGACGAGCCCGACACCGCCGCAAACATCGTGCAGCCAAGCACGTTGACATGGAGCAATCCACCCGGAAGTCGCTGTACCCAAGGCGCCAATCCCTTGAACAGGGATTCGGAAAGCTTGGTGTGAAACAAGATATCGCCCATCAGGATGAAGAGCGGCAAGGTCACCAGCTCATCACCCGTGATACGCGCCCATACGTCTTGCGCGAGTACCCGATGGAGTGGCATGTCGCGAAACACTTCGAGTGCGATGACGCCGGTGCCCATCAAGGCGAATCCCACCCAGACGCTCGACATCAGCAACGCGAGCATCACGAACAGGACGAAGAGGGCAGGGCCCACTAGTCGGCCGCTCCCATCCCGGCCGGGCGTTCCTCTTCGAGATCCGGTGCATCACCGATAAGGATGCGGATCGCTCGCGCAATCAGTGCGAGTGCAAGGAGGACCACGGCAGCGGCTAACAGGCCCTGTGGCCAGGCGAGCGGCGTTTGCATCGTGAAGTAGGATCGGCTGTTGCGTTCGGCGCTGCGAATGGCCAATTCGACCAGGCCGAAGGCAAGGACGGATGTGATCGCGAGCGCGGCGATCGTGCAGAAGAAATCGAGCAGTCGCACGAGCGGCTTCGGGCAATAGTGCAAAGCGACCGCCACCCGGATATGTGCGGAGTGGCGTAGCGCATAGCCCGCGCCGCCAAACAATGTGATCGCGCAAAGGTAGGACGCGTATTCGACGCCCCACGGCTGCGACCAGGCGATCGTGGCGGTCGAGAAAGCTTCCACGATCAGTATCGCGGCAAGAACCGTGCACGCAATCGCCGCAGCCCACGCACCGACGACATTGGCGCGATCGATCCATTCCGCGACGCGTCGCAGGCCTCCGCGCAACGGGTTCCCCTGGCCGCGATGCGTCGAGCGCTACTTACCCGTCTTCGCGCGGTATTCCGCGAGCAGTTTCGTGCCCTCCGCGCCGGTGTTCTTCGCGAACTCGTCCCACATCGGGCGGGTGATCGAGCGCATGCGATCCAGCATCTCCCTGGGTGCCCCCTCCACCGTCATCCCATTCGTCTTCAACTGATCCATCCGCTGGGCGTGCTCGGCTTTGGATACATCCCAAAATCCAGGCTCCATCTCCCGTGCGAGCTTTTCGATCGCCGCACGATTCTCGCTCGAGAGCTTGTTCCAGGCGCTGTTGCCGACGACCATCAGGTTGGACGCCCACAGATGGTTCGTGTTGTAGGTGTGCTTGAGAAACTCCCAGTACTTCTGGGCCACCGCGGTGGTGCCCGAGGTCATCACCGCATCGAGCCGTCCGGAAGCGAGCGCTGGAACAATGTCCGGATTATTCATCTGCTGCGGGACCATGCCAAGCTTGGTCACCATATCGGCGGTGACCCGATCGTAGGTGCGCATGCGTACGCCCCGCATGTCATCGAATGTCTTCAAGGGCTTTTTGGTAAAGAAATTCTGACTGGGCCAGGGCACCGAATACAAAAGCTTCTGATTGCGCTTGGCGAGCGATGCTTCCCAGGTCGGTCGTGCCACGCCGTGCATGATTCGCAACTGATCGTAATCGTCGACCAGAAATGGCAGGCTTTCGATGCCAAGAATCGGCAGGTCGCCGACGTTCTGGAAGCCCGCGAACTCCGCCATCGCTACTGCACCATCTTCGAGCGCCCGAACGGACTCGTTGGCCTTCACGCCGAGCGAACCACCCGGATGCACGTTGATCGTCACCTGGCCCTTGGTGACTTCGCTGACTCTTTTGGCGAAATTCTGCGCGTTGATCGTGTGGAACTCGGTTGGTCCCCAGGGCAGCGAGACATCGAGCTTGGACTGCGCAATGACGGGTGTCGCCGCGAGGGACGCGACCAGCGCGAGAACGTACGAAGTATCATGCCAACGGAACGACTTCATCTGCATCCTCCTCGGAACGGATTTTCAGAACGGATTCGTAGGGTGCAGACCCTAGCAAGGAAATGCCTCGCATGGCAAGAAATGTCGGCTCGCATGTCCATGAACAACTATCTCACCGCCACTGACGCGCGTGCGCTTGCGGCGGAGTTCCCGATTGGTCCGGGCTTCGTGGAACGATTTCGGGCAATCAGCCGGGACGCGCTGCGTGCCGAGCAAGAGGCCCGTTTCCAACGGGTGCTGTCGTTTGCCTGGAAGACACCCTTCTACCGGCGCCTGTGGGGTGCTCGCGGTATCGAACCCAGCGATATCAAGAGCCTCGATGATCTTGCGAAACTGCCGACCTTCGACAAGTCGGACATCATGGACTCCATCGCGCGGCACCCGCCGTTTGGCGACTTTCATGGTATGGAGACCTACGCACCGCGTGACCGGCCGCCGGTGATCCTGCACACCACCAGCGGGACAACCGGCAAGCCCCAGGTGCTGCTGTTCGGGCCGCGTGGCAGGGAAATACAGAACCTCCTGCTTGCTCGCGCCTACCTGTTGCAAGGCCTGCGAGACTCACAGTGTCATCGCGCATCTGCGGCC
>JANMUI010000535.1:0-1351 GCA_031391405.1 Betaproteobacteria bacterium
GGACCCCAGTACTCGGGCGATCTCCTATGAGGTCGCGAATTCGAATCGCTGCGTCCGCTTCGCTATTATCCTATTCGTGGTCACCTAACCAACGCGGAAGATTCTTCCGATTTTCCGTATTGTGGGGCGCGCGCCAAGGCAATTCATCTTGCACTTCTACGATCTCCTCATCATCGGTGGCGGCATCAATGGCACTGGAATTGCCCGCGATGCCGCCGGCCGCGGCCTGTCCGTCTTGCTTGTCGAGAAAGACGATCTCGGTGCCTATACGTCATCGGCCAGCTCGAGGCTGATCCATGGCGGCTTGCGCTACCTGGAGCACTACGAATTCCGACTCGTTGCCGAGGCGCTTGCGGAGCGCGAGGTACTGCTCAGGATGGCGCCCCATATCATTCACCCGCTGCGATTCATCCTGCCGCACGCCGCGCATTTGCGCCCGGCCTGGGTCATTCGCGCGGGATTATTTCTGTACGACCGGCTGGGCGGACGATCGTCGCTGCCGCGCTCGAAAGGCGTGTCGTTGCATCGTGGTGCGCTGGCGCAAATTTTGCAGCCGCAGTTCATGCGCGGGTTCGAGTATCACGATGCGTGGGTCGACGACGCACGTCTCGTCGCGTTGAACGCCCGTGGCGCAGCCGACCAGGGCGCGACGATTCTTACCCACACTACATGCACCGCCGCGCATCGGGGAGGCAACCGCTGGAACATCAAGCTTCTCGATCAACGCCAACGCAAGACAATCGATGTGACTGCCCGCGCGATCGTCAATGCCGCCGGGCCATGGGCCGAGCGGGTCGTGAACGACGTGACGCGCACGCCAACGTCCGGACGGCTGCGCCTGGTGAAAGGCAGCCACATCGTTGTCGGGAAGCTCTACGACGGTGATCACGCCTACATTCTGCAGAACGAAGACAAGCGGATCGTCTTCCTGTTGCCGTATCTGCCCGGGCTGACCGTGATCGGGACCACCGACGTGGCGGTCGACGATCCGGATGTCGAATCGAAATCAAGCCCGCAAGAAACCGCGTACCTGTTGGACATTGCCAGCCGATATCTGAACGTGGACGTTCGTCGTGCACCGGTGCTGGATTCGTGGGCGGGTGTGCGCGCGCTCTATGACGACGGCGAAGCGGATCCCTCGGCTGTTACGCGCGACTACCGGCTCATTCTTGACGACGGCGCCCCGCCGCTCCTGTCTGTGTTCGGCGGGAAGATCACCACGTATCGCAGGCTTTCCGAGCAAGCATTCGAGCGACTGGCGCCGTGGTTTCCAAATGCCGGCCCTGCATGGACCGCGCGCGAGCCGCTTTCGGGTGGAGATCTGGGTGGTCAGCGGCATGAAGCCTTCATG
>JANMUI010000819.1:0-1876 GCA_031391405.1 Betaproteobacteria bacterium
GCACCGCCTCGTTTTGGCAGTGGACGGACATTTTCATTTCCTTCGTGATGGTGACACTCATGTTTGCCGCGACGTACAAAGTCGTCCCGGCGGTTCATGTCGCATGGCGTGATGTCTGGGTAGGTGCCATCGTCACATCCGTGTTGTTCACCCTGGGGAAGTGGCTTATCGGCTGGTATCTCGTCTACAGCAGTATCGACTCAGCATACGGCGCGGCAGGGTCGATTATTGTCATTTTGTTGTGGGTCTATTACTGCGCGCAAGTGTGTCTCTTCGGCGCGGAGTTCACCTGGGTTCACGCCCAGCATTACGGGGTAGGCATCTCGCCCAAGAAAGGGGTGATCGTGGCCCCACGCCAGTGAACGCGTGTCCCGCTTCCCCGGAGAAACTTGATCTCCGGAAAAGCGGGTGGTAGGCTCGCGGGCACTGCACTCAGACAAGACTGACCGCGTGGGAGCATCACCTAATGAATAGTATTCACGACATGGGCGGCATGACCTGTTTTGGCCCCGTTGCACGGGAAGAGAATGAGCCCCTCTTCCACGCACCGTGGGAACGGCGCGTGTTCGCCATGACCATGCTCGGCATGAGTCGCTTCGATACGCTTGACGCCTTTCGTCACGCCATTGAGCGGATGGACCCACTCCACTACCTCGAATCGTCATATTATGAACACTGGCTCGCCGCGCTTGAAACCTTGGCCCTGGAGCATGGTGTCCTCACACCAGAAGAGCTCGCCAGCGGCATAGCAAAAACCACCAGCGTCAGTTCCGACAGTGTCGGTTCCGACAGTGTCGGTTCCGATCCTCCTCTCCCTCCCGAAGCGGTCCCCATAGTCGTCAGCAAAGGATTACCGAGCACTCGGCCTGCGGGAAGACGCAAACCGCGCTTCGCCGTTGGCGACACGGTAAGAGCGAAAAACCTCAATCCCTCTGGCCATACACGCTTGCCACGGTACGTGCGGGGCAAACAAGGAGTGATTCACCTGGTGCACGGGACGTTCGTCTATCCCGATACGAATGCGCATGGTGGGGATGAGCGCCCACAACCTCTTTACAACGTCCGGTTCAGCGCACGAGAACTGTGGGGACCAACTTCCGCGCGGCGGGATCATTTATATATCGATTTGTGGGACGAATATCTTGAGAAAGTAGCCAGTAGTCAGTAGTCAGTAGCCAGTAGGAAGAAACAGAAAATGAAAATACCGGATGAGTAATAGTCACAACCATGTCGTTTCCCCTCTACTGACTACTGACTACTGACTACTGGCTACTTCCCCCGAGGTTTTTCGTATGAGCACAGAACACGATCACGATCACGACCATAGCCCCCACACTGCGGGCCCCGACCCGCGTACGGTCAAACATCACACCCAAGAACAGACGCAGGCGCTGGAAGAGCGAGTCAAAAAGATCGAAGCGCTGTTGGTCGCTAAGGGGCTGGTGAATCCCGCCGCGCTCGACAAGATGGTGGACACATACGAACACGACCTGGGGCCGATGAATGGCGCGAAAGTCGTGGCGCGGGCGTGGACCGATCCGGCCTATAAGAAACGCCTGCTGGCTGACGCGACCGCCGCCATCGGTGAACTGGGATTCGGGGGCCTGCAAGGTGAGCACATGGTGGTGGTCGAGAATACGCCGAAGGTCCATAACGTCATCGTTTGCACGCTGTGCTCGTGTTATCCGTGGCCGGTGTTAGGGCTGCCGCCCACCTGGTTCAAGAGCGCGCCCTACCGTTCCCGGGTTGTCATTGATCCCCGTGGCGTCCTGAAGGAGTTTGGCACCGAGATCGATCCCGCCGTGGAAATTCGCGTATGGGATAGCAGCGCGGAACTGCGGTACATGGTGCTTCCAGAGCGGCCAGCGGGAACGGA
>JANMUI010000550.1:0-7911 GCA_031391405.1 Betaproteobacteria bacterium
AAAGCTCGCACGTGTCCGTAAGCCTCGCGTACACATCACCTACGACGTGGAAACCGAGGGCGCCGCGATCACGCGCGAATTGCCCTTCGTCGTGGGCGTGATGGGCGATTACGCAGGCGATCCCACCGAACCGATCAAACCGCTGGCCGAACGCAAGTTCGTACAGATCGACCGCGACAACTTCAACGATGTAATGGCGCGCGTTGCACCCGGTTTGAAGCTGAAGGTGGACAACACGTTGGCGGCAGACGGCAGCCAGATGGCCGTGGACCTGAAGTTCAAATCGATGGAAGACTTCGATCCGGCCAAGGTGGCCGAGCAGGTACCCGCATTGAAGGCACTGCTGCAAACACGCGGTCGCCTGCGCGATCTGGTCAGCAAGGCCGACCTGTCGGAAGAGCTCGAGGGTCTTTTGGAGCAGGTGCTGCAGGACAAGTCGAAGCTGGACGCGCTGTCCGCCCAGCTCGGCATCAAGAAGCAGGAAGGCTGATCCCATGTGCGCCACTAAGACCCAAGACGCTGCTGCCCCCGCCGCTACCACAACCACCACCGAAGACGGCCCAAGCCTGCTCGATCAGGTTCTTGGCGCCACCAAGCAGACCGAGCGCGACCGCGCCGAAGAACTGATCCGCGCACTGACCGAAGAAGCGCTGAAAGGTACCGTCACTTTCAGCCGCAATCTGGTCGTCACGTTCGACCGCGCCATTGCCGAGATCGACCGCAAAGTGAGCGAGCAGCTCAACGCGATCATGCACCACGAGCGTTTCCTGAAGCTCGAAGGTAGCTGGCGCGGGCTCAACTATCTCGTCATGAACAGCGAGACGGGCACCAGCCTGAAGATCCGGATGCTGCAACTCCCGAAGAAGGACATGGCCCGCGATCTGCAAAAGGCCGTCGAATTCGACCAGAGCCAACTCTTCAAGAAGATCTACGAGAACGAGTTCGGTACGCCTGGCGGCGAGCCCTACGGTGCATTGATCGGCGACTACGAATGGACCGCCCATCCGGATGACGTCGAGACCCTGCGCCTGGTCTCCAATGTGGCGGCCGGCGCTTTCGCACCCTTCATCTCCGGTGTGGGCGCGGGCATGTTCGGCTTCGACAATTGGAGCGAGTTGTCCAAGCCGCGCGATCTCGCCAAGATCTTCGAGACCGCCGAGTACACGAAGTGGCGCGGCTTCCGCGAAACCGAGGACGCCCGTTTCGTCAACCTGGTCATGCCGCGGGTGATCTCGCGCGTGCCCTACGGTGCGGCGACCAAGGCGATCGAAGAGTTCAAGTACGAAGAGGCGCCGACCAACACCGACGGCTCTGCCAAGGCGATGAATCACGACCACTACTGTTGGATGAACGCCGCCTACGTGATGGGCGCAAGGCTGACCGATGCGTTCGCGCAGTACGGCTTTTGCACCGCGATCCGTGGCGCGGAGGGTGGCGGCAAGGTCATGAACCTGCCAACCCACACCTTCACGTCCGACGATGGTGACGGCGATGCCAAGTGCCCGACCGAAATCGGCATCACCGACCGGCGCGAAGCCGAGTTGTCCAATCTTGGCTTCCTGCCGCTATGCCATTACAAGAACACGGACTATGCAGTGTTCTTCGGCGCACAGTCGGCGCAAACGCCCAAGAAGTACGATCGGCCGGAGGCCACGGCAAACGCAGCCATCTCGGCGCGGCTGCCGTATGTCATGGCCACGAGCCGGTTCGCGCACTTTCTCAAGGTCATGGCGCGCGACAAGATCGGCTCGTTCATGGAAGCCACGGACTGCGAAGTGTGGCTCAATCGCTGGATCCAGAATTATGTGAATCCAATGGAAGGCGCCGGCCAGGAAGCACGTGCCAAGTACCCGTTGCGCGAGGCCAAGATCGAGGTCAAGGAAATCCCGGGTCGGCCAGGTTCCTATAACGCGGTCGCCTACCTGCGCCCATGGCTGCAGATGGAAGAGCTGACGACATCAATGCGGATGGTGGCGCGTATCCCGCAGAAATCCTGACCCGCGGGGACACCCCGCACCATGCCCGATGCAGTCCAGGAAACGCTCCGGGAAGCCGTGCTTGCCGGGCGTTTCCTCGGCGGTGCAGCCGCTGCCACCGATCTCGCCATGCTCGTTGCTTCTGCCGATGCAGCCACGCATTTGCGCCTCTGGTTCGGTGAAGAGTGGCTCGCAACGCTGGCCGATCATAGCCAGCCTGCGGAGGTGCTGCGGGCGGCGGTCGATCGGGATATCACTGCCATCGACGCGCTTGTTTCGGGTCAACTCGACGCCGTGCTTCACCATCCAAGGTTTCGCCGTCTGGAAGGGTCCTGGCGCGGGGTCGCGTGGCTTGCGCACCGTGTTCCGCAAACGGGGACACGCATCCGCCTGAAGTTGCTGCATGCGCGATGGGCTGAGGTGTGCCGCGACATGGAACGCGCCCTCGAATTTGACCAGAGCCACCTTTTTCGAAAGATCCACGACGAGGAATTCGGCATAGCCGGGGGCGAGCCCTTCGGCCTCATTGCCGCGGACTATGAGATCAGGCATCGACCCGCGACCCACCACCCGACCGATGATGTCGGCGCCCTGTCGCGCTTGGCCGGCATTGCCGCGGCAGCGTTCTCGCCGATGATATTTGGTGCTTCACCGGAATTTTTCGGTCTCGACTCGTTCGCCGATGCATCGCCGAGTTTCAATCCCGCAGCCGTGATGCAGGGCCCCGACTATCAGCGATGGCGCAACGCGGCAACACAGGAGGACTTGCGCTTTCTCGGTATCGCATTTCCGCGTGTGCTGGGGCGGGCGCCCTGGCCTGACGACGGCAGTCGCGTCGACCGATTCCGCTATCGAGGGTATACACCGGGCCCTGCCCAGCGGGTCTGGACCAGCCCGATCTATGGCTTCGCCGCCGCTGCCATCCGTGCCTTCGACCGCTATTCGTGGCCGGCGGAGGTGCGCGGTGCCGATGTTTCAGACGAAGCCCGCGGTGGTGTGCTCGACAATCTGCCCTTCGAGCGCTTTCACTCCGATCTTCCGTGCGATCCGCCGGCCCGGGCGCCGGTGGAATTTGCGCTCACCGATGAGCAGGAAGATCAGATCAGCGAAGTCGGACTGATCCCTCTATCCGCGCTCGAAGGTTTGTCCGAGGCCTGCTTTGGCGCGCTCCCCTCGCTGCACCGGCCGCCGCGCATGCCCACCGCTGTCGCGCAAGCCAACCAGCGTCTGTCGGCGCAGCTCAATACGTTGCTCTGCGTCAGCCGCTTTGCCCATTGCGTCAAGTTGATGGGCCGCGACATGATCGGCAGCTACACCGAAGTCGTGGAGGTGGAAACACGGCTGCAGCGTTGGCTCAACGGTTTCATCAGCGGCATCGGTTCCGGCGGCGCCGAGGTGACCGCCAAGTACCCCTTGCTCGACGCCCGCGTGGAAGTACGCGAGCGGCCCAGCCGTCCCGGCGTGTACAACTGTACCGTCCATCTCAAACCACACCACCAACTCGACGAAATCGGCGCCTCGTTCAGGCTTGTGACCGAATTCGGGCCGCGTCGCGCCGCCGCCTGATCCACGTAAGCCGGCCGAGCCAGAACCAAACAGGGGATGCGTGCTAATGAGGCCGGGAAAAGATTTCGTAGGAACCAGGGGAGCACTCCCCTTGTATATCCCCCGTGTTGGAACAAGGGGGTCTCGCGACCCCCTTGTAGATCCCCCAATTTTCGCCAAGAGTGTCGCGATTTGAATTGTAAGTGACTTGAAGGACTCGAAGACATGACCACTGCAGGTGATGCCCTCCGCGCCGGCGATATCGCCGGTGCTCTTGCCGCCGCCACCGCCGCGATCAAGGCGTCGCCGACCGACCCCGATGCCCGTTGGCTGATGGCGGAGATCCTCCTCATCACGGGCGAGGCCGAGCGCGCCGATCGCATGCTGGACGCCGCGGCGCTGCACGAGCCTAACCCCGCGGTTCTCGAATTCCGCAAGCTGCTCAGAGCCGAGGTTCTCCGGACCCAGGTGGTGCGGGAGGGAAGGGCGCCGAAGTACCAGGGTGACGACGCGACGCCGGCACAGAAAGCCGCGCTGCGCGCGCGCATGCTGATGCGGCTGGGCGACGCGGCCGGCGCCAGCGAAGCCGCGGCAGAGATCGAGACCTTGCGGGCGCGCGCGCCCGGCCGGCTCGAGGGCGCCGACGGCAGTGCGGTTCCCTTCGATGACCTGCGCGATGTCGACGATCTGCTCGCGGCCGAGCTCGAAGTCCTGACCACCGCGGGCGATTACATGCTTGTGCCGGTAGAGCGGGTGCGTTCGCTCTCGTTCGATGCGCCACGGCGCAGCCGCGATCTGATCTGGCGTCGTTGTGCCATTGACCTGAAGGATGGCACCGAGGGCGTCGTCTACCTGCCGGCCATCTACCTCGGCGCGGCGGCCGAGACCGACAATGCACTTCGACTTGGTCGTGCGACGGAATGGACCGATCCGGCCGAGGGGCCGGTCCGCGGGCGAGGGCAGCGCATGCTGCTGGCGGGTGAACAGGCGCTGGCGTTCACCTCGGTCGAGACCGTGGTCTTCGATTGAGCCAAGGTCGGACAGGGCCGGCCGGACCGCGCAACACGCCCCAGCGCGCGCGCCTGCCACTGCTCGATCGGCTTCTCGACGCTGATCCCGGCGCGCCGGAAATGCCGCCGCCTACGGTGGCCGAGGCCCTCGAGAAACTGCATAGCGCGGTGCGCCGCGATCTCGAGTGCCTGCTCAACGCACGCCGCCGCCGCCAGCCCCTGCCGGCGCAGTTGCTCGAACTGTCGAGCTCGCTCATCAACTATGGCATTCCGGATCCGAGCTCCGGCACCTACGCTGTGCCGGAACTACGCGCGGCGCTGGTGCGCGAAGTGGAAGCCACGATCCGGCGCTTCGAGCCGCGCCTTGAAAATATTTCGGTCGTGCTGGTCGGCGAGGATGATGAGCTCGGCGGAACCCTTCGCATGAAAGTCGAAGCGGTGCTCAGGGCCGACCCGGTGCCCGAGCCGGTGAGCTTCGAGACTTTGCTCGAACCGGTGACGCGCGACGTCACCGTACGTGAGACCTAAGAACCATGGCCGACGTCCTGCTTCCTTACTACGACCGCGAACTGGCAGCGATACGCAAGCTGGCCGGTGAATTCGCGGCGGCGAATCCCAAGGTGGCCGGCCGGCTGCGCATGACGCCCGATGCAGTGGACGACCCGCATGTGGAGCGGCTCCTCGAAGGTGTCGCATTCCTCGCCGCGAGGGTGCAGCACCGGCTCGATGACGACATGCCCGAGCTTTCGGACGCACTGCTCGAGCTCCTCTGCCCACACCTGCTTGCGCCGATTCCGTCGCTCACAACGGTCAGGCTCTTGCCCAAGCCCGAGGCGACCGGCCCTTCCCGGATCGCTCGTGGCACGCCGCTGCAGACCGAGGCGGTGCGTGGGGAGCCCCTGTACTACCGCACCTGCCACGAGACGACGCTTTGGCCGATCGCGCTCAAGAAGGCCAAGCTGGCCGGGCTGCCACTACCGGCACCGGTGAACCCCCACGCGCCGCGCGCGACGGCCGTTTTGCAACTCAGCTTGGCGACCAAGGTTCCCGGCCTGACATTCGCCGAGCTGGTGGTGGACCAATTGCGATTTCATCTGCGGGGCTCTGGGCCGGTGGCGACACAGTTACTGGAGCTGCTATGCACCTCGACCGTGTCAATTGCCCTCGCCGACGGGCCGTCCGATCCGCGCCCAACCTTCTTGCCGCGCGAGGCCTTGTCCCATGTGGGCTTTGAGCTCGAGGAGGCAGCACTGCCGTGGCCGCAGCGCGCGTTCTCAGGCCACCGGCTGCTGACCGAGTACTTCGCCTTCCCGGAGAAGTTCCTGTACATCAAGCTCGCCGGGCTGGAGGCACGCAGCATGGTCCAGCGGAGCGGCGCGATGGAGGTGTACATCTATTTGTCGCGCACCGCCGGTGACCTCGAGCGCGCCATCAACGAAGAGAACCTCGTTCTGGGCTGCACCCCGGCGGTGAACCTTTTTCATCACGCCGCCGAGCCGATCGCATTGGATGGCACGCAATCTGACTGGCTCGTGATTCCCGATGCGAGGCGCCCTGCTGCACTGGAACTGTATTCGGTCGAGACCGTGCGGCTCAGCCATCCTGACAACCCCCGGCCAAGGAAGGTTCCGCATTTTCAACGCTTGCGGCATGAAGAGAAGTCCGAGGCCGACGCCGCGGAGCTTAGCTGGTTGGCCTCGCGCCGCGCTGCGCCGTCCGTGCTTGGCGGCAGCGAGATTCGCCTCATGCTTCGCGATCCGCACTTCGACCCCGCGCTGCCGGCTGACGGCGTCCTCAGCATCGATACCCTCTGCTGCAACCGCGACCTGCCCTCGCTGCTGCCCTTCGGTGGCGGCCATCCCGGCCTGCGGATCACTGACCCGGCCGCACCGGCAGCCGGGGCCGAATGCCTTTCGCCCCCCACGCCCCCCTTGCGGCCGCAGTTGCGCGAGCGCAGCGGATGGCGGCTGGTGTCGCATCTGGCGCTGAACCATCTCGGCGTCACCGGCGGGCCGCAGGCCGCGCTGGCACTGCGCGAAATGATGCGCCTGCACGACCTGCGTGACACCCCAGAGACGCGACTGGCACTGGACGGCATCGTCTCGGTCATTGCCACGCCCGGCGTCGCCCGGCTGCCTGGTATCAGGCCGGGCAGCTTTGCGCGGGGCATCGACATTGCCCTGACCTTCGAACCGCAGGCCTGGACGGCCGGGGGCTTGTTCCTGTTAGCAGGTGTCCTCGAGCGTTTTCTCGCTCTCCAGGTCTCGGTAAACGGCTTCGTCCGCTGCTCCGCATATCTTCGCGGGCGCAACGGCAGTGTTGCGTCCTGGCCGGCTCGCAGCGGGACTCGGGTTCTGCTGTGAGTGACAGGCCTTCAAGCGACGCCGTCGCACCGATCGCGAATACGGCGCCGCGCCGGGCGCTCAGCCCGCTCGAGCGCCTCGAGCGAGAGCCGACCCGGTTCAGCATCGACCAGGCTGCGGCTGTTATGGCGCCTCGCCGCGACCCTACCGAGATTTCCTTCCGAACGGACGCGCGTCTCGGCGCTCCAGGCGGCGAGGTGACGCAGGCGAACCCCAAAAAAAACGAGCTGGTCGCGCCGACCTTCGGCCTGATCGGCCCGGGCGGCGTGTTGCCCCGTCATTACGCGGCGCAGGTCGATGCCGAGAATCGCAAACGATCGACCGCGCTGCATTCTTTCCTCGATCTCCTGGCACGGCGTTTCACCGGTTTCTTCGTGAAAGCGGGCTCGAAGTACCGGCCCACGCAAAACCCGAGTGGCGCCGAGCAGGTGCTGGCCGCGGCAGTCGGTCTGGGAGACGAGAGCCTTTCTCGCGGGCTGGCGACACCCTTGCAAGCGATCCTTTACCACGCCGGTGGCTTGGCCGCGCGCAGCCGTAGTGCCGAGCGCCTGCGTGGCATGCTGTCGGAAGAAACCGGTGCCGATGTGCGCATCGTCGAGTTTGCGGGCGGTTGGGTTCGTTTGCCACGGGCTGAGCAGTCACGACTCGCCGCCTCTGGCCAACCGGGGCGCTATGTTCAGCTTGGCGGGGACGCTGCACTCGGTTCCCAGATGTGGGATGCATCGGCGCGGTTCCTCGTGCGTCTTGGCCCACTCAATCTGCGTGATTTCGAGGCGTTGCTTCCGGGCACTCCGCTGCACACGCGCCTGGTCGAGTTGACTCGTCTGCACGTCGGGCTCGAGCAGGACTTTGCCTTTAATCCGACCTTGATCGCAGCAGAGGTACCACCAATGCGCCTTGGTGGGCAGGGCGCCGGTTCCGCGCGACTTGGCTGGACGAGTTGGTTGACGACGGCGCTCCCTCGCAAACAAACGGCAGCATCAGTCACCTTGCGGCCCATGACCCATTGACGCATCG
>JANMUI010000552.1:0-3707 GCA_031391405.1 Betaproteobacteria bacterium
TGTTCCTCCGCGCGGGGGACGACCACGTAATTCTCACCAGGAGCGACGCGTCATTGCAACGCAGCGCCGCAGAAAGCCGGCGGGCACACCACGCATTCAAGGTCGATGCCGCGAAGTACGACGAAGCGAAGCGTTTCCTCGCCTCGAAGGGGGTCGACGTGTTCGAAGAGGAGGACCGCAAGAAAGGTGTCTTCGTCGGACGGCAGTGCTATTTTCGCGACCCTGACGGCACCGTCCTCGAATTGTCGGCGTGGGATGGCACCAGCATTCTCGATTGAGAGAATTCTGCGGGCCGTACCACGCAGCATCCTGGAAGGAGAAGCGGCAAACACGGCAAGGAGCGCCGGCCGGCACGCCGCGCGACGCAGCTTCGGTTCCGATCGTTCCATCCGCGCCGCCACGATGGCGAAGATTGACGTATCCGCGTCAGCGCGGACAATGACCGATCACTTCTCAACGATAGTAAAAGGCGGCCAACTGATGCCCACGGCGCGCAATGTCCTCTTCATCATGTGCGACCAACTTCGGTTCGACTATCTCTCCTGCTACGGCGCGCGCCATCTATCGACACCCAATATCGACGCGTTGGCTGCACGCGGCATGCGCTTCGATCGCGCATTCGTGTCGGCGCCGGTGTGCGGGCCGTCGCGCATGTCGTTCTACACCGGCCGCACTACCTTCTCGCATGGTGCGACCTGGAACTTCGTCCCATTACCCGTCGGCGAGCGAACGCTCGGTGACTATCTGCGACCGGCCGGTATTCGCACCGCCGTGGTCGGCAAGACACATCATGAACCCGACCAGGCGGGCATGGCGTGGCTCGCGTTGTCGCCCGATGATCCGATCGGACAACTCATCGGAGAAGGTGGATTCGAGCCCTACGGTCGCGACGATGGGATTCATCCCGAAGGCAAGATCGCGCGCCACCAGGCCTACAACGCCTACCTCCACGCAAAGGGTTATACGGGCCGCAATCCGTGGCACGAGTACGCCAATGCCGGTCTCGATGAAGGAGGGCAGATCGCAAGCGGCTGGCTGCTACGCAATGCTCATCGTGCGGCGCGGATTCCCGATGCGCTGTCGGAATCCGCGTGGACGGTGGATCGTTCGATCGAATTCATCCGCGAACAAGGCGACCGTCCCTGGTGCCTGCACACCTCATTCATCAAGCCGCACTGGCCCTACATCGTCTCCGCGCCGTATCACGACATGTTCAGCCGCGAGAATGCTCCCGCGCCGATCCGCTCGCAAGCCGAGCGTGGCGATGTGAGTCCGATTTTCAAATGCTTTCAGGAGCATCCGGAGTCCGTCACCTTCTCGCGCGATGAAGCGCGGCTGAATGTGATCCCGGCCTACATGGGGCTGGTGAAGCAGATGGACGATCACCTCGGACGGTTGATCGCGCATCTCGATGCATCCGGGCGCCTGGCAGATACCCTGATCATTTTCACCGCCGATCATGGCGATTACCTGGGCGACCATTGGCAAGGCGAAAAGGAATTCATGTACGAGCAAGGCGTGCGCGTGCCGATGATCGTGGTCGATCCGTCCGATGGCGCGAAGCGCGGCGCGACCAGCAATGCCCTGGTCGAAGCGGTGGATGTCGTGCCGACGATTCTCGATGTGCTTGGTATCACGATCGCTTCGCACATCATCGAGGGGCGATCGTTGCGCCCGCTGCTCGAAGGCGCGACGGCATGGTCGCGTGAAGCCGCGGTCGCCGAGCTCGACTTCGCGATCTACCCGACGGCCCGCAAGTTGGGGCTCGGGCCGCGTGAGGCGCGCATGGTGATGCTCCGGACGGCGCGCTGGAAGCTCGTGCACTTCGGCCGGAACTTTCCGCCGCAGTTGTTCGACCTCGACAACGATCCACAAGAGCTGGTCGACCTGGGCACTGATCCGGCGAAGCGGGCGATCCGCGACGACCTGTACGGGCACCTATTCGAATGGATGCGCGCGCGCCGCAATCGGATCGGCATGACGGACGAAGCCGTCAATCAGCGCGGGAGTCCGGCGAAAGCGGGTGGCGTAACGATTGGGGTATGGTGAGTATTCGCCAGCAGCTCGCCCGCGACTTTCTTGCTGCGGTCACCACCCGGCTCGATTCGGCATTCGAGCGCCGCAAATTCGGCTGTCATGTCGAGATTCAGGATTTCGAGGATGCGGTGACGGTGCGAAAGAACAATCTGCTCGATTGCTGACAAACCGCTCGATTTCTAGCGCCATCGAGCGTAGATCATGCCGGGACCGGATCAAACGGCGCGCTCAGTCAATTGGTGCGACAGATGGCGCCGGAGTAGCTCTTGCAGTTGCGCCTTGCGAAACGGTTTGGCGAGATAGTCGTCCATGCCGGCCCCAATGCAGCGTTCGCGATCTCCCGGCACCGCGTTCGCTGTCAATGCAATGATCGGCACGCGCGTGCCGGCCGGCTCCTGCGCACGAATCGCGGCGCTCGCTTCCAGCCCGTCCATCACCGGCATCTGGCAGTCCATCAAGATCAGGTCGAAGCCGCCGCGGGTGGCGCATGCAAGGGCCTCCTCGCCGTTGTGTGCAATCTCCACCTGGTAGCCGAATTGGCGCAGCATCGTGCGCGCCACGGTTTGATTGATCGGATTGTCCTCGGCGAGCAGCACCCGTGCGCGTCCGGGCACGATCCCCCCGGGCACGATCCCGGGTGGTGGCGCGGGCGGGTTCGCCGCGGTGTGCCCCGCCATCACGTCGCGCAGCAGGCGTCCATTAAGCACCTCTTCACCGGGGACTGCAGAGGTCTCTTCGATGGCCTCGCAGTGCCCTAGGCGCACGGTAAATCGAAACGACGATCCCTTGCCCGGCGCGCTCTCGACCTCGATCGTCCCGCCCATCGCTTCGATGAGTTGCTTCGAGATCGCCAAGCCTAGACCCGTTCCGCCATAGCGCCGCTTGGTCGAGCTGTCTGCCTGCGCGAAGGGCTGGAACAGCCGCGCCCGCGCCGCCTCCGACAATCCGATACCGGTGTCGACGTATGCTTGCTGACAACCGCCCGAACCTCACACCCGACGAAGTCTTCCGGTCGCATCCGGAGGCGCTCCGCGAGACGCTGGTTGGCGTAGCGATACCGGCGGTCGGCGCCAATGAAGGAGAACATCGCCGGCATTGAATCGAGGATCAGACGCAGCTCGCGCTCGCTCTGTTGAAGCCCTAGATCCACCCGGTGCTGAGCGTTGGCCGGCTCGCGATGCGCAGCGCGAAGCCGCAGACGACAATTGCGATCGCGAGCGACAGCGCGGTAAGTCCAACGTCATAGGAAACGTCGATCGGCAGCTGGAACGCGAGCATCCCGATGAAGTGCATTGACCATACGCCCGTCCCCATCGCTACGGCGCCACCGGCAAGCCATGCACGTGCTTCGCTCCCACCGTCCGCGCGAGCGGACACGCGGAGTGCGATGTGCGAAGCAAGCACGGCCACGAAATACGAGCCCGCGACCAACGCGAGGTTGTATTGCCCGATCATGGGATGGAATGCGATTGGCTCGACAAGGAACGAGTCGTTGAGCGCGCAGCGTAGCTGCGACAGCAGGTGGGCGAAGCAACGATATAGGCGCGAATTAGTCGTTTCCAATTCAGGTTTGATCCTGAACGAGGCGCGCGGGGAGTCGATGGTTGCGTGGTCCGTCAGTGTAACCGGGACGGATTCTCCGATGGCTGATGGCCGATTGGGCGAGCGCG
>JANMUI010000626.1:0-5285 GCA_031391405.1 Betaproteobacteria bacterium
CGATCTGATTTAGGATGGCCTAAATCCGGGTAACCCGATGATTCTGAAAGGCTGTCATGCTAACTACTGGGTATGCGTAAGGCCTATCCTATTACCTCCACCACTGTCCATCCATTGTGGTGAATCGCGCGACCTGCGGGGTGCGACCACAACATATCGTGGTTAGTGGAGCTAATAGGATAGCCCATGATTTTATACAGTAACGCGTGCGAGATGGGAACTTACTCGAAAATCGAATGGACGGAGGTCACCTGGAATCCAGTGACTGGCTGCCGCAAAGTCAGCCAGGGGTGTAAGCATTGCTACGCGGAACGGATGGCTGCGCGGCTCGAGGCAATGGGGTCGGCCAGGTACACCAACGGCTTTACCCCGACCCTTCATTGGGATCTCGTCGACGCGCCCAGGGCGTGGCGGCGGCCTCGGACGGTATTCGTGAACTCGATGAGCGATCTCTTCCAGGAAGAGGTGCCGGTTGCGTTCATTGAAAGAATCTTCAGAACGATGCTTGATTGCCCGCAGCACACGTTCCAGATTTTGACCAAACGGGCGCGGCGGCTTCGTGAGTTGGCGAGGGATCTTCCATGGCCCGAAAATGTGTGGATGGGGGTCAGCGTTGAAAGCAGCCGTGTCGCTGGTCGAGTAGCCGAGCTACAGCGGGTGCCAGCCGCAGTTCGTTTCCTATCATGTGAGCCGCTGATTGGCGCTATGCCGGCATTGCCCCTTTCAAAGATCGATTGGGTGATCGTCGGCGGTGAATCAGGGCCGAAAGCTCGTCCCGTGCAGGCTGAATGGGTGGACGATATCCACGAGCAGTGCCAAGCAGCGAAGGTCGCGTTCTTTTTTAAGCAGTGGGGAGGCGTTCGTAAGGACCTTACCGGCCGCATGCTTCACGGGCGAACCTACGACGAGATGCCCGTTCCAAAGCCTCGGCCGCTGGCTGCCTAGAGGTCGATTGCGCTTTGGCAGGATCTCCGGAGCGACGTCGTCCCCGAAGGCCATTTCGAGCCGGGTGGGCAGCGCAATACCCGAGTCCGGGACCCAAGTCCCGGCCTCCCGATCCCTTTTCTGCCGATTCCCAGGTATCGCCCGGGACGCTCGCCTCATGTCCGGAGTGCGGCCGGCGCGTCTAATGGGCTCCATCGCGGTCACGGTTACAGCGCTCGAATCCTCGGGTACCGATCGACCGCCTCACCGTGGAGAACACCATGCGAATCGACCTTAACGCCCGCACCACTATCAACCTCGACAAGGATGGATTGATCAAGCTGCCGCGCTCCCGGGGCGATGCGATCCTCTGCACGCACGGCGCGGTATGGGTCACCGAAGACAACTTACCGCATGACATCGAGCTGCAAGAAGGGGACCGATACGTAAGCAAAGGGGCTGGACCAGTCATCGTCCAAGCCTTCGAAGCGAGCGCTTTCCGCGTGGTGTCGTCCCCCGCGACGGATTGGTGGCTTACGCGCATCGCACATCGGATGGCGGCCGCTCGTCACGCGCCGCGCCTGGGAGGGCTCGCCGCGTCGTAACGGTTGTGCCTGCGCAGTTGGCCGGCCGGGGGACATCGACTCTTGTCCCTCGGCCTACCCACGTTCCATCATCGCCAAAAACGCACCGATGATTGCTTCATTCAATCGCCTGCGCTAAACTCCCGCGGTTTTTCCGCTCGCACGGTGGGGTTCCAATTGCTTTTGACGAGCAAGCCGGTCCGTGCCGTTATTCAGTGGCAGGTGATTGCTACCGTCGTCGTTGCTCTCTGCGCCTGGCCGATTGCCGGTGTTGAAGGCGCGATCTCGGCATTGCTGGGGGGGCTCATCAACGTCGTCGCGGGGTTTGTCTATTTCGCGATCGCGAGCATGGGTCAAATGAGGACCGCCTTCGCCACGGTGCGCAAGATGGTCCGTGCCGAGGCGGGCAAGATCATCGTGATCGTCGTGGTCATGTCGTCGGTCCTCAAAACCTACGAAGAGGTGGTATTCGTGCCGTTGTTTATCGCGTTCGCCATTACGGCGTTGCTGCCGGGTGTTGCGCTGCTTGTGCCGGACGAGCCTTTGAAGAAGCCGAATTGATTGAACTGATTATTTGAGACGCGCCCCGCTCCATGGCTGCCCAATCCGACCTCGATCCGACCAGCTACATCTCCCACCACCTGACGCATCTCAAAGTGCCGTTTGCCGGTGGGACGCTCAATCTCGATACCGTCGTGGTGGGAATCGTTCTGGGCGTGTTCGCGCTCTGGATCCTCTCGCGCGCCGCTCGCAATGCGACGCCCGGTGTGCCCGGAAAGTTCCAGGCCGCCATCGAGTTGCTGCTCGATTTCGTCGAAGGCCAGATAAAGAGTGTGTTCCCCGGCAATCGTGGCTTTGTCGGCCCGCTCTCGCTCACCGTCTTCGTGTGGGTGTTCTTCATGAACGCGATGGACTTTCTGCCGGTCGATGTCATCGCACTTGGCACGCACCACATTTCGGACCACGGGTTTCGGATCGTTCCGACCGCGGATATCAACACCACGTTCGCGCTCGCATTGTCGGTGTTCGGCCTGATGATTTTCTACAACATCAAGGTGAAGGGCATCGGCGGCTGGGTGCATGAGTTGTTCTGCACACCATTCGGCTCGCACCCATTGCTGTGGGTGTTCAATCTCGCGTTCCAGTTCGTCGAATACGTGTCGAAGCCGCTGTCGCACAGCCTGCGCCTCTACGGCAACATGTACGCAGGGGAGCTCATCTTTCTGCTTTTGTGGATGTGGGCCGCGACGAGTGTCGTTGGCGCGGTCATTGGTGGTGTGCTCGCACTTTTCTGGGCGATCTTCCACATTCTCATTGTCATACTGCAGGCCTTCATTTTCATGATGCTTACCGCGGTGTACCTCGCGATGGCGCACGAGCATCACTAAACCGTTCACCACACATTCGTCGACTGTCATAAGGGGAAACAAATGGAGAAGCTTCAATTTCTAGCGTTGATCCAGGCCTACACCGGGGTCGGCATTGGTCTTATGATCGGCCTGGGTGCCGCCGGCGCGTGTATCGGCGTGGGCATCATGTGCAGCCGCTTTCTTGAAGGCGCCGCGCGACAGCCTGAGCTGATGCCGCAATTGCAGGCGAAGGTGTTCCTGCTCCTCGGCCTGATCGATGCCTCGTTCATTATCGGCGTGGGTCTTGCGCTCTGGTTCGCCGTCGCCAACCCGCTACTCGCAGTGATCCGATAAGCGTCCGCCGACCGCGCCGTTAGTCGCCATTCAGGTTAGAGCATGGATATCAATCTGACGATCCTGTCCCAGACCATCACCTTCGCGGTGTTCGTCTGGTTTTGCTACAAGTTCATTTGGCCGCCGCTCATGCGCGCGATCGAGGATAGGCAGAAGCAAGTTGCCGAAGGCTTGGCCGCAGCCGAGAAGGGCCGCCTCGAGCTCACCAACGCCGCCAAGCGCGTCGAGCAGGAAATCGGAGGCGCGCGCGAGCGTGCGCAGTCCATCGTTTCCGATGCCGAAAAGCGCGCGCAGCAGATGATCGACAAGGCCAAGAACGACGCGAAAGCCGAAGGCGATCGCGAGAAGGCCGCGGCGAAAGCCGAAATCGAGCAGGAAGTCGCCCGCGCCAAAGAATCGCTACGCGAGCAAGTAGCATCGCTTGCGGTGGCCGGCGCCGAGAAGATTCTCCGGCGCGAGATCGATGCGAAGGCGCATGGCGATCTGCTCGGCGATCTGCGCAAGCAACTCTGACACCGCCATGGCTGAGCTCGCGACCGTTGCACGCCCCTATGCCGAAGCAATCTTCGAGCTTGCCGACAAGGCGAACAATCTTGCCGGCTGGTCCGATACGCTCGGTGCGCTTGCCCGCATCGCCGAACATGCGGAAGTGAAGGCGCTCATCGGCAATCCGAAGGTGAGCCCGCAGCAACTGATCGATGTGATTGCCGCCGCGGTGCAGGGCGGGCTGTCGGGCGAATCGAAAAGCTTCGTCCAGGCGATCATCACGAACGGCCGGATTGCGGTGCTGCCGGCGGTACACACGCTGTACGAGGCGCTCAAGAACGAACGTGAAAGCAAGGTCGAGGCGCATATCACCTCCGCCTTCCCGATTCCGGAACCGGAGCTTGCCCAGTTGGTCGCGGATCTCGAGCGGCGATTCAAGCGCAAGGTTCAGCCTGTGGTGGTGATCGATCGCGAATTGATCGGTGGGGCGCGCGTTGTGGTCGGCGATGAGGTGATCGACGGGTCGGTGCGCGGGAAACTCTCCACGATGGCCAACGCACTCGCTTCAGCCTAGGATTCCCGTGCAAAAGGCCGCCCGGGAATCCTGAAAGCTGACGCCAGCCCTTTTGTACATGAACGGCTTTTATTAGTTCGAAGAATGCGATGATGAAACGCTATGCAACGGCCAGAAGTCGACCAACACGGCGTTTGCGTCAGCCATCAGGAATTCGCGGCCGCGCGAGTTCCTTCACATTGAGGGTGTCCCCATGCAGCAGCTGAAAGCATCCGAAATCAGCGATCTGATTCGCGCCAAGATCCAGAACCTGGCACTCGCCGCGGACGCTCGCACGCAAGGCACCGTCGTGTCGGTGACCGACGGGATCTGCCGCATTCACGGTCTCTCCGACGTGATGCAGGGCGAGATGATCGAATTTCCCGGCAACACGTTCGGCTTGGCGCTCAACCTCGAGCGCGACTCGGTCGGCGCGGTGGTGCTGGGTGAATACGAGC
Organism: Betaproteobacteria bacterium; assembly: GCA_031391405.1. Lineage (GTDB taxonomy): Bacteria > Pseudomonadota > Gammaproteobacteria > Burkholderiales > SG8-39 > SHXR01. The sequence continues at coordinate 4,709 of JANMUI010000626.1, forward strand.
ACATCTCCGAAGGCGATACGGTCAAGTGCACCGGACGGATTCTTGAAGTCCCGGTCGGCCCTGAGCTGCTCGGGCGCGTCGTCAACTCGCTCGGCCAGCCGATCGACGGCAAAGGCCCGGTCAACGCGAAGATGACCGACGTGATCGAGAAGGTCGCCCCTGGTGTCATCGCGCGCCAATCGGTGTCGCAGCCGGTGCAAACCGGCCTCAAGGCGATCGATGCGATGGTGCCGATCGGTCGTGGCCAGCGCGAGCTCATCATCGGCGATCGCCAGACCGGCAAGACCGCCGTCGCGATCGACACGATCATCAACCAGAAGGGTAAAGACCTCTTCTGCGTGTATGTCGCGATCGGCCAGAAAGCGTCCACCGTCAACAACGTGGTCCGCAAGCTGGAAGAACACGGCGCGATGGCGTACACGATCGTGGTTGCGGCCACGGCATCAGAGTCGGCGGCGCTGCAATTCATCGCGCCGTACTCCGGTTGCACGATGGGCGAGTATTTCCGCGATCGCGGACAAGACGCACTGATCATCTACGACGATCTGACCAAGCAGGCATGGGCGTATCGGCAAGT
>JANMUI010000629.1:0-3503 GCA_031391405.1 Betaproteobacteria bacterium
GCTCCTCGGCCATCGCGACGTTTCGACCACCATGATCTACACGCATGTATTGAATCGCGGTGGGCGTGGCGTTGTGAGTCCGCTCGATCGAGGGTAAGCATGCCGCCGCGCGCGTGATCGTTCGTCACATCACGCCAGCACGAATCAGCCATTCTGAATAGAGTGCGGGTTCGATCATTCGCCAGGCGAACGCAACGATGAATATGATTCCCGTCACACAAGCCGCTCTCCTTGGTCTGGGGATGACGATCTCCGTCACGCTCCATGCGCAGGCCAAGGCCTATCCCGACCGCCCGATCAAAGTGATCTTGGGCTACGCAGCCGGCGGCCTGCCCGATACGGTCGGCCGGCTCGTGCAGCAAAAGTTGTCCGAGCGATGGGGCCAGCAGGTTCTCACCGAGAATCGGCCGGGGTCAGGCGGAATCGCCGCGGCCGAGATGGTCGCGAAGGCACCGGCCGACGGTTACACGCTGCAGATTTCCGATAGCTCGATGCTGTCGATCAATCCGTACCTGTACGCCAAGCTGCCGTACTCGGAGAAAGACTTCATTTCGGTATCGATCGTCGCGCGGGCCGCGTTGTTTCTCGCGGTGAACAACACGGTGCCCGCCAATACGCTGAAGGAATTGATTGCGTTGGCCAAATCCAAACCGGGTCAGCTCTCATACGGTTCATCGGGAATCGGCACGGTGCATCATCTGGGCATGGAGGCGCTCAAGTCCACGCTGGGCCTTGACATCGTGCATATCCCGTACAAAGGAACCGGACAGTCGGTGCCCGCGATGATCGGCGGACAGGTCGCGATGGTGTATTCGGCGTATCCGTCGCTCTCGAATTTCGCAAAGGACGGGAAGGTCAAATTGTTGGCCGCCAACTCCCGCTCCCGCTCGGCCCTCGCGCCGGATATTCCGACGGTCGCGGAAATTACGGGTATCGCCGACTACGATTTCTCCCCCACCATCGGCTACCTCGCGCCGGCCGGCACGCCGCGCGACATCATCATGAAGCTCTCGACCACGATGGCCGAAATCGTCAAGCTGCCCGAGATCGTGCAGCGATTCGCCGGGCTGGGCATTGAACCCGTTGGGAGCACGCCCGAGGACCAGACGGCACAGTGGAAATCCGATGCGGAGCGTTTCTCGAAGGTGGTGAAGAGCGCAGGGGCGAAGGCGGAGTAGCCAGGGATCTGCGCGGCGGACCGCGTAGATTCCTGATGACATGCACTATCTGTCGTCATTGCCGCCGGTGTCCAAGGCGCCCAGAACCGCATTCTTGCTCTCGAGGTCGAACTTCGCGCCCATAGATTTCGCTGTCCATTGAAACGCCGCTCGCGGCCGGTCGGGCTCACGCCGGCTCGATAGGGCCTGTGCCAGCAAATCAGAAACCAGGTGCCCAAGCGATTTGCGCTCCCGACGTTGCAGCCGTTTGAGCTGCCGCAGTATCGGATCGTCGATATCTATCGTAATTCGCATGATGCGTGACGCTAAATTCCAACGCCTCCAATTTCAATGGCGTCTACAAGTTTCCTACGCATGCGCCGGCCGCACCCACCGCCACGCGCGATTGACGAGATTCACCGCGTCGTCCACATAGGTGAACACCACCGGAATCACGAGCAAGCTAAGAAGCGTCGAGGTGATCAATCCGCCGATCACCGCCACCGCCATCGGCGAGCGAAAGCTCGGGTCCACGCCCCAGCCGAGCGCGATCGGCAGCATGCCACCGCCCATCGCGAGTGTCGTCATGATGATCGGGCGTGCACGCTTCCCGCATGCATCGAGCAGCGCCTCGTTGCGGCTCATGCCCAGGTCGCGGCGCGCCACGATCGCGTACTCCACCAGCAGAATCGAGTTCTTGGTCGCGACCCCCATCAGCATGATGAGTCCGATAAGTGATGGCATCGACATCGCCTTGCCTGCGATCAACAATGCACCGAACGCCCCGCCGATCGAAAGCGGCAGCGCGGCGAGGATCGTGACGGGCTGCACGAAATCCTTGAACAGAAGTACGAGCACGATGTAGATGCAGAACACGCCGGTGAGCATTGCCAGGCCGAAGCTTTCGAACAATTCCTTCATGCCCTCCACATCGCCCAACTCGGCACGCTTCACGCCGGGTGGCAACTGCTTGAGTGCCGTGAGCTCCTCTGCTTCGGCAAGCACTTCACCGAGCGCGCGACCATTGAGCTCGACCTCCACGAAGATATTGCGGCTGCGATCATAGCGATCGATCTGCGACGGCCCGGTGTCGAAGGCGATGTCGGCAACGCTTGTGAGCATCACATTGCCCGCCTTGCCCGGCACCGCGAGGCGCTCGATCACCGAAATATCCTGCCGCGCCGATTTCGATAAGCGAACCACAATCGGGATCTGCCGTTGCGCGAGGTTGAGCTTGGCCAGTCCCTGATCGAAATCGCCCGCTGTTGCAATGCGCAGCGTGTCGTTGATGGCGGCAGCCGTCACCCCGAGATCGGCGGCGCGGGCGCTGTCGGGGCGGACAATCAATTCCGGTCGGGTCAGACTTGCGGTCGACACGATGTTGCCGATGCCCGGAATCGTTCGCAGATCGCGCTCGACCGCGCGCGCGGCGCGAGCGAGGATGTCGCCGTCTTCGCCGACAAACGCAAGCACCAGTTTCTCGCCGGCTCCGCCGAATCCGACGGTCGAACGGACACCGGGCACCGCGGCCACCGCATCACGAAGCGCCGCTTCGATCTGCTGCTTCGATTGGTCGCGCTCGTCGCGTGGCGTCAGGTTGATGAGCAAGGTGGCCATGCGTGCTTCCGGTGCGCCGCCGGGTGCAAACGGATCGGACCCCGTCGCGCCGCCGCCGATTGCGGTGTAGATGAGTCGGACATCACGATTCTTCGCGAGCAGCACGCGCGCTTGTTCCGCCCGCTCCGCCGTCTGTTCGAACGTGCTGCCGGATGGGAGCTCGAGCTTGACCTGTGTTTGCGCGAGGTCGTCCGGCGGGATGAATCCGGTCGGCAGGAGCGGGATCAACGCAAGGGAACCGAAGAAGAACAGCGCTGCGAAAAGCGCAGTGAGAAAGCGATGTTGAAGGCACCATGCCGCAAGCCCGAGATACCACGTCATCACCTTGCCGACTTTCGGTTCCTTCGCGATCGGGCGCAACAGGTACGCGGCCATCATCGGTGTCAGCAATCGAGCGACGACGAGCGATACGAACACCGCGATCGCTGCGGTCCAGCCAAACTGCACGAAAAAGCGACCTGCCACGCCGCTCATGAAAGCCGTCGGCAAGAAAACCGCGATCAAGGTAAAGGTCGTCGCGATCACCGCAAGGCCGATTTCCTCCACCGCTTCCATCGCTGCTTCGCGCGGGGATTTGCCAAGCCCCAGATGCCGCACGATGTTCTCGATCTCGACGATTGCATCGTCCACCAGCACGCCGACGACCAGCGCAAGGGATAACAAGGTGACGACGTTGATCGAGAAGCCGAGCCAGTGCATCCCAACGAAGGTGGGGATCACCGAGAGCGG
>JANMUI010000630.1:0-4662 GCA_031391405.1 Betaproteobacteria bacterium
TACCGCGCCGCACTCGCCGCCGGCGCCACCGACAACGGTCCACCGGGGTTGCGTCCTCAGTATCACGCGGCATACTACGGCGCCTTTGTGCTGGACCCGGATGGCTACAACATCGAAGCCGTATGCCGCCTGCCCGAATGAGTGCTGAACCCCTACGACATCTTCTACGTGCTCGAAGGCGTCATGACTTTCCTGGTCGGTGACCGGAAGATCGACGCGACAAAGGGAACGTTTCTGCGAGTGCCGGCCGGCGTCGTGCACGACTTCGAGAACAACTCGAACGCGCGTGCCGGGGTGCTCAACATATACATTCCCGGCGGTTTCGAGCAGGAGATGCCGGGCATCGTGCGATGGTTCAGTGAGCAAGGCGCGCGGGAGCGGTGACACATGGATTCGATCGCTGGGCCATGAGCTACCCGGCGCGCCGCTACCCAATGCGGTCGCGATTCGCGCAGAGCCCTTTCTGATGCGGCTTGCGGCCTCGTAGGCGGCATCCATCTATCAGGTGACGCGCGATCCACGGCCGATCGGCGGCGTACTCGGCAATACCAAACGGCGGTGGTGATCTACCCAGTAGCCCCATGCGACCAACAGCCACTGTGCCTGCCCCACCCACGCCAGTACCGTGACATTCGGTGGTGGATCACCGAAAAGATTTGCAAGATAAATAGCGAGAAGGAACCCCACGAGCCCCCAAAGAGCCCAGCGACCTACCGCATCAGAAGCCTCCGTGGCGCAAAGGTACAGCCACAAACCCACCGCGAAAATCGGCAGCTCCACGGCGAGGGTTGCACCAACGGACGACCAAAGACCAAGGCCGAAGAGGTGCGTGCTTCCCGGATAGAGTGGTAGATCGGGTCGATGCACAACGAGGTCGAGCTGCCAATGACTCACAACGGCTAGCCCGAGAACGATGGCACCGCGCGGATAGCGGCGAAGAATCCAATAGATCACCGCGAACAGTGCAGCCCAGCCAATGACTGCAAGCAGACTATGGGAGATTGGATAGTGCACGAAGTCGAGCGGCGTTACTCTCGTGATACCAGGCGCGATAACGACCCGCTCCACTCCGAGGAGCAAGAGCGTCGGCCAGAGAAGATCGATGAATTGGGCCGCCAGGAAAAGCGTTCCCAAGGAAGCGTTGGGAGCGATGGCCTTCGCTCCGAATCCAACGCCAAAATGCCCTATGAACATCTCATCTCCTTCACCGTAGCCACGTCGCCGTGCCGTAGCAATGCCATCGACCGACTGATAGAACGCCGACTGGCCATAGTCTTCGTGCTCGGTGTTATCGGCGGGCAACCAATCGCTTCCATCGGGCGCACTCGCGAGGAAATGTTACAGCTTGCGACGCTGCAAGAGCATCGGGCGCTCATGTAACGCGCGCATTGCCGCTCCCGGTTACACAGCAATACAAACCGATGCGCTTCGGAAATCGAGCGAATACCCCACCCCCGTAATCTGCCGCCATGGTGAATGCGCGATGCGCTTCGCGCGGAAGCAAGACCATGGTGCATATCGAGAACCCAGAATCGTTCGAGTTGTTGGCCCAATCCCTAGGTTTCCGATTGGCGTGAGCTTGCGCCGCCCCGGATCATTCATTCGCGCAAGCAATCTTCCAGCAAGGAGTCTTACCATGAAACGCAATGTTTTCAAAACGATCGCGGCGGTCGTGCTCGCAGGATTTGCCGCAGCCAGCTTCGCATCGCCCGACGCGCAACTTGAGCTGCAACCAAAGCGTTTGGAGTTCGGTTGGTTCAAACGACCGGTTGAGGCGACCAGCTATCAGACGCCCGCATCGAGCAGCGGCGTCGTGCGCCAGGACTATCGGTATCTCACCGATTACTCGCCGAACTGATACGCCGTGCCGTGCAACTGCGAAGGCGGGCGCGCGCCTGTCTTCGCAACAGTCCGGTCCACTCGATGGTGATGGGATCGACTGACAAAAGGAATACGGGTCATGACGCAACGGACATTCAAGCACGTGCTGGCCAAGACACTCTTCGCCCTGGGGGTGGTGGGTGCCGCGGTCTTCGGTTATATCGAGAGCAACGCACCCGTGAACGCCGCGCCTGCACCGCAAGCTGCACCGCCCGCCGTGCCGGTCGCAGTGGCGCCTGCGATCGAGCGGCGCGTCACGGCGGTGAACGCAATCCTAAACGCATGGTGATTCAGATGGGGCTTTCCAATGAGGAAGGTACGCCACGCCGCGGGACGATCGAGTTCGTCGACAACCAGCTCGATCCGCAGTCGGGCACCATCCGGGTCCGCGCGACATTTGAGAACCGCGACGAGCTGCTTACGCCCGGGCTCTTCGCGCGCCTGAAGGTGAGCGGCGGGGGCGAGCGAGCCGCGGTGCTCATCAACGATCGCGCGGTGGGAACCGATCAGTCGAGAGAGTTCGTCCTGATCGCCGGTGAAGACAACAAACTCGATTATCGCGAAGTGAAGCTCGGGCCGATCGTGGACGGCTTGCGCGTGGTCCGCGAGGGCGTTAAGCCCGGCGAGCGGATCGTCGTGAATGGTGTGCAGCGCGTTCGATCCGGAATGCTGATCGCGCCGACCGAGACGCAGATGGATGCAAAGGCGGGAGCACCTGTTGGCAATGGTGCGCCCACCGTTACATCGAAGTCCGGCGCTGCGTCTTAAGGGAATCGCCATGCGCTTCGCACGCTACTTCGTCGACCGCCCGATCCTCGCGGCGGTGCTATCGATCGTCATCTTCCTCGCCGGGGCGCTCGCGGTATGGAAGCTGCCGATCTCCGAGTATCCGGAGGTCGTGCCGCCTTCTGTGGTCGTACGCACCCTCTATCCGGGTGCGAATCCGAAAGTCGTTGCCGAGTCGGTTGCGCTGCCACTCGAGGAAGCGATCAACGGCGTCGAGGACATGCTCTACATGAGCTCGCAGGCGACCACCGACGGCACCATGACGCTCACGGTCACCTTCAAACTCGGCACCGATCCGGACCGCGCGCAGCAGCTTGTGCAGAACCGCGTCTCGCAGGCACTGCCGCGGCTGCCGGAAGAGGTTCGCCGGCTCGGTGTGACCACCGTGAAGAGCTCGCCCGATCTCACCATGGTGGTGCACCTCACCTCGCCCAACGAGCGCTACGACATCACCTATCTCAGCAACTACGCGGTGCTCAACGTCAAGGACGTGCTCGCGCGGATACCCGGCGTCGATCAAGTGCTGACCTGGGGCGCGGGTGATTACTCGATGCGCGTATGGCTCGATCCGGACAAGGTGGCCGCGCGCAATCTCACCGCAAGCGATGTCGTGCAGGCGATTCGCGAGCAAAACGTGAATGTCGCCGCGGGTGTCGTCGGCGCTGCACCGGCCGTGCCGGGCACGGACTACGAGCTGCCGATCCATGCCAAGGGGCGCCTCGCCACCGAGGAGGAATTCGGTGAGGTTGTCATCAAGTCCTCGCGCGACGGTGCTGTCACGCGCTTGCGTGATGTGGCGCGCATCGAGTTGGGTGCGAGCCAGTATTCATTGCGGAGCCTCCTCGACAACAAGCCGGCGGTGGCGATCGGCATCTTCCAGGCGCCCGGATCGAACGCGATCGAGGTGGCCAATCGCGTCCACCGTGCGATGGAGGAACTGCGTGCCGACATGCCCGAGGGCGTAAGCCATGCGATCGTCTATGACACCACCAAATTCGTGAGGAGCTCGATCGAGTCGGTGGTGAAGACGTTGCTGGAAGCGATCGCGCTCGTCGTGCTGGTCGTCATCATCTTCTTACAGACGTGGCGTGCGTCGATCATCCCGCTTATCGCGGGGCCCGTCTCGATCGTCGGCACCTTCGCGCTGATGCTCGCGTTCGGCTTCTCGATCAATGCGCTGTCCCTGTTCGGCCTGGTGCTCGCCATCGGCATCGTCGTGGATGATGCGATCGTCGCGGCTTCAATCGCGCGTTCAAACGTTCGGGCGATGCGTACGGAACCACTGTCGGTCGCGTACTCAGCCGCAAGTCAGTGAACGTCGGCATCTACCTCGTGTTGGTTGCGGCGACCTACGCCGGCTTCCAGGCGGTACCGCGCGGATTCATTCCGGCACAGGACAAACAGTATCTGGTCGCGTTCGCCCAGCTTCCGGATGGCGCGGCATTCGACCGTACCGATGCCGTGATCCGCAGAATGTCGCAGATCGCGCTCGAGCAACCCGGTGTCGAGAACGCGGTCGCATTTCCCGGACTGTCGATCAATGGATTCACCAACAGCGCCAACGCCGGAATCGTATTCGTCACCTTGAAGCCGTTCGCGGAGCGCCGCACACCGAACATGTCAGGTTTCGCGATCGCGCAAGCATTGAACGGGAAGCTCATGGCGATCCAAGATGCCTTCGTCGCCGTGTTTCCGCCACCGCCTGTGCTGGGCCTTGGAACCATCGGTGGGTTCAAGCTGCAGATCGAGGACCGCGGCGCGCAAGGCTACGAGGCACTGTACGACGCCAAGCAGGCCTTCCTCAAGAAGGCGTACGCCACACCGGAGCTCGCTGGACTGTTCTCCAGCTATCAAATCAACGTTCCGCAGTTGCATGCGGATGTGGACCGAGCTCACCTATCAGGAGATGCTCGCCGGCGGCTCCGGCAAGCTCGTATTCCCGCTGGCGGTGCTGCTGGTGTTCCTCGTGCTCGCTGCGCTGTACGAGAGTTGGAC
>JANMUI010000681.1:0-1963 GCA_031391405.1 Betaproteobacteria bacterium
CAGGGCGTCCGTATCTTCGGTGTCCGGGGTGAGGGCGTAAAGCCCACAGACTCCGATACCGGGGCGGCGTGGATGGAGGGTCGACATGCGAGGTGCGCCGGCGAAGGATGACTACGCTAGCTCAGGCCCAGACTCGATATCCGGCTGAACCATGCGAGGCCCAGGCATTGGCTGGGGCTCGGCCGGCTCCAATCCGCTTTCGAGCGCACCCTCTCGCGCCCAGAAGAAACGATCGGGAATCAACTGTCCCTTGCCTGCCCGGAATGCGCATCTCAAGGCGTGCCATGTGAAGTCCTGCGCCGCCCGCACCGCATCCTCGAGATCCAGGCCGTTGGCGAGCGCTGCGGCGATCGCGGATGCGAGCGTGCATCCGGAGCCGTGATACTCGCCGCCCAGGCGCTTCCAGCGATCCTGTCGAATGCGTCCGGCCGCACCATACAACGTGTTGACGACCGCAATCGTCGGTTCATGCGTGCCGGTGATCAAGACGTGCCGTGCCCCCCGCTCGGTAAGGCTGCGCGCGCAATCGTCGAGCTCCAGGCCGCTTCCGGTAATGTCGCCCGCGAGTTGTCGCGCTTCCAGGCTATTGGGGGTGACCAGGGTTGCCATCGGGACAAGATGTTCAAGCAAAGCTTCGAGAACGTCTTGCGCCCCGAGCGGATCACCCCGGCCCGACGCCAGAACCGGATCGAGAATCAACGGGATATTCGGATATTCCCTTGCGACGGCGCTGATCGCTACTGCGTTGTCATAGCTGCCGATCACCCCCACCTTGATGGCAGACACCGTCATGTCGTTCAAGATTGTTCGGGCCTGCGCCGAGACCACGTCAGCCGAGACGGGCATGATGTCGGAAATGCCGACAGTGTCCTGCACGGATATAGCGGTTACCACGCCCAATCCGTGGCAACCCATTCCACACACGGTAAGGAGGTCCGCCTGAAGGCCGGCACCGCTGGTTGGATCCGCGCCGGCAAACGTCAGTACAAGCGGTGGTCCGGATACACGCTTCGAGGTCATAGGCAGGAAGGCCCGCGCAAGGGCGGGCTACGGTAAGTAGTGTACGGACTGGGTCCCGATGACGTTGGCTACCAGAAGCTTTCCGACTGGTACGAGATCGCCGCGACCGGTAACATCGAGCATTTTACGTCAAACCCCTAATCATGCCCTTGGCAATGACTGATCAATTACCGAACCGTACCTGGATGTGCCTGATCTGCGGATGGATCTACGACGAAGCGGAAGGCCGACCCGAAGAAGGGATCGCACCCGGCACTCGATGGGAGGACGTGCCGATCAATTGGACTTGCCCCGAATGCGGGGCGCGCAAAGATGATTTCGAGATGGTCGAAATCTAGCTCTTGGCAACACACGGCGGGCGACCCGTTACCCGACGAACGCCACGAGTCCGCGCCCTGTGCATTTCTCGCGGGTCGCGCCGCCCGGGGCGTCCCGCTGACTCGCCAATCGATCGCGTTCATCAGCCTGGGCCGCGACCGCCCGTTATGAGACTTATGATGGCTCGCGGCTGAAGCGTCACGTGCGGCGGGCTACCGACTTTGCGACTGCGCCATGGCTCGTCTGCCGCGTTTGGCCCCCTGGCGCGAGCGTTAATTATTGGTGATTCCGGCGGAAAAACATGGGATCTCGTAAATCATAGGGGTCGGTTGCTCCGCTCCGCCCTCTACAATCCTGAGGAAATTCCGACGAACGTGTCCCGGGTACAACCGATTCACGGCCGAGGGCCCCATGGGCCGGACGCGTCAACCGAAGTGCCAGGATAGACCTGACTCGTTTTCAACCCCATCAAGACTCTTCCGGTGAGCCGGTTGTGAGCCCAGTACTGTGAAGTCGGCATCAACTATTTCAGGTTTGAAGGTCATGGTCATCGACGACTCGAACACGATCCGTCGGAGCGCCGAGATCTTTCTCGTTCAGGCGGGCTGTAAGGTCATCCTCGCGG
>JANMUI010000684.1:0-3319 GCA_031391405.1 Betaproteobacteria bacterium
TCTTGCCGAACGCCGCGCCGATGATCACGCCCACGGCCAAGTCCATTACGTTTCCCCGCATGATGAATTTCTTGAAATCTTGCAGCATGAGTCCAGTCTCCGTTGGTTGGTTATGTAAAGACCACGCATCGCATGGTGCGCATGCCACTTATGCGGCACGCGAAAACTATAACATGGTGACTCATGCACGCCGTGGGGTGCCTACGGCGCGGCCCCCGATGCGAACCAGCCCATTTGCTGAGCGAGCGTTGCCAAACCAAGAAAAATAAAGAAGCCACCGCTATCAGTCACGGCAGTGATCATGACGCTTGATCCGAGTGCCGGATCGCGCCCGAGCTTCGTCATCGTGATCGGAATCATTACGCCCATGCACGCGGCAAGAAGAAGATTCAAGGTCATCGCAAGCATCATGACCACACCGAGCAGGGCGCCCGCTTTTGGATAAAGAACGTAGGCGATCAGGCCGAGAATCGAACCCCACACCAGACCATTGACCAGGGCCACTTTGAGCTCCTTGGCGAAAAGCTGCCTCGCCTGCTCGATCTGCACCTGACCAAGCGCGAGGCCTCGCACGATCATCGTGATCGTTTGATTGCCGGAATTGCCCCCGATGCCCGCAACGATCGGCATGAGGGCCGCCAGAGCGACGAGCTTCTCGATCGACCCCTCGAACGCGCCGATCACGCGCGAGGCGATGAACGCTGTGATCAGGTTGACCGCGAGCCACGACCAGCGATTCTTGAGTGACTCGCGCACCGGCGCGAAAATATCTTCACCTTCACGCAAACCGCCGATTGCCAGGGCTTCGGATTCGCTGCGTGCGCGGATGAAATCGACCACGGACGCGACGGTCACCCGACCCAGGAGCTTGCCGGCCTGATCGACCACCGCCGCGGAAACCAGATCGTAGCGTTCAAACGCCTGCGCGGCTTCATGGGCCTCGTCGTCCGGGTAGAGAGTGACCGCCTCGGTCAGCATGGCGTGCCCGACCATTGCGTCCGGGTCGGCCACGATCAGCTTTGAAATGGGCAGGGTGCCTTTCATGCGTTCCTCCCGATCGACCACGAACAACTGATCGGTGTGATCGGGCAACTCGTCGAACCGGCGCAGGTAGCGCGAAACGACTTCCAAGGTCACATCTTCGCGGATCGACACGACCTGGAAATCCATCAGCGCACCGACCGAGTCTTCGGCATACGACATGGCGGATCGCAGTTGTTCACGCTCTTCGACCGGGAGCGCGCGGAATACATCCTCGATCACCTCCTCGGGCAGATCGTGTGCGAGATCGGCGATCTCATCGGTGTCGAGCTGTTCGGTCGCGGCGACAAGCTCGTCCGAATCCATGCTCCGAATCAGCGATTCGCGGACCGCATCCGACAACTCGAGAAGGATTTCCCCATCGCGCTCGGCCTTGACCAAATCCCAGACGAGCAGACGGTCATCCCGCGGCAGCGCCTCGAGAATGTAGGCAATATCGGCGTCGTGGAGCTCGTCGAGCTTCGCCCTCAGCTCGACGAGTTGCGGATCAAGCAGCAGGCCGCGCGGACCATCGTCGCCGGCCTTCGAATCGGCGGCGTCCTCCCGCCCGGTTGACGAATCGTCGAGGCGAAGCCTACCGAGCCGCTCCTGCACGTCGTGCAGGGCAACTTGCAAGTCTTCGAGCTGTTTGCGTTCGAGGACTTCGGGCATCGCGGGTCATGTGGTGGAGCGCGAGTGAAGCGGGGCGCGCGCGGGTTGGGACCGGCGGATTTTAGCAGTCACGCAGCAGCTCTTCCAGCGCGAACTGCGAGAATCCTGAATTGGAGGAACATGAAGGAATGTTTTCCTTCGTCGCACGTTTGAATTTGAGCGCCGAGCGATGCCGATCAGCGAATCGACTAGAGAAGATGGCGTAGCTCGCCGGGAGATTTGGGCGTGGGCGATGTACGATTTCGCCAACTCCGGATACACGACCGTCGTGATCACCGCGGTATTCAGCGCGTACTTCGTCAATGTGGTCGCCGGCAACGCACCTTGGGCGACACTCGCCTGGACGCTCGCGCTCGCGGTGTCCTACGCGCTGGTGCTGGTGACCGCACCGCTTATTGGCGCCTATGCGGATCTGCATGGGAATAAGAAACGGATCCTCGCACTCTCGACCATCGGTTGCGTCGTTTGCACCGCGCTCTTGGCGAATGTCGGACCGGGCGACCTTTGGCTCGGCGTCTTGATTCTCATCGCGTCGAATTTCTTCTTTGGAACCGGCGAGGATCTGATCGCGGCGTTCCTGCCGGAGCTCGGTAAGCGGTCCGGCCTGGGCCGCATCTCGGCCTGGGGTTGGTCGCTCGGCTATCTTGGTGGTCTTCTTGCCTTAGGGGTGAGTCTCGCGTACGTCACAGCGGCGCAGGCGCGAGGCGCGGGAGCTGCCGATTTCGTGCCGATCACAATGCTTATCACTGCGACTATTTTTGCGGTCGCGGCGGTCCCGACCTTTGTTTTCTTGCGTGAGCGGGCAACACCCAAACTGAATCTCGGCGCGGCGCCCGGCGCGCTTGCGCGTCTACTCGAAACATGGCGCACCGCCCGGCGATACCAGGACCTGTGGCGATTCCTGATCTGTCTGGTGTTCTATCAGGCGGGCGTCCAGACGGTCGTTTCGCTGGCGGCCGTTTATGCCGAGCAGGCGATGGGATTCTCCACAAACCAGACGATCACGCTCATTTTGCTCGTCAACATCGCGGCCGCGGCCGGTGCGTTCGCGTTCGGACATCTGCAGGATCGACTCGGACATCGTCCGACCGTCGCGGCGACCATCGTCGGTTGGATGATCACGGTTGTTGTGACCTCGCTCGCGACAAGTGTGAACGTATTCTGGATCGCCGCCACATTGGCCGGTATTTGCCTCGGATCTTCGCAATCCGCCGGACGCGCACTCGTCGGCTTATTGAGCCCACGCGAACGGGTCGGAGAATTTTTCGGACTGTGGGGCATGGCGATGAAGCTCGCGGCGATTCTTGGCCCGGTGACCTACGGGGTCGTCGTGTGGATGGCAGGCGGCAATCATCGCACGGCGATCCTTGCCACTGGCGCCTTCTTTGTGGTGGGGTTTGCGTTGCTATTCACCGTCGATGTCGATCGAGGCCGCCAAGCCGCAACCGGTTACGACGATCAGGGTTGACCGACGCGCGAATTACACCCAGCGACGCACGCGAAAGTAGATCCACATCGCGATGATCACGATCGCCATCCCTGCCAGAACGAGCCAGAAACCGTACGATGAATGCAGACCCGGGATCAACTCGAAGTTCATGCCGAAAATACCGGTGATCAGGGTGAG
>JANMUI010000715.1:0-2540 GCA_031391405.1 Betaproteobacteria bacterium
CGATGAATTCCGGAAAATTAATAGGGGACCGACCACGTTTTTCAGTGAAAAAAGTGGTCTGTCCCCTATTACTATTAATTTCGGCCCCGTATTCGGCGTGATCCCGGATCGCGAGCAACTCGATGTAATCGTCCTGGTTGAACGCGATCGCGTTGTGCGTGCCTTTGCCAGGATGGTCGCCACCCGGATGCATGTTGAAGCCCATCCGCCGATATTGCTCGATGGCGGGCAGCAGGTCCGGCACGCAGATCATGACGTGGTCGATACGAGTAAGCATCGTCGGCTCCAGATTCCTGAGTCAGTCTGCGCGTATGCCCGCCTCGCGCGCGATCCTGGTGAACTTCGCGATATCGCTCTTTACCTGTGCACCGAACGCCTCGGGCGTGTTGCCGATCGGCTCGATACCGGCTCGTTCCAGATTTTCACGAATCTCGGTGATCGCGAGCGCCTTGACTGCTTCGGCGTGCAGCTTCATCACGATGTCGCGCGGCGTGTTGGCCGGTGCGAAGAGTCCGAACCATGCGCTCGCGCTGATGTCGGGATAGCCGGCTTCCGCGAATGTCGGGATGTCCGGCGCGATCGGCGCGCGCCGCGCCGCGCCAATCGCGAGCGCATGCAATCGCTTCGACTGCACCTGCGGCAAGGTTGCCTGCAGCGCATCGAAGCTCGCCATCACTTCGCCCGCCAGCAGCGCTGCAGCCGCGGGGGCGCTGCCCTTATATGGCACGTGGATCATCTTGACGCCGGTGCCCGCATTGAGCGCTTCGCTCAAAAAGTGCGTGAAGCTGCCAACGCCGAAGCTCGCGTAGGTGATCTGGTCGGGACGGGCTTTGGCCAGCGCGACCAGCTCACCCACGGTACGCGCGGAGACCGATGGATGCACGAACAGCGCGAAGGGCGCCGCGGCCAGCATTGAAATCGGCGCGAGGTCCTTGATGGCATCGAACGGCAGCTTCGCGTGCAATGCGGAGGGGGTCGCGACATGCCCGATTGCGCCGAACAGGATCGTGTAGCCGTCCGGGGCGGCGCGTGCGGCGAGCTCCACCCCGATGATGCCGGCCGCCCCCGGCCGATTGTCGACGACGATGGGCTGCTTCAGGCTCTCGCTCATTTTCTGGGCGATGGGCCGCGCGATGAAGTCCGGATTGCCGCCCGGCGCGGTTGGAATGATGATGCGTATCGGCTTCGCCGGGTAGTTTTGCGCGCTCGCATCGGCTGCGAGACCGATCGAGATCGCAATGGCGGCATGAAGGGCGAAACGCATCGACACGCTCTCCTGACTCTACTTGCGGTGCTTCTTCGCCGTTGCCACCAGCGCGTCGTAGTCGTCCTTCAGCGCAGGATTCGTCGCGAGAATCGCAGGCAGAACAGACGAGGCCTCATCGATGTAACGCTTCTTGTCCGCGGCCGACATCGCAATGATTTCACCACCATTCTTTTGCCACGTGCTGCGAATCCGGCCAAGATCTTCGACGCCCCAGGTGGAATACAGCACCTCGGCTTTGCGCGCTTCCGATCGAACCAGCGCTTCGAGCTCCGGCCCAAGGGACTTGAAGGTTGCGCGATTCACGATCGCGCTGCCGACCAGAAAGCTTCCAGGCAGCTCGGTCGCGGGTTTCGCGATGTCCCAGTATTTGAACGACGTCATGATGTTGAAGCCCGACATGAAGCCATCGATCGCGCGGTTCTGCATCGCGGGCATGACTTCGGTAAGCGGGACCGATAGCGGCGACACGCCGAGCTTGCGGAACGGCTCCAGATGCATGGGTGCGCCTCCAGGGACGCGCAGCTTGAGCCCCTTCAGATCGTTGACTGCGCGCACCGGCTTGTGGGCGAGCAGCATGAGCGGTCCGTTCAAGGCGAAGAACAGCGACTCGATGTTGCGGCTCGCCCCCAGATTCTCGAAGCGCTTGCGGATTTCCGGATCGCGCAGCACCGCATGGCCGTGCTCCATATCGTCGAACAGGCCGGGTGCGTCGAACACGATGTAGCGCGGATCGTAGCCGACCAGAAAGCCGGTGGCCGGGAAATCCATGTCGACGGTGCCATTCGACACGCCCTCGATGGTGCGGGTCAGCGGCCCAAGTTGCGCCGCCGGAAACAAATCCACCTTGATGCGCCCGCCGGATCCCGCTTCCACACCGGCCTTGAACGTCTTCATGAATTCATGGTTCACGTCGTTCAAGCTTGGTGTCGAGAGCCGCAATGTGAACGTCTTTTGCGCGAGGGCTGTGGATGCAGACCCGGCAAGGGCGATAGCAACGATGCCACCAACGAGCTTTCTCATGACGCCTCCTTGTTGATTGCCGTGTTGATGTTATCCGAGATGCTTGGCGTCTACCGTCACGAATCGGCACGGTCCGCCGGGCGGATTCCTAGATCATCGCCAGCCCACCGCTGACACCAAGGTGCTGGCCGGTGACATAAGACGCTTCAGGCGAGCCGAAGAATGCGACGGCCGCTGCGATCTCGGTCGGATGGGCGAGGCGGCCGATCGCTACCGCGCGGCTCGCCCCCAATGCATTCAAATCATTCAGCAC
>JANMUI010000723.1:0-13422 GCA_031391405.1 Betaproteobacteria bacterium
GTACTGTACGTAGAGCTTCCCGTTCTTTGCGAACCGGGGATGGAACGCGAGCGCGAGCAGTCCGCGCTCGTCGAATGCCGACTGAATGACCACCCGGTCGGTGATGTCCAGGAACGGGGTTGGAAGCACCACCCCCTCAGGAGTCAGAGTGAGGACTAGACCATTCTGGTCCACGATGAAGCGGCGGTTGCTCCCATCGGGAGCATAGGTGAGGTCTACCGGGGAGACCAACCCATCGGCTACAAGCTGGACATCGAGCCGCGGTTCCGCGTCGCGCGCTGCAACGTCAAGAACTGACGCGATCGCGAAGAGGCCAGCGAAGCAGACGGACGAAAGGGTTCTCATCGGAGACCTCCTGTCTTGGGTTGTCATAATGATACGAGACCATGCCGAGGGACAAACGCCGCCGCGAGGTCAAAGCCGTCCTGGTCGTACTGTTGAACTGTTGGACTGTTCGCGTCACCGACTATAGGTTGCGCAAAAGCGAGGTGTCAAGAACCGAGATCAGAAAGATCGCGACGCTAAGAAAGCGGTGTTCTCCCCGCGCGAGGAGGCCGGCGCGTAACGCCGCGAGCGGGGACGGGTTAGCGGGCGGCGGGTCGATCCCGAACGTGTTGGTGGTCAAACAGGTCATCGAAAAACTGCCGGTCGATGCGACGAGCGCCATGAGGTCCTTGAGTCCCATCGTCTGTTCGGCGGCCGCATAGGATTCGTCGCAGAGGTTTTTGTTGGCGAGAAGCTCGCGCGCCACGATGAAGCAAGTGCGCTCGCGGGCATCGGGCAGGTCCGGCTTCGCGCACGCGTTGATCGCGTCGATAACCGCCTGCTCGATGCCGGCGGCGAGCGATCCGCGTACCTGCGCAAACCACGGATATCGAGCGCCCCAGTGCCGCGCGACGGAGAGGTTGATGATCTGCTGCTCGCGGCGGGACGACGGTCCGTCATCCCGCGGGTGCCGGCGCGTCAATGGGTGTTGTTGTTTCCGATCCCGCTGCGCATCCTGTTGGCCGCCCATCCGCAGCTGCTTTCAGACGTACTTCAGATTGTTCACCGGGTCATCGCAACCTTTCTGATCAAGCGATCCGGGTTGAAGCGCTACGACGCCCACGCTGGCGCGGTCACGCGCATTCAACGATTCGGATCAGCGGCCAATCTGAACATTCATCTACGCTGCCTGGTCCTCGATGGCGTCGACCGGAGCAGCGAGGGCGTGCCGCAGTCACGCTCATCAAGCAGCGGGGAATCAGCGTCGCCGTGCGCTTCCGCGGCGGCGCCAGCACGACGCTCTCGCTGCCGCGCCCCCTGACGGCTCAGCGGTTACGCGTCACGCACGAAGAGGTGCGCCGACAGATCGACACGCGCCTGCACGAGTACACCGACGCGCAGGCTGCCCACCTGCTCAACGAGCGCGGCATGCGCACCGGCGCGGGTGATGCGTTCGATTCGGCCAGCATCCACTGGGTTCCGCTTCTCGCATAAGCTCAAGAGCCTCAGGCAGCGCTTGCTCGACGCCGGCTGGCTAACCGGCAAGCAGATCGCCTCCAAGCTCGGCGTCACGCGCACACCGCTCGGGCGCTGGCGCCAAACCGGTCGAATCAAGGCGCGCATCTGCAACGACCGTGGCGAGTGGCTATATCGGCTTCCCGACGAGCTCGCTGCATCCGGCGCAAACATATCCCAATGCGGAAAGGACAAACCCACTGCAAGAGGTGCAGTATGAAACATGCTCCTTCGACATCGACATCGACATCGACATCGCACGCTGCACCCACTGTGGCGGCGCCCTCAAAATCATCGCCGCCCCTTCGACAGACTCAGGGCAGGCGTTGAAGAGCCGCCGGTGATTGCTCGCATCCTCGCCCATCTGGGCCTGCCCACGCGGGCGCCGCCGCGCGGAGTTGATCTTTTCCAAGCGGCCTGATGCTTAACGCAGACTGGTTTTGGCCAGGGCTGGTGAATCCGCTCGGCCCTCTGCTCGCGTATCAGCGCCGAGGGGGCAAAAATCGCGCGCGTGGGGCGGCGAACATTTACGACGACAGCGGGGCTTGGGGGAATGTTCGCGCGGTTGACGGCGGTTGACGCTTCGGCGGGCGGCGGATAAATTGCCAATACGCTGAAAAGAGCGCCTGAATTTCCTATGCTCCGACCCGAGCCAGGATGCCCTTGATCTGGTAGCACTCGTAGGTGCTGGTGTCGACCATGATCGTTGCGATACAGCCGGTGGCCCGAACCTTGTCGAGGACGCACCCGGCTCGTTCGGGCGCAATATAGATCGTGACGCGCTGGGGCCGTCCGTAGCACCTTGTCTATCATAGATAATTTTCGTCAGGGCGATGCGTGAGGGCGCTGGCCAAGGGACTGGCAATAGAGCGCAAGTGCCATGGCGTGTCGCTACGGGGCAACCTCCAAAGCGCCACTCTCGCGCAACGCCTTCGGCGTATGGACGAGGACCGTCCTCGCTTCGACGTTGTAGTAATGCCGCGTAGGTGTGTACTGGCCGCCGATGATGGTCATCACGAACGTCGGGTCACCCGGCAAAGCAGTGAAGCCGTGAATGTCACTGGGCGGTACCACCAACGCTACCTCGCCTGGGCTGTAGATGCGGTCTTCGATCGCGCGAAGATCCGCATGCCCCGGAACCTTGCCATCGTCGGTGCGCTCGTAGATGGTGTGGGTGAATTGGCCGCTGCACACGATCAGCGCTTCCCAGATGCCGTGATCGTGCGGTGGAATCTTCTTGCCGTGCGGCAGCTCGTCCAGCGTGATTTGTAGTAGTCCGTCGTAGAAGAGGTATTTCGAATTGGAAATGTGGTTGCCTTCGCGCTTGACGCCAAGGGCATGAAGATTGGGCGCGGCCCGCAGTTGCTCGGTCGCGCGGAGCAGGCCGGTTCGAAGGTGCCCTGCGTGGTGATCGGCATCGTATTGTTCGAGGACGACCATCAACGCCTTGGAGCAGTCCCGGATCGTCGTATCAATACCCGGTCGGATCATCATTTTCCCCTTGGTTGAATCAGTCAGGTTTGTAGCCGATGTCTTTGGCTACGGTGGATCGCGAGGCTGTTGGTCGACGCAACCGCAAGGATGTACCCATCCTTGGGAACTTGGTTCGCGACATAGTCGAAGCCAATCAGATTGGCACCACCCGGCCGATTCTCGACGACGATCGCCTGACCTAAAATCTTCGCCATCTCGGGCGCCATGACTCGGCCCACGATGTCGACAATTGATCCAGGCGTGCTTGGCACGATGAATCGAATCGGCTTGGTCGGGAAGTCCTGCGCGAGGGCAGACCCTGCGCCGATCAAGATCAACGCCGCAAAGCGAAGGCAACGCATCGAGACGCTTCACAGACCCATTCGAGGTCATCCCCTCGATCGTACTGTATTCCGGGGGGAAGTATTCCAGCTTCGAGAACCGCACTGTATCGGGTCGATCGTTGATCAATGCAACGTTGGTGCCCGGTTAGAGGATCCGGATCGGCCATGATATCGTGGCATACGGCGATACTGACCTCGGTATCGTATCGGGCACGGATCACGGGTGCATCGCCATGATGGGTTGCGTACGTGCGAATGATCGCCAGGAATCGACTTCAGTGGTGGGCCGAGTGATTCGAGACGAACGGGTTCGCTGGCGCTCGATCGTTCCGCTACTTGCAGCGTTGCTCCAAAGTTGCGTGGTCGTTCCGCGCACCATTGAAGTCTACGATCGGGAATGCAAGATCGAATCGAGGCAAATGGTCCTCGAAGTGCACCAGATCGGAATGCTCGGCCATTGCGCCAACAATGGGTGCGTGGCTGCCCTTGCGGTCATCGGGGCCGTAACGGCTGCAAGTGTTGTCGTGTCGGGCAGCATCGTGGTGGCGGGCAATGTCGTCTACTGGTTCGAGAAGCGCGGACAGTGCGCGCACGGATGATGAAATTTGGTGGGAGGCCCGACGCGACGACGCACATTCAAGTACGGCAGGCTCTTGGCTTAAACTCGTGGGTCGTATTTCGGGAGATCAACCGATGCTGCGCGCGACGTTTCTTACTCTTTCGACAATGCTCATCATGACTAACCCAGCTACAGGTCAAGAAGTTCTTGAAGGCACTTGGCGGCTCGTCAGCAGCACCCGCACCAACGCCGCGACCGGTGTGACGGTCAACACGTTCGGTCCGACGCCTCAAGGATTCATCACGTACACGCGGGATGGTCGCCTGTCTGTTGTGATCATCGGCAGTGATCGGCCGAAGCCGCAAAGCGTCGCGGCGATCACCGAGCGCGAGCGCGGCCAGCTTTTCTCGTCGATGATGGCGTACACCGGCACCTACAAGTTCGACGGCAAAACCATCGTCCATGAAATCGATCTCGCATGGAACGAAGTCTGGAGCGGCACGAATCAGATCAGAGACATCAAGAAGGACGGCGACCGGTTGATCTACACGACGCGGCCGTCCCCGTCGCCATCGGACGGCGCCATGGGATTCGGCACCGTGATCTGGGAAAAGGTGAAGTGAGCTTGACGCTGCCCGCCCGGCGATCGCACCGTCGCGATGGGTCTTGACGTGCATCTCACCACGGCGTCGCTGTGCATTCCTCGGTCCTGATGCATCAGTACAACTGGGGCGGCCTCTACATCGTTCTTGCCGTGCTGCTATGGGCCGGCAATGCGGTGATCGGGCGCATCGCCTCCGATGCGAACGTTCCGCCGATCGCGCTCAACTTCTGGCGCTGGGCCACCGCGTTCCTCATCATGGCGCCGTTCGCTGCGCGCACGCTCTATACGCAGCGCGATCTGTTCAAGACCCATTGGCGCCACTGGACCGTGTTCGGCATCATCACCGTGGCCGGCTTCAATTCCGCCTACTACGTCGGCTTGCAGGACACGACGGTGGTGCAGGGCACATTGATTTCCTCGGCACTGCCGATTTTCGTGCTGGTCGCGGCGCGGATTTTTCTTGCCCAACCCATCACCGGCCGGCAGCTTGCTGGTGTGTGCCTATCACTCACCGGCGTGGCGATCATTGTCGCGCGCGGCGATCCGGCGGTGCTGCGTGACCTGACCTTGAATATCGGCGACGTCTGGATGCTGGTGGCCGTGTTCCTCTGGGCGGCCCAGACGATCCTGATCCGCTTCGTTCCAAAAGGCATGGATCTGGTTGCGTTCCAGGTCGCGTGTTTCGTCGCGGGACTGACGGTGCTCGCACCGTTCTATGTCTATGAGACAGTGGGCGGTCGGCCAATGCCGCTCACATGGGAAGCGGTACTGCTGGTCGGCTATGCAAGCATCATGGCGAGCGTCGTGGGCTTCACCTGCTGGAATCTCGGCGTCCTACGCGTGGGCGCCAAGACCGCGGGATACTTGGGTAATCTGTTTCCGGTTTTCGGCGCGACGCTCGGCATCCTGTTGCTGGGCGAACCGTTCCAGTGGTTTCATGCGCTCGGGGGTATCGTGACGCTCGCCGGTATCGTTCTCGCGACCATGGCCCCCGCGACGCCGATCCCGCTGGCGGACAAAGTCTAGGCACGAAGCGGGCCCCTTGGTTCTTTACCTGAAGGGGTTCACGCTGCAAGGACCGCTGAGAGAGCGGGCCAACGGGGAACTGTGCCCCGGCGGAAACCGAATAGGGCCCGCACACAGTCATACAAGAGCCCTTGGCGCGAATTCAGATTGAGCGCGTCTTTGCGTCCGCGCAAGGTTAAGCTTTAATTCTTTCACAAGATCGGGAGTTCCACGTCGTGGCGAGCGTTACCACTGCCACCATTAAGAGGCTGTTCGCCGTTTCTGCTGGCATGTGCGCATTCCCAAAATGCCAGCAATCCTTAGTACATCTCGAAAAAGTTACGGGACGCATTTGCCACATAAGAGCGGCGAAGCGTGGTGGTCCGCGATATGACGGCGCACAGAGCGAGGAGGAACGGCACGGATTTGCGAACCTACTTCTTTTGTGCCCGATTCATCATGACGTAATTGACGCCGACATAGACACCTATTCAGTTGAGCGGCTTGTTGGAATCAAGGCTGATCATGAATCGCGGCACCACAATGGGACGGAGCCTTCCGAACAGATTGCAAAGCAGCTTCTTGACATTGAAACTACTCTCCGCGCGCTTGCTCCAGCCGACGAGACTCTTGACGACATTTGCGCGAGAGTAAGGAAGCCCGCGATACAACTGCTTTCGAATGCCGAGGCTGCGTGGCGGCTTCCAGCGGTCACCGTCTCGATTCGGATGCTACTAAAGGACAATCCTCAGGATTTAACGGAGTCCGCTAGACCTGTCATCTTGGAAGATTTGGTAACCATCGCTCGACGTACTAGCTTGATCTTTTGTGGTGAGGCCGGCGTCGGAAAGACAACGGCGCTCATCGAGCTTTCGAACCGCCTGCTTGATGATAATGATTCCCCGCTTCCAATATTCCTCAATGCCCCCACATGGGCTGCAAGTAGTCAATCCCTACTGAACTACATCGCCGGTCTGCCGATATTTGCAAACGCGAATGCATCGCCACGAGATCTTGCCCGATTGCATGAAGCTGGCAAACTGCTTCTCGTCATAAACGGATGGAACGAGATCGGTGCAGCGCGCATGGAGGAGGCGCGTGAGCGGTTGGCTCAATTCGTGAGCGGCTCTGCCTCCCCTCGCATCCTTTTTTCGACACGTGCAACCACAGATACGTTTGGCCTAGCAAGCGCCAAGCGAGTGGATGTCCATGGCCTTGATTGGGAGCAACAGCGCGAACTCATCGGTCTACAGCTTGACGCGTCTTCGGCGCAGAAGCTAATTGCGCGCCTCGCGTCGGACCATCGATTGCGCGCTATTACTCGAAACCCGTTCTTTCTAACGGGAGTTGTTGCGCTCGCAAGAGATGGACACAACATTCCATCGAGCCGATTCAACCTGCTCGAAATGGTCATCCAGCTCTATGAGTCGCAGGAGGCACGCAAGGCCGCGCTCGCAGGTCCTCCGCTCAAAGGCTTTCATCGCTTCTACTTAGAAGGACTAGCCGAGGCGATGAATGCGAACACGCTGACGCTCCTTGGCGAAAGTGAGGCGCGGCGCGCTATTGTGGAAGTAGGGGAATCCCTCGCCGCCGACAAACAACTTTTTGGCGCACCCGAACCAACGGATGTCATTCCAGAACTGTGCAATCGCCATCTACTTCAACTGAGCGAGGATGGCGCATCACTTCGGTTTACCCACCAGAGAGTTCAAGAATTTTTCGCTGCGGCTTCGCTAATCCGCAAGCTACCCAAACTTCAAGTCGACATCAGCGCGCGAAATGACTGCGTCGTTCAGATCGTCAATTGTCCATTTTGGGAAGATGCGATTGTCCTTGCTGCGAGCAGGCTCGCCGATAGCACCGCGCCCGCCACCCACAGAGCTTTGCTGGTAGAGCTTGCACTTGATGTGGACCTCGCCTTCGCATCTCGACTAGCGGGGATCCTTAAACTCGACAAGGAGAACGGAGTGGTCTGGCAAACGGTGTCGACCCGGGCTCTCGCACTCCTAAATAGCGGTAACGAATCGGCACGCGAGTACGCACTCAACGCACTCGTCGCAAGTCGATCAGACAAGTTTGCCAATATTCTTTGGCCTCTCTTGGAGAGCGATGACCAGAATATACGGTTGGGGCACTACCGCTTAGCGGACGGCCTGAGGCTGGAGCAACTTGGGCCTCAGGCTTTGGCGCGGATCGCCAACTGGCCCGACGAGCGCCGAGCCGAATTTGTCTGGGAGTTAGCTGGAATATCTGAGAACTTCGAATTTGTTGAGAAACTGGCGCGAGAAGACCTTTGTGTATCTGTAAGAGCAGCAGCAATTGGTGCACTGAACGATTGGTACTCGCTTTCAGATGTCGTGATTGATACTTGGCTTGCGGCATCGGATGATGTGAAGACAGAGCGTAGTGCACTACATGCGGCTTTAGAGGTCTGGCGACCAGGTGAAATTGCGCTTACTTCGGAACTGCTACGGCTTGCAAGAGAGAATCCCACCGGGGCTGTGGCACGCTCTGTTGGCATCGCTCTCGGCGCGGATGCAGAAGAAATTGGCATTGAGGCCGCGAAGGCATCCCTGCTCGATGACCGTGAGATTCCTGATGTCAGCAAGTTCGTGGCGCTTCTTAAAAAGGTCGCCCCGGAATTCTTACGGCGAACGGCGCTTGAAAGAGTGTTCACTGGCCGCCACCTAACCGCCTGGGTCGCGGACGAAATTCGTGGGCTACCGACCGAGGAACGCGCATCGCTTGTGTACCAAGCGCAGGAGCGCATCTCCGTGTCCAACGACGCGTTTCCCGGCATATCGGTCATTGTTGAGGGGGCGAGCATCTCGCAAGTGCGAGATCTACTGCAGCAAGGACTGAAATTCGTAGTTAGGTGGAAAGCGGGGCAGCGCCTTAGTGAGGAGGAGAATCTATGTTCTCGCGCGATCGATCAACTGCTATCACATGCACTCTGGGACTTGCTCATAACGGCAATCTTGGAGCTTGCGCCAAATTCCAACTATGACGAAGCTGCTTGGCTTGTCGCAATACTGGATCGCCGTACCGGTAGCGAGGGTGGATCATCAGAAGATACTGACCATTGGATGCTTGATGCCGAAAGGCTCGGGGAGCTAATCGGACTGCTGAAGGACAAAAGGGAAGAGCGCGAGATACCGGGATGCGAACTGGAGGCAAATCTTGCGGAGCTTACTTCACGCGTTGACCCAGTTCGTTATTTGGCAGTGATGCTCGACGGGATCGAAAAGGAGCTTCAGGCTTGGCAGACGTGGGAAGACGCGATCCAAGAGTGGGCATCCAATCGACGGGAGAGAGACAGACCGAATAACCCGTCGCACGGCTGGTGGTTTGTCAGGGCGTTTGGGCGCTGCGGCTTTGAGGCCGTGAACGGGCTTTTGGGTCTCGCCGCCCAAAGAGGCGCGGAGCATACGGTAATTCCTGCGTTAATTTTGGTTGTGACGCGCCCCTGGCGCTTGCGACAGAATGATCGCCCGTCGGTCGATAACGGGTATCTCGAACAGCTCCGAATCTGCCGCTTAGCAGGTATTGTGACTTCGCAGCCTGAGGTTGCGCTACAGGAAGCTACTGATCGAGTAGCCGATTTTTTCGCCCATCGCTTGGAGGCATTAGCGGCAAGTCCCGACGCTGGGCCATGTGAACCTTGGGGAAGACATGGTGGGCCGCGCCAGCCTTGGGGCCTCGCGGTTTCGCTCTCCAGGATTCCCAGCCCAGTTGGTATTCCGATTCTGAAAAAGCTCCTATGTAGAACTGACGTTCCGGGCTATTCCTATGCAGATATTGCAGAAGGGATTGTAAGTCAGGGGGAACTCTTGGATGACGAGTCAATTCGAGAGGGGGTGAAGGGCATGTGGGAACGCTTGGTCGATAAGCAGTGGCTTGATGAAAACAGTCGATATCTGATAGGTCGATTGAGTCGACTATTTCTTTTCATACGACCCCGTCATATAGGCTTGGAGATGTTCAACTCCGTACTGCCTGCGTGGGAAAAGAAGGCTTATCACGGCGAAATCATTCGAGTGGTGGATGCGGTTCCATCCGAGGAGGCAATTGATGCGCTACGGGGTCTATTGATTCGTTATGGCGAAAATGCAGAGCTGAGAAACCAGATCCTGTACGCCCTTGGAGGTAAGCGCACATCTGGCGCTATAGCGGCTGTATTAGAAATGATCAAAGACGGGTCTCTCGCCGAGTTCTTCGACTCGGGTGCCCACCATCAAATCGAGCGAACCATTTTGCCGGTGATTGCGCGAGCAATTGAGGCTGACGCCTCAGCATGCGCCCCAGTGCTCGATGCTATTGAAGCATGGGCCGATACGGCTTCGGAGGAGCTGGCATGCTCCGTTCTTAGGGCGATTGGCTCTCCCCGTGCCTGGATGATTACTTGCCGTTATTTGGATTGCGAACAATTTCCTCGTGGCGGCATGAGCGCTTCGTCGCACCTTCTAAAATTCTTCTCGAGAGTAGAAACGCAGCCAGAGGGTGGGTGGATGGAGGTTTATCCTCAGGCGAATAATGACTTGCGGCGCCACTTGTTCAATTTGGCCGAAAAGCAAGGCCCGTCTCAAGTGCGCTCGCGTAATCTGCTTACGGAGCTGGAATTACTCCGCCTATCCAGCGAGCGCCCTTCCGACGAACCGCGGCATCCCAACATCGCAACTGGCCGACATTGGCCAGATTGTCTATTCGAGGGATAAATTTGATCAGATCAAAGCTCCTTCAAAGAAGTTTTACCTCTTCAGTCATGTCTTGGAGGGCGACTACTTTGGCCAAGATGATTGCCGTTGGAACGGACGCCTCGCTTGATACGGTCTACATCGTCGAGCGTTGAAACTTCTAGGGATTCACCCTAGCATTGATGCGGTCGGTGGGTGTTGTATTTGAAAGGAGCGGCGAAGAATGGGGATGTCAAGAGAAGACAACGAGCTGATCACGCGCGTTACCAACGGCGCACCGATGGGTGCGATGTTGCGAGAGTGGAACTGGATTCCAGCCTGCGTCAGCTCGCAAATCGAGGCCGACGGGGCACCGCTGCGTGTGCGTCTTTTTGGCGAGCGCTTCGTCGCATTTCGCTCGACCGACGGGCGTGTCGGTTTCTTCAACGAAGCCTGCCCGCATCGGCGTGCGTCATTGGCGCTCGCGCGGAACGAAGACAACGCACTTCGCTGCATCTATCACGGCTGGAAATTTTCGGTGGAAGGCAAGACGGTCGAGGTGCCGACCCAGGCGCGCAATCCGGAGGCTTTTTGCGAGCGCGTTCCGTTGCGGCACTATCCGGCCCGTGAAGCGGGCGGCGTCGTATGGGTGTGGCTTGGCAAGGGCGACAGGCCGCCGCGTTTTCACGATTTCGCGTTCACTACGCTCGGGCCCGATCACCGCCTTCCGCACTACCAGATGGTGAAGGCGAACTGGGTGCAGGGGCTCGAGACCACGATGGACTCCTCGCACGCGAGTGTGTTGCATCAAAGCCAGTTCGACGCCTTCAATATCCCGAAGCAGATGGTGCAGGTCAAGGCGCCGTTCTTCGAGGTCGAACCGCAACCGTATGGATTTCGCTATGCAGCGATCCGCGTGACCAACGATGGCAATCGGTTCGTGCGGATCAGCGAGTTCGTGCTGCCTTGGTACAGCGTGATCTCGATCCCGGGTGTCGACTCGATGCTCTTCTTCTCGGTGCCGGTCGACGACGAGACCACCGCCTACTGGACCATCCCGCATCGCGCCGAAGGCCCGCCGGTGAAATCGCCGTGGACCACTTTCACCGATCCGGCCAACTATCCGCCGGCCGTCCCCGGTGGACCGGAGAATCACTGGGGCCAGGATCGCGCGTTGATGAAGGCGGGGCATTTCACCGGGTTTCCGCAACATCTCACCACCGAGGATTTCGTCGTGATGGAAAGCCAGGGCGGCATCCTCGATCGCACCGAAGAGTTCCTGAACGCAGCTGACAGCGCGGTGCTGCAGATTCGGCAGTCTCTATTGAAAACGGTGCGGCGCTTCATGGCAGGCGAGGGCCCGGAACCGCTGCCGGCCGGCTTCAAGTATTCCGGCGTGAAGCCCGCGCAGATGAATCTCACTGCGGCGGCGGACTGGCGGTGGGTTGCCCAGGATCATCCTGAACGGGTCGAGCATGGCTCGTATTGATTGCGGAGGTGCATGAAGTGAACCACGCTCGCGACGCTATTGGCAGAGGCCAATTGAGGCGCATCATCCAACGCAGGCATCCGGCTGCCGCTCTGATCGCGCTGGTCATCTGTGCAGGTGTGAGCTTCGGCGCAGCCGCGCAATCGCCGGCCTATCCATCCAAACCGATTCGTTGGATCGTGCCGTTTCCGCCTGGCGGGGCAACCGACATCATCGCTCGCATCGTCGCGCAGAAACTCACCGAAAGCTGGGGTCAGACGGTCTTCGTCGAGAATCGTGCCGGCGCAGCAGGCGCCATAGGCTCTCAAGCGGTGGCGAAATCAGCCCCAGACGGCTACACCATTCTCATGGGGACAACCTCCACCCATGCGGTCAATCCTGCCGTTAATCCAAAGCTCCCCTACGACAACATCACCGATTTCTCTGCGGTGACCGCGGTCGCCACCTTTCCAAACGTGCTGGTCGCGCATCCTGCCACTGCCAATTCGCTGCCGGATCTGATCGCGCAACTGAAAGCGAATCCGGGCAAATTCAACTTCGGCAGCTCGGGCGCCGGCAGCTCGACCCATCTGGCCGGCGAACTGTTCAAACAGATGACGGCCACCGATATGAATCACATTCCCTACAAGGGAACCGGCGTGCTGCTCGGTGACGTGGTGGCGGGCCACGTATCGTTTGCCTTCGACCAGATTACCGGTGTCATGTCGATGGTGCAGTCCGGCAAGCTTCGTGCGCTAGGCGTAGCCAGCCGGGAGCGCAGTCCGGCGCTCCCTGACGTACCCGCGATCGCCGAAGTATTGCCGGGCTACGAGGCGATGGCGTGGGTCGGCATTTTCGCCGCTGCGAAGACCCCTCCCGAAATCGTGAGCCGGATCCACTCCGAAGTTCGGCGAATTGTCTTTGCGCCGGATGTCGCGCAGCGGCTGCGTGAGTTAGGCGCAGAACCGGTGGCGAGCGTGCCTGAGGCGTTCACGGCGTTTCTGCGCACCGACACCGAGAAATGGCGTACGTTGGTCCGTACTGCGAATATCAAGGTGGTGTGAGATGTGTGCCGCGTTACGACGCCGTCCGAAAACGTTCGGCGGTTCGGACTGCAACACCTGGACGTCCGGTGCGGCCGGACTGCTCGAGCAGCGTGCGAACATAGTCGCCGGCGGCGACCGGATCGTAGCGAGGCGCATTGCCGGGGCCGTGGCAAGTTTCCAGGCACCGAATGATCGTTGCCCCTTGCGGTGCGACGAAGAACGGGATGGAAATACGCGCCTGACCGCTGATGTTGGCCGCCCGATGCAAGTTGGACGTGAAAAGATCGTTGGTCCACGTGGCCATCAGATCACCGAGGTTCACGACGAAGGTATTTGGAATCGGCGGCACGTCGATCCAATTGCCGGCGGAGTTACGTACCTGCAGCCCACCCAAGGTATCCTGCGAGAGTAGAGTGAATGCGCCGTAGTCGGTGTGCGGTGAAAAGCTCCATTGCGTACGCTTGGCGACAGTCGGATCGAGCGGGGGATAGTAGTTGATGATGGACACCACACCGAGATGCCGATACATCGCGTCGAAATAGGCTTCGGGCAAATCGAGACTCAATGCGAACGCGCGCGCCACGCGTTGGGCCAGCACGACGCGTTTGGCCAAGTGCGCCTTGAAGAAGGATGCGAAGCCCGGTAAGACATGCTCCGAAGGCCACTGCGATTGACCGGCAGCTTTCCAACCTTCTACGGGCTCATCGGGAAACAGTTCCCGGCTCATGATGAAGCGCTCTTTCAGATCGG
>JANMUI010000777.1:0-9541 GCA_031391405.1 Betaproteobacteria bacterium
TCGCCCTGAGCCTGTCGAAGGGTAACGCAGGCTTGTCGAAGGCGGGCCATCGCCCGCTCACGGACGCTCCGGTATTCACCCTTCGACAGGCTCAGGGCGAACGGTAAATCCTCTGATTCGCTTAAGTAAGTGCCATTCGGGTCGGAGTGAGGTTCCAAAATGTCCCCATCGCCCCGCGCCCTCGTTCCAAGTCCCGTCCCCTGGACGTCAAAGCACGGCCAAGCCGATCGATTCCGCGGCCTTGCGCAAGCGAGCGTCGAACGTTGCGAATGGCCGGCCGAGGCGCATGGCAAGCTCCCACGTAGGTGGCGCTGAAAGTTCTTCATTCGCTCGATTGCGGCTCTTGCGCTCGGGCGACTGCGAGCAGTCGGTGGGACGATCTCGGCGACCGGCGTCCAGCGGTTCGTGATCGTGAAACGCTCGCCGGATTCGACCCGTCGCAGGATCTCCAGCAACTTGGTCTTCGCCTCATATGCCCCGACTTCAGTACCCATGCGCGACTCCCAAGCCGGACCGGACTGGTCTGAAGGCTAGCTTTTGATAATCCGTCGCCGCGTCAATTTGCGGCGTGCAACTTGTCGGAGTGCAACTGTGCTGAGGCGCATTCCGTCGGCAGAGTAGATGGGAAAAGTCGGCACATTACACGCTGCAACAGATGCCTGGGCGGCGAAGCGTTCTACGGGCCGCACACCAGCCCCCCCTCACTCCCCCCGCAACAACTCCATCAACTGCCCAGCATCCATTGGCGCTGCGGCATCCTGCCCGCTCAAGATGCCTTCGGCCAAATCGCGCTTGCTGCGATGCAGGCGCACGATCTTCTCTTCGATCGAGCCTTGTGTGACCAAGCGATATACCGTCACCGGTCGCGCTTGGCCGATGCGGTGGGCGCGGGCGCTGGCCTGCTCTTCGGTGGCGGGGTTCCACCATGGGTCGGCGATGATCACATAGTCGGCCACCGTGAGGTTGAGACCGAAGCCACCCGCTTTCAGGCTGATCAGGAACAAATCGCTCGCACCCGCCTGGAATGCCGCAACGCGCTTGGTCCGTTCCGCCGCCGGTGTGCTGCCGTCGAGGTACTGATAGGTCAGCCCGACCAGATCGAGCCGCTCGCGCAACAGCGCCAGAAAGTCGGTGAACTGGCTGAACACCAGCGCCTTGTGGCGGCCCGCGACTAGCTCGACCGCCAGGCGTTCGAACTCCTGCACCTTCGCGCCGACAATGCCGAGCTCAGGCGCGACCAAACGCGGGTCGCACGCGGCACGACGCAGCTTGGTCAACGCGGCCAGCACGTTGATGTGGTTCTGCCCTTCGCGGCCACCACCGGTGTTGGCTGCAAACCCCTGCGCTACGCTCGCCTCGGCCTGCTGACGCAGCGCTTCGAGCAGGGCGCGTTCTCTGCTTCCGGGCACGACTTCGTGGACGATCTCGGTGCGTGGTGGCAAGTCGGTGAGCACCTGCGTCTTGGTACGGCGCAACAGAAACGGCGCGAGCAGACGGCGCAACTGGCGCGACGCAGTGGTCTTGAGCTGCGGGTCGTCGATCCTTTCGATGGGCGTGACGAAACGCTTCGAGAACTGTTCCACGCTACCCAACAGGCCTGGATTGCAGAACCCCATGATGGCCCACAACTCGCCCAGGCGGTTTTCAATCGGCGTGCCGGTGAGCGCGAGTTTGAATTCGCCTTGCAATGCCAGCGCGGCCTTGGCGCGGCGCGTGCCCGGATTCTTGATGGCCTGGGCTTCGTCGAGGACGACGCTGTGCCATTCAGTGGCGGTCAGGATGTCGGCGTCGATTTGCAGCAGCGCATACGAGCAGACCAGCACTTGCCCCGGCCCGAGTCCGCGCACTTGGCGCTGGCGGGCGGCGCGACGTGGGTTATCGGCGGTTGCCTCGGGCGCCACAACGGCGTTGTCGGCAACCGGCGTTTCGGCAAGCTCGTCGTCGGCATCCTCGCCCATCAACACATCGCCATACAACTCGACTTGCAGCCCGGGTGCGAATCGTGCTGCTTCGAGCAACCAGTTGCCGCACACCGAAGTGGGCGCGACCACGAGCGCCGGCCCGCCGGCGGCACGCTGCAACAACAGCGCCAAGGTCTGCACCGTCTTGCCGAGACCCATGTCGTCGGCCAACACGGCACCAAAGCCGCTCTCGCCCAAACGCATCAACCACCGGTAGCCCTCGAGCTGATAGTCGCGCAGATCGGCATCCAGACTCGCCGGCGGCTCGAATGAACGCGACTGTGCGCTCGCCCACGCTTGGCTGCGTTTGCGCCAAGCGTTGTCGCCTTCCAAGGTAAGCGTGTTGCCGCTGGCTTCCCAGGCGAGCGCGGCCACACCCGAGAGGCGCTGGCCCGTCTTATGCGTTTGCGACAGGGCCGCGAGGTCGCTCAGCTGCTGGCGGAGCGCATCGCCCAGCGCCAGGAAGTCGCCTTCGCCTAGTGCCACAAATCGACTCTTGCTGGACTGTGCCAAGTCGAGTAACTCGCGCAACCGCAACACCTCGCCGCCGTCGAGCAGGAGCTCACCCTCCAGTTCCAGCCATTCGCCGTTCGTGCTGGCGCGCAGTTTCACCGCAGCGTCGGGTACCGTACGCACGCGAATCGGTTTGCCCTTGGGCCACTCGGTGATGATGGAATCGCCCAGGCGGCTCAAACCTTCCACTGCGGCGAGCGCGTGCTGGGGTTCGTCGAGCAGCCATTCATTGCCGACGCCATCGAGAAAATCGAGCGCGTCAAATAATTGCTCGACGGCCGCGCGTTCGCGTGCAAGGTCGCGCTTGGTCGACAAGGTCACGCCCTGGTGCACGGTGGTGACGCGCTGGCGACCGGCGCCGGGTGGCAGGCGCGGGCCAAAATCGCCGAACGGCGCCGCGTGCAACGCGATCGACAGGCCGCTGCCCTGCGGTGTGAGCTCGGCCCGCAGCACGTGATTGACCGCCACTTCATGGCCGGCCTCGGCGTCGCTCGCAATCTGGAAGTGCGCCGACAACACGCGTAGCGCGGCGTCAAGCTCGGCGCGCGCCGCGACGGGTACCTTCCATCCTTGCGATACCAATTCCGCGACACGCAATTGTGCCGATGTCAGGCGCACCAGCCGGGCACGCGCGGGGCCGTCGGCCAGCAACAGGATGTTGCGGCGCTTTAAGCGTTGCTCATGCCATCGCTGGGGATACTGGAGATCGTCCAGGTCTTCCTTCGCATGCGCGGCATGGCGGATCGGATCAAGCAGGCGAAACGTGATGTGCTCGCCCTGCGTCATGATTTCGAGCGCGGGCAATCCCTCGGCGATTTCGATGAACTGCGTGGGGTCGCGCGCCCACGCGACGAATGGGTGGCGCACCAGGGCGGGAGCCGCCGTTGCGATATCGAGGAATGACTGGTAGCTATACTCTCCCCGCTGCATGGCGCGCAGCAACGCAGCGTCGTGATTGGGCAAATCCTTGTGCTTCAGCAACGCAGGCAGCGAGACCGGTTTCGGTTTGCCCAAGCCACGTACGCCGCTTTTTTGCTCCATGGGTTCGATGCTGTCGATGCGCGCGTCGACACTGGTATTGACCACCCAGATCAGCCGGTCCGGCTCGGCCTTTGTGGCGCCCCGCGCCGAGCTCGCCGTGCCGCCGCCTAACGCCAGAATCGACGCCAATGCTTCGCGCCAGCGGTCTTGTGCCGCGCCGATGAAGAACGGCGCAGCGGCGTCCGATGCGGATGGCTCTTCGCCTAGCATCGTGGCCGCAGCGCGTCGTGCAAGCCGCGCGAGCCAGGCGAGTCCGGCCTGCTCGAAAATGCGCGACAGCGTTTGCGTGTGCGAGCGCAGACCAGGCGGCGATGCGGGTTCGATCCGCAACCATGCCGCGAGCAGCAGATGGTGCAGGTACTCCAGCGACTGCAAACCGATATTCTCATGGCGTGCAAGCAGAAATGGGGCGTGCGACTTCGGCGCATCACCGAGGCGCTGGTCGATTGCGCTCACCCAGACGCTCCAGATGCCGGCAAGGTTGGACATGCCCTTGCCCATCTCAGCGGCGACGAATTTGCGCGCCTTGGTCCAAGCGGCGGCCTCGGGATGCGCCAGCAGTGCCATTACATAGAGCCACGCGAGCGAAGGCGAAGCCAGATTCTTGCGCCGACCCCACTCGACCGCCGCAACCTTGAGCGACACCTCGAACTGCGCGGCGCCGCGCGCCCATTCGCCCTCGGCGATGACCAGCGCCGCGCGCACCAGGTCGGCCTGGGCGCCCGGGTGGTCGCCGCACAGCGCGCGGGCACCCGGGATGTCATCGCGAAACAGCAAGGTCTCGGCGAGGCGGCAACGCACGAAGGGTGAGATCGATCCGGGGTCGGTGGTCCATCGCGCAAGCAGCCAGTCTTCAAGCGGCTTGATGGGGGTTTCAGCGAATCCGCTCAGCAACGTCATCACGGATTCGGTCAGATGGCTCTGCAACGTCGGCTCGATGCGAGTGAATAGTGCATCGTCGAAAGGCTGCAGTACGGCCTCGTGCATGGCACCGGGCCACATGTGCGTGAAGTAGTAGCCCCTTTGGCTCATGCGTTGAAACTCCCGCAGGGACCCGCCGCCGAACATCAGCAACCGCATCGCCGCGGCGAGCTGCTCTTCATCTTGAAAATCGAGCGAGCCGAAGGATTGATCGAAGCGGCTCACCACGCGCCAGGCTTCGAACCACTTTTTGGCGCGCCGCGGGTCCAACATGATTTCGCGAAAGCGCGTCCCGCGGTGGGGCTCGGCAGCGCTCGCGCGTCCCTGCGCGTCGCGCGTGACGTGGCCCGCGGCCCGCAGCCGGTCAACGATGAGGCGTACTTCGTTGACATTGAAGGCCGTGCCGCGCCCCGTTTGCAGCGAGGCTGCCGCCATCATCTCGGAGACTCGACTTATCGCGGCAGGTCCCTGTAGAGCGCACAGGGTGTCGTACACCAGCGCGTCGTCTTCGCGCATGGTCCGATCGCGTCGCG
This sequence comes from Betaproteobacteria bacterium, assembly GCA_031391405.1. GTDB lineage: Bacteria > Pseudomonadota > Gammaproteobacteria > Burkholderiales > SG8-39 > SHXR01. The sequence continues at coordinate 4,970 of JANMUI010000777.1, forward strand.
CCGGATCGCCGCCGTGTGTTGCGTCGATGGTCGTCAACGGGGTCTTCGGTGTGGGGCGCAGATCGTCAAGGGGCAACGAGGGCTGTAGGGGAGTCGTCTTCACAGGCTGAACAGGAGGCGGCGTATCGGAACTGCGAGCCTACCCGAAGCACCGCGCGCGTGCGTCGTCAGCGTGGCGTGCGTGCCGTGAGCTATCCTTCGTCGCATCACCGGATCGAAGTCTGCATAGGGGGACATGAATGGGCAAAGCCCGACTCGAAGCGTTCAGCGACGGCGTGCTCGCGATCATCATTACCATCATGGTGCTCGAGCTGAAGGTGCCGCATGGTGACAGCGTTACGGCGTTGGTACCACTGGTGCCGGTATTCCTGAGCTATGTTCTCAGCTTCGTCTACATCGGCATTTATTGGAACAACCACCACCACATGCTGCATGCGGTTCGGCATGTCACTGGCGGCATCCTGTGGGCGAATCTGCATCTCTTGTTCTGGTTGTCGCTCGTCCCATTCGTGACCGGCTGGATGGGCGAGAACCATTTCGCGGCGCTTCCCACTGCACTGTACGGTGTAGTGCTGTTGCTGGCTGCCATCGCATTTTGGATTTTGCAAGGCAGGATCGTCGCAAGCCAGGGGACGGAGTCGATCGTCGCGAAAGCGGTCGGCCGGGATTTCAAGGGCAAGCTGTCGCAGGCCGCCTATATCATCGGCATCGGCTGTGCGTTTCTGGCGCCGTGGATTTCATGGTCGCTGTATGTGCTGGTTGCACTGATATGGCTGGTGCCTGATCCGCGCATCGAGCGGGCGTTGGCGCAGCATAAGGAGGGGGCGCATTGATGAACGAAGCAGGGTAGGTTGGGCAAACGTTCAGCCCGTCGTCGTGAGCTCTAAACGAGTCTCGATTCGATTCAGGCGCCCATCGATTCGGTCGAGGCGCGCATGGACGACAGCAATATCCGCATGCAAGCCAGCCACTTGTTTGTGGAGCCCAGCCACCTGCTCTTCCAGCGAGCCGATGCGATTCTTGAGAGCACCGAACTCTTCGCGATTCTCCTGGCGGAAATCGCGAACCTCATTGCGGAGCGCCTTGAGCTGCTCCAAGATCAGGTTTTCAACGTTTTCGGTCATAGCATGCAGATGTTAGCACGCGATCCCCCGCGAGATCCGCGCATCGAGCGCGCGCTGGCGCAGCATAAAGATGCTGCACACTGATACGCTTCCCGCGCTCGTTACTGCGAGTTTTCGCAGCGGCGCATCAGTGCCCCAACCGCTCCCGCCCGTGCGGCGCGTTGAAATCGAGCTTCGGCCCGATCGCCACCACGCCGCTAGGATTCACTTGCCGCTGCCCGTGGTAGTAGTTGAATTTGATCTGCTCGAGATCGACCGTCGCGGCGATTCCAGGCGTCTGATACAGATCGCGTGTATAGGCCCAGACATTCTCATAATCGGTGAGCCGGCGCAGATTGCATTTGAAGTGACCGTGATATGCCGAATCGAATCGCGCGAGGGTCGGAAACAGGCGCCAATCGGCTTCGGTGGTCTGCGCGCCGCATAGGTAGCGTCGCGTCTTCAAGTGGTCCTCCAACATGTCGAAGGTAGAGAAGACATCGCGTACTGCCTCTTCGTACTTGTCCTGCGCGGTGGCAAAGCCCGCGCGATAGACGCCGTTGTTCATGGTGCGATAGATGAGATCGTTCCAGCGATCGATGTCGCCACGGAGCGCCGAAGGATATAGGTCGTGGACTTTGCGTTTGGCGAAAGCATCGAATTCCGAATTCAGCATTCGTATGATCTCGGGCGACTCGTTGTTGACGATCTTCCCGGTCCTAAGGTCCCAGAGTACCGGCACCGTCACGCGGCCGGTGTAGTCGGGTTTCGCTTTCGCATAAATTTCGTACATGAACGCGGCGCCGAACACCGGATCCGGCGTGTAGCCGGGCGCGTCCTTGAACTCCCAGCCCTTGCCCTGCAGTTGCGTCCCGAGATACGAGATCGAGATCGCCTCGTCGAGTCCCTTCAGGGCGCGATAGAGCATCGTGCGATGGGCCCAAGGGCAGGACTTCGCGACATAGAGATGATAGCGACCGGCCTCGGCCTTGAAGCCTGATGATCCGTCTGCCGTCACGCGATCACGAAACGCCGATTCCGCGCGGACGAATGCCCCGCCTTTGTTGCGATTGTCGTCGTCGGTCCAGACGCCATTCACGAGCATGCCCATTGAAGCTCTCCCCTAACGGCGCTTGGATGTTTTCTTCGCGGTCTTGCCCGCGCGCTTCGCGACAACTTTCTTGCCCGAAGTTTTCTTCGCTACCGCCTTCTTGGGGGCAGCCTTCGCGCTTGCGGACTTCGCTTTGGCCTTCGGCTTTGCCGTCCAATCGTAGTAATGCTGCTCGAGCAGCAGGCAACCGCCGTCCGATTTGAATGGCCCGTGCACCGCACCCGGTGGGCGGCACGCGTACGTATTGGGCGCGAACTTCGTGCCGCCATTGCCTTGCGCGTCATTGCCCACGATCAGGTCACCCGAGACGAGAAATACTTCTTCCCAGTGATCGTGGACGAACGGCGCGGTCGTGTATTCGCCCGGCTCGAACCGTAGCAAGCGCGTGCGAAATCCGGTTTTCTTTTTTTCATCGACCGAACCGGACAACATCTTTTGCTGGATGCCGGGCGGATAGCCGGGAGGCACCTCCCACCCGTTCGTCATATCCACCGCATGAAATTCGTCGTGCGCTTTGTTGATGGCCATGATCGTCTCCAGACTTGAGATCCGACAATTCAAGATGTGCGTCCTACCCTCCGTTCGCCCTTAGCCTGTCGAACGGGCGAGCGCAGGGATTACTTGCGACTCCACGCGCACGTGAAGTCTCCGAACATGCGCGTTCATCCTTCGACAAGCTCAGGACGAACGGGCAACTATGTCCGCCGCCCACGATTGATCCCCGAGGCAAGACCACGGGGAATCGCAAGTTAAACCGAAACAGCGGCGCCCGCCAGCGCTTCTTTCAAACCGGGCATCGTGAACGCGACTGTTTTCAATCCGGCAAACAGCTTGGCGTTCTCATCCGCGCTCAACTCGATGAGCGGCGGTCGCACCGTGACAAACCCTGGGTCCGCGCCGAAGTGCGCGATGATCGCCTTCAGCGCGGGAATCATCGGGACGCTTTGCACCACCTTGCGGGTTGCGGTGATGTCGGCCTGCAGCTGGTCGGCCTCCGGCCTCGTCCAGTGTTGATAGACCTTGTCGATCGGTCCCGGATTCACATTGCCGGTCGCGGTAATGCAGCCGACGCCGCCATTGCGCAGGCCATCGAGGAGAAACACTTCGCTACCGGGGAACACGTCGAACCCCGTCTTCGCGAACTGGTCGAGCACCGCTTTCGTGTTGCTCCAATCCCCGGATGAGTCCTTCAGCCCGGCCACGTTCGCGGGGTAGGCCTTGAGCAATCGCTCGATCAGGCCAAGCGAGATCGGTACCTGCGACACCGGCGGGATGTGATAGAGATAAAGTTGCAGCCGTGCATCGCCCACACGCTGAATGATCTCGGCAAAATTACGGAAGAGTCCTTCGTCCGGCACGCCCTTGTAGTAGAAGGGCGGCAGCATCAGCACCCCGCCGCAACCCACCTTCACCGCATGCGCGGTGAGCTTGACTGAATCGGGGAGCGCCGAGCATCCGGTGCCCGGCATCAGTTTCGATGCGGGCACACCGGCGCCGACAAGGCGGTCCAGCAGCTCTATTTTCTCGTCGACCGAAAGCGAGTTCGCTTCACTGTTGGTGCCGAAAATCGCGAGGCCTGAGCAGCCGTGCGCGAGCAACCATTTGCAGTGTTTGATGAAGCGCTCGGCGTCGGGCGCATAGTCACGCTTGAACGGGGTGACGACCGGCGAAAGAACGCCTCTGATGCGTTGTGCTGCCATGCGATGCTCTCCTAGTAGAGGTTCAACGCCCTAGTGCCATGAAATCGCGGATCTCCCTGCCGAGGACATCGTCTTCCGAACCGATGTGCGCCACGAGCGAAATGTGATTGTGATGCATCAGGCGGACGAGCCGCGGCGCACGCTTTCTTTTCACCGCGACCTGATGGGCGAATTCAAGGCCGTACAGATCGAGATAGGGATTCTCGTATTCGGCGATGCCGATCAAGACCGGCATATCGCAATTCTCAGCATAGGTGAGGCATGAGCGCTTGTCGTATTGCGAGGGATCGGCACCATAGTAGATCTTGACGGGGCCTGCGTTCGGATTATCCGGATGCACATCAACACGCAGCCGACCGGACAACAAAATGAGACTCGCAATGCCGGGGCCTGCCGCGGGCCGCACGATGGGATCAAGCGCGTACGTCGCGATATGGGTGGAGCCCGCCGAATGCCCGGCCAGATGAATCTGATTGGGATCGCCACCGAATCGTGCGATGTTGGCCTTGATCCAGGCAACTGCACCACCCACATCCACCGATCCTCCGGGATACGGTGCCTTGTCGCCATTGCGGTATTCGATATTCACCCCGACATAGCCGTGCCGCGCGAAATACCACAACACGTTGTCGTAGATTTCCGGCGTCACGCATTTGCC
>JANMUI010000840.1:0-3117 GCA_031391405.1 Betaproteobacteria bacterium
CTTGTGTACGTCAAGTACACGGCCTCGGCCGCGCCTAGCCCTGAGGGGCCAGCGCCCCACTCGCGGCCGCGCGGGTGTTTGAGATGGCTTCTATCCTGATCGGTAATCACTGTGCCATCGTCGGGATCGGCCGCGCGATCGTTCAACGGGGCGATGCGGAACGCAAAACGCCGCTGCAGTTAGGCGCGGTCGCGGCGGTCGAGGCAATGCGCAAGGCGGGCATCAAGCGCAATCAGGTGGGGGCGCTCTTCACCGGCCGCACGCCGCAAGCCTACATGGTGCTGCAGTACAACCAAGCCCTGTTGAACGAGCTGAAGATCGCGCCGATGTTCGATTCGGAGGTGAGCTCGCACGGCGGCGGGGCGCTCGGCACGCTCCAGCTCGGCGCGGTTGCGCTGCATGCGGGTGTGATCGACTATGCGCTCTGCGTCACCAACGAGGCGAGCGGGGTCTGGATGAACCAGGTCAGCTCGAACGCCGCATGGGAGGGCGATCTCCAATTCGAAGCGCCCTACGGCGTGTCGACCCCCTCGCTCTACGCGCAGTTCGCTTGCCGGTACATGCATGAGTACGGGATAACCCCCGCGATGAGCGCGCGCGTCGCCGTCGAGAACCGGCACTGGGCGCTCGATCATCCCTATGCGGCCATGCGCGGCAAAGGACCGATCACAGTGGCGGACGTGCTCGCATCGAAGATGATCGCCTCGCCCTTGCGCATGCTCGATTGCGCGGTCTGGTATCCGGGCGGCATTGCCACCGCGATCGTGCTGACGAGGAGCGACATCGCGCGGGCACGTCATGCCGAGCTCACCTATCTCGCCGGATTCGGCCAATGCAACACCCACGAATGGGTCGGCGAGCGGATGGGAAGCTGGGGTTTCGCGCCACTCGAAGACGGCCCGAACATGATTCGTACCGGCGCGGGTGTAGCCGCCAAGCAAGCCTATGCGATGGCCGGCGTGGGGCCGGCTGACATGGATATTGCGCAGACCTCGGCACCGTTCAGCTTTGCGAACCTCATGATGCTGGAGGAGCTCGGTTTTTGCGGCGTGGGCGAGGGTGGGGCGTTCGTCCAATCCGGCGGCATCGACTATGGCGGCGGGCTGCCGTTCAACACCAATGGCGGCTACCTCTCGTTCGGCCAGGTTGCGCAAGGCCTCTACAACCTGCAGGAGACGATCGATCAGATCCACGGTCGTGCGGAGGGACGTCAGGTGGCTGACGTCGAGTGCGGCATCGTGCATGGCCACGGCGGGCCACTCGCTTGCCACTCGGTCGTGATCGTCTCGAAGGAGCCCACGCGATGAGCGCGCAGGAACGTGAAGTGGATTGGTCGGAGGGTTTGCCGCTCATGGCGGGCGAGCATTTCATCGGGCTCTATCAGCCATCCCCTGAAACCGAAGGGTATTGGGCCGCGGTGAAACGCCGCGAGCTTGCGCTCAAATGGTGCCGCCATTGCGCGAAGCCGTTTCATCCGAAGCGGATCGTCTGCACCGATTGCGGGGCGAGCGATCTCGAATGGAAAGCCGTGAGCGGGCGCGGGACGGTCTACAGTTTCAGCGAAGTGCATCGGGCGCCGCATCCGGCGTTCGCTGGTTCAACGCCCTACACCGTGGGGCTGGTGGCACTCGATGAAGGCGTCCACATCCTGACGCGCTTTATCGCCGATCCCGGTCCGATCGTGATCGACGCGCCGGCGCGGGTGGACTTTCGCGTGCTGGAGCTGGGCCAACTGATGCCGGTATTTCTGGTGGGTCCGCGATGAGCGATGCGATCAGCTCGACCGAGGATGCCGGGCCACTCGCAGGCCTGCGCGTGCTTGATGCGACGCGTGCGCTCGCCGGTCCGCTGGCGACGATGGCCTTGGGGGATCTTGGCGCCGATGTGATCAAACTCGAAATGCCGGGTGCGGGCGATGAGACGCGCTTCTGGGGTCCGCCGTTCGTTGCGGACGCCGGCCCAACCTTCCTTGGCTTCAATCGCAACAAGCGCTCGGTCGCGCTCGACCTGCACACTCCGGACGGGCGCTCGACCTGCCTCGAGCTCGCACGCACCGCAGACGTGTTCGTGGAAAATTTTCGCCCCGGAACGATGAAGCGATTCGGACTCGACTATGAAGCGATGCGTGCGGTGCGGCCCGACATCCTCTACTGCTCGATCAGCGGGTATGGACAAAGTGGGCCGATGGCGAGTCGTCCCGCCGTGGATCTGATGGTGCAGGCAGTGAGCGGCCTCATGTCGCTCACCGGAGAGCCTGAAGGCAGGCCCGTCAAGGCGGCCGCACCGGTCGCCGATGTGATGGGCGGGCTCTCGGCGGTGATTACATTGATGGGCGCGGTGATGGAGCGCAAAGTGACCGGGAAGGGACGCTTCATCGATATCAGCATGCTGGATGGGATGGTTGCGCTGCTCGGTCAGGCGATCGCGGCCTGGGGAATGTCCGGCCAGTCGCAAAGTCCGCCGAAACGTTGGGGCAATGGGCATCCGCTGATGTCGCCGTATGAAAGTTTTCGTACCGCCGATCGCGAGATCGTGATCGCTGTGACCAACGAAAAGACCTGGGGCAGCGTGTGTGCGTTACCCGAATGCCGCGCGCTCGCCGCCGACCCGCGCTTCGCCACCCAACCCATGCGCAACGAAAATCGTGCGGCGCTCGTTCCCGCGGTCGATGCGATCCTGCGAAGCCGCCCGGCCGCGTACTGGCTCGACGCGTTTGATGCAGCCGGCATTCCGGCCGAGCCGATCAATACGCTCCCCGAGATCCTCGCGCATGCCCAAGTCACCGGGCGCGACATGCTCATCGAAGTGGAGTATCCACCCGGGTCAGGACGCAAAATTCCGATCGCAGGCATGCCGTGGCGGGCGGTCGCGGCGCAGCGCCCGGTGCGAAGCCCGCCGGGGCTCGGGCAACACACGGAGGAAGTGCTGGGCGCGAAAAAGGGGTGATGTGGCGCTTACTTTAGCCCGTCTGTCCGCAAGCCTCCGTTCGCCCTGAGCCCGTCGAAGGGTAACGCAGGCGTGTCGACGGCGTGCGACCGTCCGCTCACGGATTCTCCAAAATCGTAGGTCGGATAAGCGGAGCGTAACCCGACGGCTACACAGTCATTCGACATTCTG
>JANMUI010000842.1:0-19848 GCA_031391405.1 Betaproteobacteria bacterium
GGCCACGATCGATGGGGCGGCGGGAGGCGTATCAATGACCGGGGCCGAGCGTATTACCGGATCGCCGGCATGCTCGATCGGCGCAGGCGGCACGGGCACGATGGCCGCCGGCGGCGGCGCCTGCTGCTCGCGAGGACGCGCGGGCACCTGTACTGCCTTGATCGGCTGCGGGTCCGGATGGACATGTTCCGGTCGGTGCGGGACTGCCACGGCAGGCGCCGGCGGTGCGACGGGCTCGATGAACCTAAGGGCAATGACCGGCGCGTCGATGATGGGCTCTATCATCTGCGCGCCGATATGCGGGACGATCACCAACGCGCCGGCATGGACGGCCAGCGAAAGAGCGATTGCAGGCATGAGTGATGCCGGCCGTGTTTGGCGAATCGCAGCGCGCGAATGAGTGGAGAATTCCATCATCGTCGAGGATTACGCAGCTTCGAAGAAAATGGATGCGAGCGTCCGGCGCGGCGGTGAATCCCGCATAATCCGCATACTTTTCGCTCCTTCCTTTTATTCGTGGCTGCTTGCGGCCGCAGATCCGGAATCCATGGCCCAATACGCCTACACGATGCGTCGGGTAAGCAAGGTTGTACCGCCCAAACGTGTCATTCTGAAGAACATTTCGCTCAATTTTTTTCCTGGCGCGAAGATCGGCGTGCTGGGACTCAACGGCTCAGGAAAATCGAGCCTGCTGCGTATTATGGCAGGACTCGATCAACAGTTCGATGGGGAGGCCATTCCGCAACCGGGTATGCGCATCGGCCTCCTGTCGCAGGAGCCCGAGCTCGATTCGACCAAGAACGTTCGCGGCAATGTCGAAGAGGGGGTCGCCGCGATTCTTGCGCTGATCAATCGGTTCAACGAGATCAGCGAAAAATTCGCAGAGCCGATGGACGACGAGGCGATGAACAAGCTCCTCGAGGAACAGGGCGAGCTGCAGGCAAAGATCGACGCCGTCCAGGGCTGGGAAATCGAACGGCGCCTCGATATCGCGGCGGATTCACTGCGCCTGCCGCCGTGGGACGCCGAAGTGGACAAGCTCTCGGGCGGCGAGCGGCGCCGGGTGGCGCTCTGCAGGCTCCTGCTCTCGGAGCCCGACATGCTGCTCCTTGATGAACCAACCAATCATCTCGATGCGCTGTCGGTGCAATGGCTCGAACAATTCCTCGAACGCTATCCCGGCACCGTGATCGCGGTGACCCACGATCGCTACTTCCTCGATAACGTCGCCGGCTGGATTCTCGAGCTCGATCGTGGTTACGGCATCCCGTGGGAAGGCAACTACTCGTCGTGGCTCGAACAAAAGGAGCAGCGCCTCGCGGACGAAACCAAGCAAGAGGCTTCGCGGATCAAGGCGATGCAGCAGGAGCTCGAATGGGTGCGGACCAATCCGAAAGCTCGCCAGGCGAAGAGCAAAGCACGGCTAGCACGATTTGATGAGCTCGCCTCGACCGAGTATCAAGCCAGGAACGAGACGAACGAGATCTACATTCCGCCCGGCCCGCGATTGGGCGGCATGGTGATCGAGGCCGATAATTTGCGTAAAGCCTTCGGCGACAAGCTCTTGTTCGACGGCTTATCGTTCCGGCTGCCACCGGGCGGGATCGTCGGCGTCATCGGCCCAAACGGCGCAGGGAAGACCACGCTGTTTCGCATGCTGACCGGCCAGGAAAAGCCCGATTCAGGAGAGCTCCGGCACGGCGAATCGGTAAAGCTTTCCTATGTCGATCAGAGCCGCGACTCGCTTGATAACACCAAGACGGTGTTTGAAGAAATCTCCGACGGTCTGGACATGATCCAGGTCGGCAATTACCAGACGCCCAGCCGGGGCTATGTAGGACGATTCAATTTCAAGGGTGGTGATCAGCAGAAACTCGTCGGCGAGTTATCGGGTGGCGAACGCAATCGCGTGCACCTCGCCAAACTGGTGCGAAGCGGCGGCAATGTGCTGCTCTTGGACGAACCCACCAACGACCTCGACGTGGAGACGCTGCGCGCACTCGAGCAGGCGCTGCTCGATTTTCCCGGATGCGCAGTGGTGATCTCGCACGACCGCTGGTTCCTCGACCGCATCGCCACCCACATGCTTGCGTTCGAAGGGGACAGCCAGGTCGTCTGGTTCGAGGGCAATTATGCGGACTATCTCGCCGATCGCCGCAAGCGCCTGGGCGATGACGCGGACAAGCCGCATCGCATCCGCTATCGGCCGTTGATGGGTTAGGAACTCGCGTGGCGCATGGCGCAGATTCCTGATGGTCGATGCAGGAACCGGAATGATCCTGAATACGGCGAACCCAATTCCTACATGTGGCTACTCTTGCCGTGCGCTCCAGGCGGCGTGTGCTTCGCCGCGGACCTGTGCCCGCGTCATGCCTTGCATCGTTCCCGCGCCGATCGTGCCGGTAAATGTGCGTGAATCCCCGTTCGCATCGATGATCGAAAAGCGGATCGATTCGCCGCGAACGCGCGCGGCAAGCAGCGGCGAGGATTTGCCGTTGATCGACGCCGAGCCCGACAGCATCTGGAAATGTTGCTTCATGTCGATTGCAAAGTGCTGATCGGCGAATTGCAGACGCCAGCGTCCCTCCACCCGCGCCGGTACGACCCACAGATACCCCGGCGCATTCTCAACCCGCGCCATCTCGTCGGGCTCCCAATCGCCCATCGTGAACTGGTGGGTGACGACGCGAGTGCCCGGTTTGAGCGACAAGAGCTTGGGCCGCAACTTCATCGTCACTTCGGGGCCGATATACATCGCCACCACACTCGCCCGGGAAAGATCCGTCTCGAAGAGGTCTTGGCGTATGAACGTCGCGCGCTCCGCGACTCCCATGCGCGCGGCAAGACGGACCGAGTAGGCGACGAGATCGGCATCGAATTCCACGCCGATTCCGCGCGCCCCGAATTGCTTCGCGGCCATGACCGGAATGCGACCATCACCAGATCCCAGATCGATGACAAGATCGTTGGGACGGGTATCTGCCATCTGTAGCATCCGCGTGATCAACCGGTCGGGTGTGGGGGCCCAGACGGAGTCCTTGCCAAGCTGTCCCATCTCCGGCTCGTATGTAAGCGGATTGGAATCCGTCTGCATACATCCGCTCACCACGATGGCCGCCGCAGTGGCCAGCATCTTGAATGTTCGCGAATTCATCTCGATCTACACCCTGTCGATGCAATAAAATGAAAGGTTACCGCATGGCACTTCGTGGTTCGACAAGAAGTTGTCAGCTATCCTTGGCGCGGTCAGCCGACGCTTTGCTCGAGCGTCGCCGCAGGACGAACAGGGAGTATCGTGCGACTCACTTATTCAGGCCTCGTGTACCACCTGCAGCGGCTCGCCCGACCGCTCAAACGCCTTCGTGTGGTCAAGCGGCCGGGGGAGCCTGTTTCGCGCGTATTCGGCGTTGATCGGGGCACTTCGCTCGATCGTTATTGGATCGAGGGATACCTTGCCCAACATTCCTCCACAAAGACGGGATCGGCAGTGGAGGTAGGGGAGACCACATACCTCGAACGATTCTTCCCGAACTTCACCGCGAGTCACCTCGAGATTGCAGACGACGGAACCCACGATTGCGTGGTCGTCGACCTGAACGCCGGCGATCCGTCGATCGGACCAACGTTCGATCTCATGATCGCGACGCAGGTCTACAATTTCATTTATGAAACGCGTGCGGCTATTCGCAGCACGGCGGCGCTCCTGAAACCGGGGGGTGTCTTGATCGGCAGCGTCGCCGGTATCACCCAAATCAGCCGCCATGACGCCGAGCGCTGGGGTCACTACTTCTCGTTCACCGTCCAGTCGTGGGAACGTCTGCTGCGCGAAGCGTTCGCCGAGGTGAGCATCGAGTCGTTCGGCAATGTGGATACCGCGTGTGCCTTTCTGAACGGTCTGGCAATGGAAGAAATCGATCGCGACGTTCTGAATCGCCATGATCCTGATTATCCGGTGTGCATCTGCTTCAAAGCCGTCAAGGCTCGGGTTTGACAATGATTTTCGGCGAATCTCTGCAGTAACCGGAATCGATTCTCATGCCGGAATGCGTCACAGCTTTTTATTCCCTCCCGCTGAGAATATTTCCCACGCTGGTGTAGGATAGGGGCATCCACCGTCCCCAAGGACAAACATCCGAACCTCCGCGGACAATCATTCGACCGTCCGCGAGGTTGGAGTCCGGCCTGCGTATGTCCAATCTTGCCCAGAATTCCGCAATCGACCCGCAATCGGCGATCGTCACTGCTTTGAAGCAGGTGCTAAGACCGCTGGCGCGGCTCATGCTCGCCCGGAACATCAATTTTTCGGCGATCGCAGAACTCCTGAAGCAGGTGATGGTGGAAGTCGCCGTTCGCGACTTCAAGATCGAAGGCAAACCGCAAACGGACAGCCGGATCAGCTTGCTTACCGGCGTGCACCGCAAGGATGTCAGGCGCCTTCGCAACGAACCGATGAATGTGGATGAAATCATTCCTTCCTCGGTTTCCCTCGGTGCCCAGCTGGTGGCGATCTGGACGACCACTTCGCCCTATTCGACCCGCGGTGGGCACCCGAAGCCTCTCCCTCGACTCGCGAGCGCCGGTGGTGTGTTGTCGTTCGAAGGGCTGGTGGAAAGCGTGAGCAAGGACATCCGATCGCGCGCGGTCCTGGACGAGCTACAGCGTCTGGGTGTCGTACACGTGAATGACGATGATCACGTCGTTCTCGATACCGAAGCGTTCGTTCCGAAAGGCGACACCGCGGAGAAGGCGTTCTATTTCGGCCACAACCTGCACGATCACGCCGCCGCCGCGACCCACAACGTGCTGGGCGAGCGCCCGCCTTTCTTCGAGCGTAGCGTGCATTACTCGGAGCTTTCGCAAGCCTCGATCGCGGAGCTGCGCAAGCTATCCGACAGCATGGGGATGCAGGCAATCAAGGCCGTGAATCGCCGCGCGTTGGAGCTCGAGCGGAAGGATGCGAAGGGGCTGGAGCAAAAGCGGCGCTTCACCTATGGAATTTATTTCTATTCCGAGCTCTCGGAACGCGCCGACGACGCGGAAGTAATCAGCAGCCCGAAGGGTGCCAAGCCGGCGCGCGGGGCGGCCGCAACGCGCGACTAGCGCTCCTGCGGACCGGTGTTATGCGTCCACGCGATCGATAGTGATGGGTTCGATTCGCGGTCGTTGACATCGGCTGCGGGACGGATGGCCGGTACATGTGAATCCGTCGACCGCGCGCTCGCCGGCCGCTCCGCCTGCAGCGATCCACGTGCACCTACCATCAATAGGACAAGGAGCGCTGCGCCCACGACGTTGGCGATGATCAGCGTCACCGTTTCGGATTTCTGCTCAGGCTCCAGCACCGAGGGCGGTGCGGTGCGCGGTTCGACCGTACTGAACCATTGGCGATTGCACTCGATCGTGCGCTCGATCTCGGCTTTGGTCATCATGGGCAGGCTCCGGCAAACGGGATCAACAATCGGTTGAGGCCGGCGGACTTTCGGTCTGCCGCGTCTCCCAATGAATTGCCTAGCTCACGAAAATGGTTCATAGATCTTTCGCGATAGACCGAGAAAATTCAGGGCAGACACGCCGGATCGGCCATCACAACTCTGCTCGACCGCCGGCTCGACCTCCAATGTGATCGCCACACCTGTTGAGTCGTCACGGTGAAACGGTGCGAAAACGCGTTTCTAGCGCGGTAGAAACAGCTCCGGATCGACCGCGGATCCGTTCAGGTAGATCGACCAATGGAGATGCGGGCCCGTGACCCGCCCGGTCATGCCGGACCGGCCAAGGCGCTGTCCACGCGCGACACGCTCGCCAACCCGTGCAGCAATCTCGTCAAGATGGCAGTACATCGTAATGAAGCCCTGCCCGTGGTCCACGAACACCGTGTTGCCCGCGAAAAAGAGATCCCCAGTGTGAGTGACCACCCCAGCTGCCGCAGCGTGAATCGGCGTTCCTCGCGGGACTGCAAGATCGAGGCCGTTGTGCGGACTGCGTGCTTGTCCATTGAACACGCGTCGCAGCCCGAACCGGCTGCTAAGCGGGGCTTCGGCCGGTAATATCAAATCAAGATCGACCGGGTCGATCGGTTCCCAGTGTGCGCGGATGCGATTGAGGGTTTCCTGTTCGCGATTTATCCTTTTCATGTCGTCGGCGGACGGATCGACTTTGCGCTGGTCTGCAATAGTGAGCCGTTGCACCGGATAGTTCTTCGCGATGACCTCGAAGGACTGTGATCGCGGACCGGCGGGCGCCTCGATCGCCAACGATACGGTCCCAGGCTTTGTGTCGAGCGAAATCCCCACGACCGCGAACCAGCCGATCTCGTCACGAACCACCAGGATGCGCCGTCCCTGGAATCGAACGGTCGGCGGAACCAGCGTTGAAATGCTGTCACCCGTATCGATGCGCACCCGCGCAACGCCGCCCGGGACAGGCGAGTGGGCGGGCATCGCATGCACCGCGAACGCGGCCATCCAAAGGAGCAATCCGATAAAGCGTATTCGCATTGGTGAATGTGCGGCCGGAGCTCGAACGCTTTCATCAAGCGCTCCGGGCAAGCGGCTTGAAATGGAAGCGCGAAGCATACAGGCCAGCCGATAGAATAGCGGGCTGCCCCACCGACTCGACCCGCCGCTCCGCTTGGACCCCAACCGACGCATTACCGATCGCCAGGCGTACGCCCTCCTGGTCGCGACCACATTTTTCTGGTCGCTCAACTACCTTCTGGTGGCCGCCTACCGCGACCAGATCCCACCGGTGATGATGTCCTTCTTCCGCTGGAGCTTCGCACTCTTGATGCTCTTGCCGTTTGCGGCACGCGCCCTGGTCGCCGAATGGCCGAAGATTCGCAGCCACTGGTGGCAGCTCTTTATCCTCGGTGCGTTCTCCTGCGGCCTCAATTCGGCATTCGCGTTCATCGGGATTCACTATACGACGGTGACCAGCGCGAGCCTCTTGAGCGCAATGACGCCGATCCTCACGATCCTGCTTGCGGTGCCGCTCTCGCATGAGCGGATGTCACCCGGCCGGCTGGCGGGCGTGATGACGTCGTTCGCCGGGGTCGTATGCATCGTGACCAAAGGCGAGCTTGCGACCTTGCTCGAGTTCCGGCTGAGCCCGGGCGACTTCTCGATCATTCTCGCCTGCGCGATCTGGGGCGTCTTCACGAATCTCTTGCGAAGGTGGTCGGCGCATTTGTCGCAACTCGCCTCCCTTGCCACGATGATGATCGGTGGGGTGGTGTCCCTCTTGCCGATGTTGGCGATCGAGGCGGCGGTCGCGCAGCCGGTGCAGTGGAGCACAGGACTGGTGGTTTCACTGCTTGTTCTAGCGTTTTTCCCGTCGCTGCTCGCGAACCTCTTCTGGAATCGAGCGGTGCTCGCCGTCGGGCCGGGCCGCGCATCGGCATTCAGCTATCTCTTGCCGCTCTTCTCAATTGCGTTCGCAGTGTTTTTTCTCGGTGAACGACTGTTTGCCTACCACTGGTTCGGGGCGGCACTGATCTTTCTCGGAATCACAGTGGTGAGTCGCGCGCGATAAGAGGCGTCACGGTCCGCGAGCACCGGCAAGCGCGCCAGTCCGCAATGTATCGCGGCGGACTGGCATTGAGCGCTAAGCCGACGACTCGTGGTGCCCGGGGTTGTCGGGCAAAGGGTCGGGAATCGAAAATCAATGCCGGTGGTCGCCACCTTCGCGCAACTGGCCGCGGATTTCTCCAGGTGCGTGCAGCGTCGAGTGAACATTCGCGTAAGTCGCGCCTGCGCGGATCGCCCGGACCAATTCGTCGAACTCGCCTGCCGCGATGCCTTGTCCTGTCACGGCGAGTACTTGAGCCGCGGCGATTGTACCGGTCACCGTACCTGCTGCCGGACACGTGGGAGTGCCAGCAGGACCGGCCAAACCGGTACCGGCTGCGCCGGTACCGCAGAGCCATACAACAATGCCACCGACTGAGTGATGCTGACCGAAGTGGATATGCGCCTGCGTCACCGTCCCCTCGAGGTCCTCGTAGCTCAGCTCGTAGTAGATCGATTTCGCCGCATCGTTGATGTCAGCCTTGAACCTCCCCTTTGCCTTGGTCGATACGGCGCCACGGAGCGCGGGAGCAGCGGGCGGGGTCGCCGCCGCATTGCCCGCAATAAAATGAACCTCGTTGTACCCGGAGAGCTTCGCGCCGAATTTGTCGTCTTTGTCATCGGTCGCCAGAGTCGGTGTGGCAGCACCGAAAGCTAGGGCAGCACCGACTATTGCGAGCGTGCGCATCTGCGTCCTTTTCATATGACACCTCCTGGATGATTGGTGGGGAACCTGCTGCGGCCGGAACTACCCGTCGTTACATGACGAAGTAGCGGCACTCGGGTTAACAGCGAACCGACCCCGAATAGTCCCGGGCGGTCCCACAAGTTTCCGCGCCCCAACAACGGTTCGCCAGCTTCCAGGCTAAGCGCGCCCTATTACAGCGGCAAGACAAGGAGGGTATCGATCGCCCGCGAGTCGTAGGTAACCTGATGCCGCCTGAACAACGCCTCACCGCGCTCGAACACCACCGTGTCCTGATACTGCCCGCATGCGAATACCATCATGGAACCGTCATGATCCATGATCCGGATGACGCTGTAGCTCGCGCGGACCTCATACGCACCGTCGGCGACGCCGACCACCTGCACGCCGGACACCAGGTGCCGATAATGATGCGGCTCATAGATGTTCGCCACCCGCATCGATGTAATGCGATCGCGCAATTGGGCCCGCGATTTCGTGTGGATCAGCGCGACCGGCAGCCCGCGATCCAGATTGAAGCGCGAGACCACCTTGTATTCGCCCTGCTCGATCAAGAGCGCAGCGAGCGACTCGGAGCGGTTTTCATCGATTGCGCGCGCCCATTCGTAGAGCAGATTTTCGATGGCGCGAAATGTCTTGTCGTCGACTTCGACCATCTCACAACCCCATATCCGTGCGATACGTGTGCCAGAAATTGCGCAGCCCGCGTTCCGACAGTTTCGAGCTGCCGCCGCTGTCGAGATCCTTCCCGCCCATCTGCATGACCGACGCCTCATCGAGCGAGCCACCCGTCGCGCGACGGATCATGTTGCAGACGGCGGCGTCCTCCATCGAGACGAGCCCGGCTGAACCGACCAGATTGGTCTGCATCAGGCGCATTTCATGCATTGCCTCTGTGTCGTCGGCGAATCCGAAGTAGGTCCAGTGCAGGTCGCAACTGAGCGGTCCGGTCGGGACGAGCTGGCGCGTGGCGAGGCTGTTGCCGATCTGATGCAGTACGAAGGTCGGATACACCGAAAGGATCTGGATACTCACGCCGTCCCCGATCTCGTCTTCCCACTTGAGGAGCGCGGTATCTTCAAGCCGATACTTCTCGTTGTGCGAGCGCAGGTTCGTCGCGGTTTCCTGATAGTCCGGGGTGTTCTTCTCGGTGCCGGGCTTCGTGTAGAAATACTGGTGGCGCCCGGCAGTGTCGATGATCATCGCGGATTCCTGCGACTGGCGTGACATGCCGAATGTGCCGTAGAAAGAATGCAGAATATTGGCATGGTACGAATCGCGCGGATTCTCATGGTAATTCTTCCAGTTCGCGTTGATCCGCTGCGTGTCATAGCCGAGGATCTTCACCGGCTTTCGAATCACCCGGCGAATGCCGTTGCCGACATCCCCCAGCCATTCGGCCAAGGGCGTCATGTCCTTCGCATAGGTCGCGAACACCAGACCGCTGAATGACTCGCATCGCAGCTTCTGCAGACCATGGTCTTCGAGGCGAAAATCCGCCGGCAGACCGCCCTCGCCTTTGATGCCACGCCGAAATGCCGCCGACTTGAGGTTGCCCTTGAGATCGTAGATCCATGCGTGGTAGACGCAATAGAATTCCTCGACCTTGCCCATTTCCTTCATGCAGACGAGATTGCCGCGATGCGCGCAGCGGTTGAGCATGGCGCGCAACTGGCCCTCTTCATCCCGCACCAGGAGCACCGGGGAATCCCCAATGCGGGTGCTTTTGAAGGCGCCCGGCTCCGGCACTTCGACCTCATGACCGATGAAATGCCACGCCCGTCCGCGAAAAATGCGTTCCTGCTCGCGCGCGTAGTTGTCGGCATCGTGAAACACCCAATACGGCGCGCTGCTGGCGCCTGCTGCTGGCCACTGTCGTTCTCGAAGTGCGTTGGTCATGTCCGGATCCGTTCGTGAATGCGGCGACTTTACCATCGACTATCCGGGTGCCGCGTGTTGCGCGATGGCCCACTCGACGTGTTCGCGCACAAGCGGTGAGGGATCATCGGCTCGGGCACGGAGCGCTGCGACAATGGCTTCACTCGCCGGCGCGTTGCCAAGTCCGACCGCAACATTGCGCAGCCATCGCTCGTAACCGATCCGATGAATCGCCGATCCCGCCATGCGCTGGTGGAACTTCGCCTCCGACCAGGCGAACAGCTCGACCAGTTGCGCCGCATCAAGTCCATGCCGGACTCGAAAATCCGGCTCCTCGGACACCTGCGCAAACGAGTTCCAGGGACAGGCCATCTGACAGTCATCGCAGCCATAGACGCGATTCCCGATGAGCGGGCGCAACGCGACCGGAATGCTGTCCTTGAGCTCGATCGTGAGATACGAAATGCATCGCCTGGCATCGAGGCGATAGGGTGCGGTAATTGCCCCGGTCGGACACGCGTCGATGCACCGCGTGCAGGTTCCGCAATGTTCGGTCGCGGGCGCGTCGACGGGCAGCGGCAGATCGATATAGATGTCGCCGAGAAAAAAATACGACCCCGCTTCCCGCGATAACAACAGTGTGTGCTTACCGCGCCATCCGATCCCAGCTTTGCGGGCCAGCTCAACTTCCATGACGGGTGCGGTATCGGTGAAGACGCGATACCCGAAGGGGCCAATCTCCTCCTCAATGCGGGTAGCCAGCGATTGGAGGCGCTTGCGCAGCACCTTGTGGTAGTCGCGCCCGAGCGCATAGCGGGCAATGAATGCCTTTTGGCCATCCGCGAGCACGGTCTCGCTCGGAGCGGCATCAGGCAGGTAGTCCATGCGCACCGAAATGACCCGCACGGTACCGGGCACTAACGCAGCCGGCCGCGTGCGAAGGGTGCCA
The DNA here is from genome assembly GCA_031391405.1 of Betaproteobacteria bacterium. Taxonomy (GTDB): domain Bacteria; phylum Pseudomonadota; class Gammaproteobacteria; order Burkholderiales; family SG8-39; genus SHXR01. Next base: position 11,099 of record JANMUI010000842.1, read on the forward strand.
TGCCGCCACATATAATCCATCGTGCCGTGAAACCCGGCCTCGAGCCAATCGACGAGGCCCCGCTCGGCGTCATCAAGATTGGCATCTGTGATACCCACCGCCTGGAAGCCGAATTCATGACCCCACAGCTTGATCGCGCGAGCGAGCGATGCAAGATCGAGCCGCGCAACTAGGTCGGGGATGTGTGGTTCGGTCAGATTCACTGCATCACCTAAGCCCGCTGCATCATTCGATTCGTCACTCTAATCCCACCTTCATGCACCTGCATCTCCCGGACGAAACTGCAACGCGCGCCCTCGGTGCCGCACTCGCGTCGGCCATCGCACCTGGCAGCGTCATCTTTCTCTCGGGAGACCTCGGCGCGGGCAAGACGACCTTGGTTCGAGGCCTGATCCAGGCCCTTGGATATGCCGGAAAAGTCAAAAGTCCGACATTTAGCCTAGTTGAACCTTACGTGTTTTCTAGGTTAGACTTATATCACTTTGATTTATATAGAATGAAAAGCGTTGCCGAATGGGACGATAGCGGCTTCCGAGAGTATTTCGGTGGTGATGCCGTCTGTCTCGTCGAATGGCCCGAAAAAGCACTCGGTATGCTTCCCCACGAGGACTTGCAGATTCGGTTCGTTGTCCGCGATAGCGGGCGCGACGTAACGATCGAAGCGACTACTGAATTGGGCGACCGGTGTCGACAGCAGCTCATGAAAATCTTGCCATCGAGTATCGCGCGCATTGCATGATGAGGCACCTGCTCGCCGCCCTCGTGATCGCATGTGCCGGCACCGTCCCGCTTCATGCAGCGGAGATCGTCAAGTCGGTGCGTGTATGGCCGGCACAGGAATACACGCGACTCACCTTCGAATCGCGCAATCCGATCAACTATTCCGTCAGCTTCGCGACCAATCCCGATCGGCTCATCATCGACCTTCGGGACGTCGATCACGGCAGTCTCAGGCAGGAGATCGAAGGTAAGATTCTTGCCAACGATCCGTATATCCAGGGCCTTCGCTCCGGGCAATTCAAGCCGGACGTGGTGCGCGTGGTGCTCGACCTCAAAGCCGAGGTGAAACCACAAGCGTTTGCGCTGAAGCCGGTCGGTGACTATGGGCATCGCCTCGTGGTCGACATCTATCCGGCAGTCCAGATGGATCCGCTGCTGGCGTTGCTCAGGAAAGACGAGCATCGATTCGAGCTGCCGAGTGATGCGCGCGACAACAAATCGCCTGGAGCCGCGGTCCCGGGCACCAGCACGCAGCAGGACGGCCCGAGCAGTCGGCGAGAATCGCCCACGCTATCGGGCACGAAACCCGAAATGAAATCGATTGAAGGCAAGACACCTGCGCGAGAGGCCGGTCAATCCGGCAAGACCCTCCCGAACGCGCTGCCCGCGCGCACCTTTACCGTGGTCATCGACGCAGGTCACGGTGGCGAAGATCCGGGCGCGCGCGGCTCACGCGGCACGTGGGAGAAGAGCGTCACCTTGGGGATCGCCAAGCGTCTGGCGGCAATGATCGCGACCGAACCGAATATGCGCGCGGTCTTGACCCGCGACGACGACTACTTTGTCCCGTTGAATGCGCGCGTCGAGAAAGCGCGTCGCGTGCGGGCCGATCTCTTCGTGTCGATCCATGCCGATGCCTTCATCCATCCGCATGCGCGCGGGTCATCGGTGTTCGCATTGTCGGAGCGCGGCGCAACCAGCGTAGCGGCGAACTGGATTGCCAAGCGCGAAAACGACGCCGATCTGATTGGCGGCGTCAGCCTCGGCAGCAAGGATCGGCATCTCGCCCAGACCTTGCTCGATCTGTCGCAGACCGCGACGATCAACGATAGCCTGAAGCTCGGTCGATCCGTGCTGAAAGAGCTGGGCGGTGTCAACACGCTCCACAAGCAACAAGTCGAGCAGGCCGGGTTCGCGGTACTGAAGGCGCCGGACATCCCCTCGATCCTGGTCGAGACCGCGTTCATTACCAACCCGGAGGAAGAGCGCAAACTCGCGGACAACGCGCACCAGGACCGCCTCGCCCGCGCGATCGTCACCGGCATCAAGCGCTACTTCGCGGCCAATCCGACGTTGAATCGATCGACGCTCGCCGCGACCGGAACGCCGCTCGAGGTCGTCAGTAGCTACGCGGCATGCCCAGCACGTGCTCGCCGATGTAGTTGAGAATCATATTGGTCGAGATCGGCGCGATCTGCATCAACCGGCATTCGCGCCATTTACGCTCGACATCGAATTCACGTGCGACCGCGAATCCGCCGTGGGTCTGCATACAGGCTTCGGCCGCATTCCAGGCGGCGTCGGCCGCCAGCAGCTTGCCAATGTTCGCTTCCTCGCCGCAGGGCCTTCCGGCTTCGAATAGCGCCGAGCCGGTACGCACCATGAGATCCGCCGCTTTCCATTCGGCGTACGCCCTGGCGATCGGAAACTGCACGCCCTGGTTCTGACCGATCGGCCGATTGAAAACGACGCGTTGCTTCGAGTATTCGACCGCCTTCGCAGTGAAGAAGCGTGCATCACCGAGCGATTCATGCGCGACAAGAATCCGCTCGGCATTCATCCCGTCGAGGATGTAGCGAAATCCGCGATGCTCCTCGCCGATCAGGTTCTCCACCGGCACGCGCAGATTGTCGAAGAAGACTTCGTTGGTCTGGTGATTCACCATCGTGTCGATGCGGCGCAAGGTGAGGCCGCTGCCGACGGCCTCTCGCATATCCACCAGAAACACCGACAGGCCATCCGAGCGGCTGGTGCATTCCTCGAGCGCCTTGGTGCGCGCGAGCAAGAGCATCAGGTCGGATTTGTGCGCGCGACTGGTCCAGATCTTCTGGCCGTTCACAACATAGTGGTTGCCTTCGCGGACAGCGCGCGTCTTCAATCGCGTCGTATCCGAACCGGTCGTGGGTTCCGAGACGCCGAATGCCTGCAGGCGGAGCTTGCCGCTTGCGATGCCGGGCAGGTAGCGACGCTTCTGGTCGGTGTTGCCATGCCGAAGCACCGTGCCCATGATGTACATCTGCGCATGGCAGGCCGCCGCATTGCAACCCGAGGCATGAATTTCCTCGAGGATCACGCCGGCCGCACGCACCGGCAATCCCGAACCTCCGTACTCTTCCGGGATGAGCGCGGCGAGGTACCCGCTTTCGGTCAGCGCCTGCACGAACTCCTCGGCGTAGGCATCGTTGTCTTCCAGCTTGCGCCAATAGGCCGCCGGGAAATTCTTGCAGATCGCGCGAATCGCATCGCGAATCTCGCGGTGATCGTCGCCAAAGGGGATGGAGATAAGGCCTGCATCGTTTGCTACGGATTGCTGCATTACGCTGGTCTCCTATCGACCCTTGAAATTCGGTGTGCGTTTCTCGTTGAACGCCCGCACACCCTCATGCCGATCTTCCGTGCTGATCATGCGCTCATAGGCCTGGACCTCGAAGACGATCGCCGAATGAATATCCATCTGCGTTCCATAGTCGATCGATTTCTTGGCCTGGCGCACCGACAGCGGCGCGTTCTCGCAGATGCGACGCGCGGTGGCAAGTGCAATGGGAACGAGCTCGGCCGGCTCGCACACGCGATTGATCATGCCCCATTCGTAACCTTCTTCGGCGGTGAACGGCTGCGCAGTAAGAATGAGCTCCTTGGCCCGACGGTTGCCCACCGCGCGGGGAAGATTCTGCGTGCCGCAACCGCCCGGCATGATGCCCAAACGCACTTCGGTCAAAGCCAGCCGGGCGCCTTTGACCGCGTAAATGAAATCACAGCAAAGCGCCATCTCCAGACCACCACCGAATGCGGCACCGTTGACGGCGGCAATCACCGGCACGCTGCTGTCGATGATTGCGTAGAACGCCTCCTCGAAAATGGCATGTTGCAGGCGCCATGTTTCATCGGTCATCCCATGGCGTTCTTTCAGATCACCACCAGCGCAGAAGGCTTTGTCGCCCGCACCGGTAATGACCACGCAACGCACGTCGCCCGGCGTGAACTTGAGCGGAACGAAGAGCTCGCGCAGCTCGCGCCCCATCTGCGTATTGGTGGCGTTGCGCACGTCAGGGCGATTCAAGGTGACCAGCATGAGACCGCCTTCGAGACGGTCGACTTGAAGGGTTTCGAATGTGCTCATTACTCGTTCAGTCGTGGTTGTGGGTCGCGCCGTCCGGCGTAGAGGGCAAACGTCAACGCAGAATCTCATCGGTGTGTTCGCCCAGGGCCGGCGGACCCTTGCGAATGTCCGGGCGCTCGCCATCGAAGCGGATTGGCACGCCGACGAATCGCATCTTGCCGTCCGGTGTCGATTGCAGCATTTCAACTGCTTCGGTTTGCGGATGGGTGAGCACTTCGTCCGTCGTTTGCAGCGGACCGCACGGAACGCCGGCCTGCTCCAACGCGCGCGTCCAATGGGATCGCGTGTTCGTCGCGAGCACGTCGTCGATGTACTGATTGATCGCCTCGCGATTCTTCACACGATCCGGATTGGTCTTGAACCGCTCGTCCGCGACCCACTCCGGATGGCCGAGCACCTCAGCCAGGCGACGAAAAAGACTGTCATTGCCCGCGGCGATCACCATGTAACCGTCGCTCGCCTGATATGCCTTGTAGGGGACCAGCATCGCTGCTTCAGTGCCGGTGCGACGCGGCACGCTTCCGCTCGCGAGATAGTTCGCCACGGAAAAATTCATCCAGGACAGGCCCGTCTCGAAGAGCGAAGTATCGATCGTGCAGCCCTCGCCGGTCGAATCCCGCTGCCGAAGCGCTGCGAGAATGCCGATGACCGACCACATGCCGGTGGTCATGTCGATGATCGAGGGCACCACCCGCACCGGTGGACGCCCTTCTTCGCCCGTCACGCTCATCAATCCGGCGAACGCCTGGATGAGCGGATCGTAACCCGCGTGATGGCGCATCGGACCCTTGGACCCGAATGCCCCGAGATTGCAATAGATGAGCTGCGGTTTCGCTCTGCGCAGGGTCAGTGCATCGAGCCCGAGCTTCTCGACGAGCCCGGGTCGCATATTCTGCAGGACCACATCGGCTCGCTCGACAATGAAGCGTACCAGCGCGTCCCGCTCCGCCGGTGCTTTCAGATCGATCGCAGCGGAACGCTTATTCCGATTGAGGGTCTGAAACGCCGCCCCAGCACCATGCCAGAACGGTGGGCCCCAGGCCCGTGCATCGTCGCCACCCTGCTTGTTCTCCACCTTGAACACGGTGGCGCCCAGGTCAGCGAAGATCTGCGCACCGAAGGGTGCGGCAACGCTCGAACCGAGCTCGACCATCAGCAACCCGGTCAAAGGCAATGCCACAGCACGCTCGCTACCACTCATGTCAGGCCTGCCTCTTTGCGCGCACGTATTCGACCGCAATCGGTGCGACCGAGATCACGATGATGACCGCGATCACGATGGACAGATTGCTCTTCACGATCGGCATGTTGCCGAAGAAGTACCCGCCGTACGCCAGTAACCCGACCCAAAGCAGCGACCCGACGACACTGAACAGGATGTAGCGCGGGTAGAACATCTTGCCGATCCCGGCAACGAACGGCGCGAACGTGCGAACCAGCGGGATGAATCGCGCCATGATCACGGTCTTGCCGCCGTGGCGCAAATAGAACGCCTGCGTCTTGTCGAGCGCCGACCGGTTGAAGAAGCGGGAACCGTCCAACCTGAAGACCTTCGGCCCGAGCTTTCGTCCGATGAAATAGTTGACGTTGTCACCGCAGAATGCCGCGACGATGATGGTGAGCGCGAGCGCATTGATGTCAAGACCGCTCGCGGCCCAGAGCGCGCCCGCAACGAACAGCAACGAGTCGCCCGGCAGGAACGGGGTAATCACCAGACCCGTCTCGCAAAAAATGATCGCAAAAAGGATCGCGTAGACCCATGTGCCGTACTGCCCAAGCAGGACGGCGAGATGCTTGTCGAGATGGACGATCACATCCCAGAAAAATGCGAGAAACTCCATATGGCGTTCGGATCCGGATCAGTTCGGGGAATGGACGCTATTGTAGCGGGGCCACCGACTATAATCGCGGATCTCCGCTTTCATCCCACTTTCAACCCGCTTTCAACCCAGAGTGTGCGGCGTCATGTCGCAAGCATCAGCGATCGAAAATCACCCGCGTGTCGTGCGTGTACGCGAGGCACTGACCACGCACGGGATTCTCGATCGCATCGTCGTGCTGCCGGATTCGGCACGCACCGCGAGCGCCGCGGCCGATGCCCTGGGTTGCAATGTCGCGCAGATCGCCAACTCGCTCGTGTTTCGGCTGGTCAACTCGAATCGGGCCTTGCTCGTACTGTCAAGCGGCGCAAAGCGGATAGACCTCACCCGATTGGCACTGATCGTGGGCGAGCCGGTCGGCAAAGCGAACGCTGCGTTCGTTCGCGAGACCACCGGCTTTGCCATCGGCGGTGTCGCGCCGGTCGGTCATGACGCGCCGATTCGGCGGCTGGTCGAGCGGTCGCTCTTTGCATTCAGTGAAATCTGGGCTGCCGCGGGTCATCCGAATACGGTGTTCCGCTTGAGCCCGGATGAGTTGGTGCGAATCGCATCGGCCGAGATCGTCGAAGCGGCAGAGGCATGAGCGCGATTCGGCTCCTGCCCGAGACGCTGATCAGACAGATCGCCGCCGGCGAAGTCGTCGAACGACCCGCTTCGGTGTTGAAGGAGTTGCTGGAAAACGCGCTTGACGCCGGCGCGCGGAGCATCATGGTCACGCTCGTCGAGGGCGGCGTCAAGCTCATGAAGGTAACCGATGATGGCGCCGGCATCGCACGCGATGAGCTTGCACTCGCCCTGGCGCGGCATGCCACCAGCAAGATCGCCTCATTGGCTGATCTCGAATGTGTCGCGACGCTCGGGTTCCGTGGTGAAGCGCTCGCATCGATTGCTTCGGTGGCGCGCGTGACGATTGCATCGCGCGCAACCGGCGCCCAATACGGTGCAAGCATTCAAGCCGAAGGCGGGTCGCCTGGCGGTATCGAACCTGCAGCGCATGGGCAAGGCACGACGGTCGATGTCGCTGATCTTTACTTCAATACGCCGGCGCGACGCAAGTTTCTGCGCATGGAGGCAACCGAATACGCCCACTGCGCGGATACATTCCAGCGCATTGCCCTTGCGCGACCCGATATCGCACTGTCGCTTCGGCACAACGGGCGTGTGACGGCGCACTATCCACGCGCCACACCGATCGCACGAGCCGCCGCGATCCTGGGCGAATCGTTCGCGCAGGGCTGCCGTCCGGTAGACGAGTCGATCGCCGGATTACGTTTGCACGGATTCGCGGGCGATCCTGCGCTTGGACGCGGTAATCGGGATGCGCAGTATGTGTATGTCAACGGCCGGTTCGTCCGCGACAAATTGCTCGCACATGCGACGCGTGATGCGTACGCCGATGTGATGCACGGCGATCGTTTCCCCGCGTTCGTACTGTTCCTCGATATCGATCCGATCGCCGTCGATGTCAATGTCCATCCGGCCAAGACGGAAGTCCGGTTTCGCGATAGTCGCGCCGTGCATCAGTTCATCGTTCGCGCGTTGAGCAAGTCGCTCGCGCTCACCGGCCGCCAGGCAACTCCCGCGCCTGTCCCGATGAACGCGTTTCAGCCGTTCATGGGACGACAAGGCGAGCTCGCAGTGGCGCAACCGGTCGCTGCGTATACCGCGATGATCTCGGCGCTGCGCGAGCGTTCGCCGATGGCGAATGTGTTGCAGGAGCCTCCGCCCGCTCGACTGACAACGCATGGCGCAAGCGAGCATTCGCTAGGCTATGCGCTCGCGCAATTGCACGGCATCTACGTTCTCGCGCAGAACCACGCCGGATTGGTGCTGGTCGACATGCATGCCGCGCATGAACGCATCTTGTACGAGAAGCTCAAGCGCGCCATGGACGCGCAGAAAGTGACCGCGCAGGCATTGCTGATTCCGATCACCTTCGCGGCGGATCCGCTCGATGTTGCAGCAGCCGAGGAACACCGTGAGTCGCTCGGATCGATCGGGTTCGAGATCGCGCCGGTGTCGCCCACCACCTTGGCGGTACGCGGTGCCCCGGAACTGCTGATCGACGGCGATGTACCCGAGCTCGCGCGCGCGCTCCTGCGCGATATTCGTGATCACGGCATTTCGCATGTGCTCAATCAGCGACAGGACGAGTTGCTGTCCACCATGGCGTGTCATGGCGCCGTCCGGGCGAATCGCAACCTGTCGATTGCCGAAATGAACGCGTTGCTGCGCGAGATGGAAGAAACGGAGCGCGCCGGCAACTGCAATCATGGCCGGCCGACGTGGTTTCAGATGTCGATGTCCGACCTCGACCGATTATTCATGCGCGGACGTTGATCTTCGCTCGGCACGTTACCTGCTCGCCGCTTCGACCAACTTTACCCATTCGTCGACCTTGATGCGGGCCACGACTTCAAAGTCCTTGCCGAGCGAACGGATCAACACGCCTTCCCCTTCCGCGGGATAGGGCGGCCCAGCGACTGCATAGAATGGATTGCCGTGGCTCACGAGCGCCAATACCGCACCGGGCGGCGCGCCGGCGTCGAAGAGCCGGCGTAGTGGTGCATACCGTTCGGGCGCACTGACCGCACCGGGTCCCCCGCGAACGTCCATGCTCGGCTCGGCACGGCCGAAGATGAGACGCGCCGTTTCCATCGTGCGGCAGACCGGGCTTGCGATAACACGGTCAACCTTGATACCCAGTGCTTTCACCGCGGCACCGATGGCGCGGGCATCGTCGCGCCCGC